>VERA01000050.1 GCA_018882935.1 Burkholderiaceae bacterium | reverse complement strand
AACAGCCGACGGCCAAGCTCCGGGTGGTGCTGCAAGCGCGCCAGCAGCGAGTCTACCTGCCAACCGGGAGCGCCTGCGATACACAAGATGAGATCGCGCGGTGCGTGGCTTAATGGCGCAGTCGACTGCGTGTTCCATGGTGAAGTCAATTCAGGGTTCGAATTGGTGCTATTTATGGTATTCGATGCCATGTCGCGCCAGATGGCCTCGCAGGCATCGAGCAGGATCGCATGGCCTTTACGCGGCTCGAGGGTACCCACCGCCAATAGTCGCAGCGGTGAATTGTCATCATGCTTGGTTGTT
This sequence comes from Burkholderiaceae bacterium, assembly GCA_018882935.1. GTDB lineage: Bacteria > Pseudomonadota > Gammaproteobacteria > Burkholderiales > Burkholderiaceae_D > Pernthalerella. The sequence goes on along the minus strand of VERA01000050.1, from coordinate 17,056 downwards.
TGATGCGCAGGCCACATAGCGCGTAGTGCTTCGCGTGGCGCGATACCAGACTGAAGACCATCAGCGCCGGGGTGTTGTACGCCCAGCGGGAGTGTGTTGATTTTATGGGGTGCGGTACTGCGAATATAGTGGGCCAGCTGCGCGCGCACGGTCGCAGACACGCACTGAATACTGCTGGCGTGCTGAATCACTTGATCAAGATGATGCTTAAATCGCGGTGCCAGGCCCTGCGGAAAAAACTCGGGGTGCTGCAGTGGAATCAAGTCGTGCCAGATGACATGCAGCTGCGCGCCGTGATCAATAGCGTTTACTATCGCCGGCCATGCATCAAGGTACCAGGTAGCGTCTACCAGTAGAAGATGATCGTCCGGCTGTATCGTCAACGGTTCGATATCCAAGCACGTTGGCGCAGCTTGGCTGCCGGCTTCGCGCACGTGTGGCATGAGTTTGGGTAATGCATACCAACGCCCTGCCTCGATCACCACTGAGATCACGCTCTCAAAACCATGATTTGGCGTTAAACGCCGCGCTTCGTCGGTGATCCGTCGCACCACACGTTGTATGCCAGTGTGGAGACCGCTGCTGGCGGTGCGGGTGCACTCAATGAGTAGGCGCGGCATGATCGTACTTCAGAATGAGGTCAACGGACTTGTTAAATGCGCCCGACCGGCTCGGAAACGCTGCGATACAGCGCCGCATGCTGATCAGCACCCTGATCTGCTTGAAACAGTTGCATGAAGCGTTGACGTGCTGCCTGGCCATACGCCGCACACAGCTGAGGGTCGTTTGCCAATGTGTGCATGGCGCTCGCCAGCGCGGTTGCATCTTGCGCGGGCACGACGATGCCGGTGTTCCCGTGTTGGTTAACGTAGCTGGTACCGGTGCCAATTTCAGCGCTGATCATGGGCTTGCCGTACATGGCGGCTTCGAGCAATGAGATACCGAAAGCTTCTGCGCGCAAGTGGGATGGAAACACAAAGGCTTTGCATAGGCTGAGCAGCGCGGCTTTGTCTTGTTCGGATACGTTGCCCAACCAGTGCACGTTGGTGATGTCACGCGACTGCGCATGCAGTGACGAGGCCAGCGGGCCATCACCCGCAACAACCACAGGAACCCCGCTGCGACGCGCGGCCTCTAGTAAAACATGCAGCCCTTTGTAGTAGCGCAGCACACCCACAAACAAAAAAAACTTATCGCCGACACGCTCGCGCCAATGCTCGACCTTACTATTCTCAGGTGCCGGGTAGCTGGTGGGATCAAGACCGATCGGTATGACGGTACATTTGTCTTGGTAGTGGGCCAGCACCGGGCTGGTGGCCAAGTAGTTGGGTGAGGTGACGATGATGCGATTCACCGAGGCCAAAAAGCGATGCATGAGTGGTCGGTAGAGGGTCATCCAACCGGTTTGTCTGACGACGTCTGAGTGGTAGGTGACGACACTGGGGGTACGCACCCGCCCAAGCAAGTGCGCCAGATCCATCCACGGCCACGGGAAGTGATAGTGAATCACATCGAAGCGTGTGGCGAGTGTTTGTAGTCGCGATAAAAATTGCCATGCCATGGGGGTTGAGGCGATGTTTAATTGTCTGCGCACGGTGTGAACCGTAAAGCCCTCAAGCTGCTCGGTGCTATCGCTTGGCCCGGTGGTCAGCACTTCACCGGTATCACCTCGTGCAGCACCGGCACGCAGTAGCTGTGCTATGCAACGCTCAACCCCACCCCAGCCATCGGCGCCGTAGGTTTTATAAACATGCAAGACGCGCGTCATAAGGCGGCTACGTGTTTATAGACGGCGGCAGTGTCGGCTGCGGTGCGGTCCCAGCCAAAGCCTGCGGCACGCTGAATTCCGCGCGTGCTGGCGTGCTGACGCCAGGGGTCATCGTGCAAGGCGCGGTCGAGTGCTGCATGAAGTGCATTGACATCATACGGATCGATCAACAGGGCGCAGTCACCGGCCACTTCCGGCAGTGAGGCAATGTCGGCGGTGACGACTGGTACACCGGATGCCATGGCCTCGAGCACCGGTAACCCAAAGCCCTCATAGATACTGGGAAAGGCAAAGCATCGCGCACCGGCCATCAGCGCCGGCAAGGCAGCATCATCAACATAACCCAAGCGTTGTAACCAGCCGGCTTGCTCTGCCTGCTGTATTTGCTTGCGCAGGGTGTCGTCATTCCAGCCATCGCCACCGGCCAAGACCAATGGCCAGCGCGCGCGCGTTGTAGCGGGCAGCAATGCATAGGCTGCTAAAAGACGTGAGATGTTTTTACGCGGCTCGATGGTGGCAGTACACAGGACATAGCCATCGTGCTGAAGGCCGAGCGCTTGGAGCACGGCTTGCGTTTCTGCTGCGCTGTGTGGCTTGAAGACGTTGTCTACACCGAGCGGAATGGCTTTGATTTTATCGGCCGGCCAACCAAAAAATTCAATCACTTCACGTCGCGTGAATTCGGATACGGTAATGATGAAATCTGAACGTTTCAGTGTTTGCGGTAGTGCGCGCCGCATGAATGCGACCCGTGCGGCAGGATGGCATTCGGGGTGACGGTAGATTGATAAATCGTGAAAGGTAGCGATCGCGCGATCGGTACCGGGCGGCACATAAAAATTGGTGCCATGGTAGATGGCATTGCGCGCACCACTGAGCCGATAGCGCATGACGATAGGCCACAGCACCGCGTACACGGCTGCCGCTAACTGACTGCGTACCATGCTGCGACGCACAGCTTGACGTACCGGTTCAGCCACCCGCATTGCTGCGATATCACTCACCCAGCGATGACGCGCGATGTAGCGCAGCTGATCGTTTGGTGCGAGTAAGGCCGGAAGGCGCGTAGCCAGTTCCCAGGTGTATCTGCCTATGCCGGTGAGCGCAGGGTTGATCGCATCAACTGCGAGTACGACGTTCATGCCGCAGCGCCTTCGTCGCTATCTTCGTCGTTATCTTCGTCGCTATCTTCGTCATTATGCCAGCGCAGTTGAATCGGAAAATGACAGACACCGACACCACTGGCGCTATCGGCGACTACTTCAAACACCAGTGCGCGATCCCACCAGTCGTAGTTATCTGCAATATGATGCTCCTGGCTGTGCAAGGCAACGGTGATGCTGTAACTGCCTTTACCGAGTGGCAGACTGGCAAAACAAAACTCGGCACAAAATGCTTCGCCTGCGCGGCGCGGTAGGGTTTCACCAAGCAGCATGGTGTTGGTGCCGAATACATCGTTACCAAACCGATCGCGAATCAAGATACCGACAGTGAGTTGCTCGAGCGCGTCCCGGCTGCGTGCATGTACCTTCAGCTGTGCCGCCTGACCGCTGTATAGGGCGTGTACTGATGCGCCATCAACGATCAGCTCAACACGTTCGATAGTGGCTTCGCCAGTGCCCGAGCGTAGGCCACGTGCGCCATCCTCTGAGGTGAGCGACTTGATTTCATAGTCGGCGTGCGAACGGGCGATGATGGCGTTGTAGTAATCGAGCACTTGCTCGGGCTCGCCATCCATCACGATGCTACCTTGATCGAGTAACAGTGCGCGTTGGCAGATGGATTTGATTGCCGCCGGGCTGTGCGACACAAACAATAGCGTGGTGCCTTGAGCCAGAAAGCGTCGAATGCGATCAAAGCTCTTGTGCTGAAAATAGGTGTCGCCGACGGATAAGGCCTCGTCGACGATAAGAATATCGGGTCGTACTGCGGTAGCCACACTAAACGCTAACCGGACTTGCATGCCGGATGAGTAGACGCGCAGTGGCTGATCAAAGTAGTCGCCGATTTCGGCGAAGTCTTCTGCTGCTGCTATGAGTGCTTCTACCTCGTTATCTGGAATACCAGACAGACGCGCCGCCATGCGCGCGTTCTCCCGACCGGTAAAGTCGGGATGAAAGCCCATGCCAAGCTCGAGTAATGCAGTGAGGCGACCGTTGATCTCGACCATACCTTCCGTTGGCGCAGATGTTCCGGCGATGAGTTTGAGCAAGGTGCTCTTGCCTGCTCCATTGACACCAATGAGCGCTACGGCATCGCCACGCGCGATTTCAAAGCTGATGTGCTTGAGCACCCAACGCTGCTGATGGTGCTGCCCGAGGCCTAGCCACTCAGCAATGAGTGCGATGGGGTGGCGATAACGACGGAATACTTTGCCGACTTGGTGAACGCGCAGATGACCCATCAGACTTCATCCAGGATATCGTGTTGCAGCCGCTTGAACACGACGAAACCGGCAGCCAATAACAGTACCGATAAAGCGGCCGGGTACAGCAGCGTTACCCAATCCGGCCATTGATTGTTCAAAAATATATCCCGGTAAGCGGCCATGACAGGCCACATCGGATTCCACGACAGCAGGGCCACTGTGCGCTCCGACAAAATACTGGGCACGTACACAATCGGCGTTAGCCAAAACCACAGCTGTAAGCCAATACCAAGTGCCTGCTGCACATCACGAAAAAATACATTCACACTGCCGAGCACAACACCTAAACCAAGCGCGAAGGCGACCTGCACCGCCACCACCGGCAGCAACCCCAGCAGGCTGATGCCCGGTACGCGGCCTACCAAGATCAGGAATACCAGGAACACTGCCATCACCATCGCAAAATTCAGCAGACACGCGCCGACTGCAATTACCGGAAACGACAGCTTGGGTAGCTGCACTTTACGCAGCAGGTGCGCGTTATCGTTAAACACCGTGGTGAGGCGCGACAGTACATCGGAGAACAGGCTCCAGGTGAGGATGCCTGAGCAGAGGTAAACAGGGTAATCAAACGCGCCCTCGCCCATGCCGGGGTGACGCATCACACGGCCAAACACGACGCTGTAGATGAGGATGAGTGCCAGCGGCTGAGCGATGGTCCAGAGAATGCCCAGCGCCGAGCGGCGATACCTGAGCTGCTGGTCACGCAGTACGCTGTTCCAGATGAAGCCGCGGAAATGCCACAGGGAAGAGAACATCGGTTAGCGCTGAACGGGCATGGGCGGTGGTCGCAGCAATGTGCCCGGTGAGAGTAAAGCCTTGGATCGTATCACGCCGCTGCCCGCTGCTTGCGCCCCAAGGCTTGCGTGTTTGGAAAGTTGGCTGCCACAAACGCCCGCGAGCCGCGCGCGCCAACCGCGCGCGCACCGCAAGCACTGCCACTCGCGAACGATTCAGGCCTCGTTGGTGACTTGCTCTGGTTGCGTGGTACTGGATGCCATGTCGCGCCTGACCAGCGAGTTGAGATTCCAGTACACCACGCCGTAACACAACGACAGGCATGCGAACGCCACGATCAGGATAGGCGTTGAGGTACTGCACTGCCACCCGAGCCACGCACCCAGTGCAACAAACGGCCAGATCAGCAAGCACACCCCGACATGCGGCAAACAGCCTTGTGCGAAATACGGAAAGCGTGCGCACAGGTGCGCGCCAATCAAGCTGTGCAGGTGCTGCCGATCTGGCTGGGCCAGTGCACGGTCAAACGCCAAGCGACGAAGGATAGAAAACAGTGTTTCGATGATGGGGTAGCTGCACGCCAGCACTGCTGCCCAGGGCGACAATACCGGGTTACGCGTGACCAGCAGCACAGATAAACAACCCAGCAAAAAGCCCAGCAGGTAGGCGCCGGAGTCGCCGAGGAAGAGCTTGCCAAAGGGGAAGTTCAAGACGAAGAACCCCAGTGCTGCGGCACCGATGAGTACACATAATTGCACCATCTCGGCATCGGCTTGGGTGTGCGCGATCAGGCCGAGACCCACCAGGCTGATAAGGAAACTGACGGTAGATAAGCCATGGTAGACGTCGACCAGGTTCACCGCATGACATAAGCCGGCGATGGCAAATACGGTAAAAAGCGCAGCAAACGGGCCGACAGTAAGCAATAGATCGATCAGAGGTACGTCGACGCGAACAATCGACAGATCACCTAGGGTCACCGCAAACAAGCCGCTGGCAAAGGTTGCGGATAGTCGCTCGGTGACGCCGATAGACTTGGTAAAGTCTTCCGCCATACCGAACAAGAATGCAGGCAAGCTGGCGATTAAAATCCAACCCAGGTGCTGGGCAACCGCGGGCGTGGCGATGATCCATGCGAGCACCATGCCCACCAAGACGGCGAGCCCGCCGATGCGCGGGGTGGGGTCGGAATGAATTTTTTGAACGCCTGTATCAGAATCCAGCGAGTGCCGGCCGTGCCAGTGCTTGGTAAGAACAATACTGACTGCCAGTGCAACGCTCGATAACAAAGCGATCGCAATCGCGGCTTGCGATGGGTAAGGAAACGTCATAACAAAAAGCACAATGTGAAATGCGAATTGCCAGAATTATAGCCTTTTTGCGTTTGCAGCATGACGAAAGTTTCCTGACAAACCAAGTCAGCTGAACCAGCGCTGATACAATCGCGCCTCTCTGACGGGCACTGCGCCCCAACCTACCTGTTTTAATTCAATGCGCCCTTCTGGTTTACTGCGCCGCGCCATGCGCCGACATTCTCTGAAACCCACGCGATTAGCCGCCAGCCTGAGCGTGGCACTTGCTCTGGGCGCTCCACATGCCCATGCGATGACGCTTGAGCAGGCGCTGCAAGCAGCATTGCGCTATGACCCCGCGCTGCAATCAGCCACCTATGAAGAGGCTTCTTCGCGCGAGGCTCGCATCATCGGCCGCGCGAACCTGCTGCCGAATGTATCGGCCAACTACGGCCGCAGTGATGTAGCTGCAGACCGCACCATTACCACCGGTGGTCGACCGGTAAATGACAAGCCAAACTACCTCAGTGAGTCTGCATCGATTAGCCTGCGACAGCCGCTATTTAATTTGGAAGCGTATGCACGCTACAAGCAAGGTGATACACAGTCGAATTATGGCGAGGCAGTATTCGCGGTCAAGACGCAAGACTTGTATGTGCGCCTGTTCGCTGCCTATGCTGAGGCCCTGCTGGCGCGTGAACAGATTCAGCTTGCGGTAGCTCAACGCGATGCGCTGAAAGAGAACGAGCTGGCGAACCAGCGCATGTTTGAGCGCGGCGCGGGTACCAAAACCGATGTTCTGGAAACCAGGGCGCGTTATGAGCTGTCGGAGGCTGAGCTGCTCGAAGCCGAGAACAGCCTTGATATTGCAAGACGTAAGTTGGCGAGTATTACCGGGCCACTGACAACGCCGCTGCCCAAGCTGAGCGCGGGTTTCACGTTTTTACCAATTGAACCGGAAACCTTTGAGGGCTGGGAAAAAATCGCGCTGGATCAAAACGCAACGCTGATAGCGCAGCGGTTTCAGGTGAATTATGCCGAGCTGGATCTGAATCGCGCGCAAGCCGGGCACTACCCGAAAGTCGATTTTGTGGCGAGCTACACCGACTCCAAGGCTGATTCCTTGTTTACGTTTAATCAGGAATCACGGCTGCGCAGTATTGGTGTGCAGATGGCTATTCCCATTTATTCGGGTGGCGGTGTCGATGCGGGCATACGTCAGGCGGTGGCGGGTGTTGAGCGCGCAAAAGCAGATCTGGCTGCAAAGACCGAAGACGTTCTACAAGAGCTACGACGGCAGCATCGCTTGTTTACAAGCAGTAAAGCACGTATTGATGCGCTTGCGAGTGCCGAGCAGTCCTCGCTGCTGGTGATTGACGCTACGCGCAAAAGTATTGCGGGCGGCGCTCGCATTAACCTGGATCTGCTGAATGCAGAGAAGCAGCTGTACACCACGCGCCGTGATCTTGCGCAGGCACGCTATGGGCATTTGATCGCCTATCTGCGGTTACGCCAAGCTGCCGGGGTGCTCACCGGTGAGGATGTACTCGCCCTGGGTAGTTACTTCAGCAACTGATCCAAGCTGACCCCTACGCGCCCCAACCCATGGCCACCTTGCGCTAGCCGGGCGGGTCGAACGGAATGCCGCTGGCAATCAGCTGCGCGACATTGGCCTGGTTCTCTGCAGACTCTGAAAAATCAGCCAGCACCTTCTGCCAGGTTTTTTCCGGGTTGCTGCGTAACTGGTTCTGCCACCACACATAGCCGGTATTGTCAGGTGAGCGCTGCAAGACATTGCTGTACAGGCGGGTGAGAAAGACATCATTGGTTGGATTGGTGCCGTATAGCGCCCGAAACTCGGGAGAATCGATGAAGCGTGACGATACTTCGATCAGATCCATACCCTTGTCCATACGGTCGATCCAATAACCCAGACCAGATAAGTCGGGCGTTCGATTGAACGCGGCTTTGTAAACGCGATACGCCTGGCCTGCCGTGCCGGTGGTATCGAGCGCTACCGTGAAATCAGAAAACTGCAACCGCTCGACGTTGATCAAGTTATCGGTGTCGTCACGCTGGCCGACATTGTCGCGCACGGTGCAGCGGTTGTTTGCCGCCGGGCTGATGGTGTACTCAAACGCGCGCCCGCGGTAGATAGCGGTATCTCTGCCATTGCCACCATCAAAGGTATCTACACCGCCGTAACCGGCGAACACATCGTTTCCGTCTAACCCCTGCACCTGATCGGGCGCTGTACCCGTACGCGCAGAAAAAAATGAATCATTGCCTGATAAAAAACTTAATCGGTAGCTGAACTGCGCGCTCGCCTGCGCAGCGGTAAGAGGTAACAGCTGCTGCACATCAAACGGCCGACCGAAGTTGATACTGGTGAGTTGCGTATCGCCCTGAAAGATAGTGAGACTGTCGATACCGCCCGAAGCGTGATTGAGCGTGCTTTTACCTGAGGCGTATTGAAATTTACCGGAGGCGACCCAGCGCGTATTACTGATGCCATCGCTCAGCACCAGGCGCACCGCGCTGGATTCAGGCGCGATGATGACTTGATCATTCGAAAACGTGACCGTTGTGGCGGCGACGTTGTTGATGGGAATGCCCGACGCGAATATGGTTTCTTGGTAAGGCAATTGGCGACTCGTCTTGGTTAGGCGTTTTCGTTAGGCGTTTGGGTTAGGCGTTTGGGTCGGGCAAATGCTCGGTGTTGGCTTCAGACATGGTGCAAGGATTGTTGGACGGTTTGCGCCTTATCCCGGTTAATCGACATTGTGCGTCGATTGTTGAGCACCGGGCGGTTCAATGACGAGAGCTTATACCCGACAAAAACGCTAGGACTTTCTGTTGCCTCGCAGCAATCAGTAGTATCCTATATGAATACTCCTATATGAAATTTTTTCGACCGCAGATGGTCTGAGTTTGGCTTGAATACGACCCTTGTCATTCCCCTGAATGCCGACCCGGCGCAAACGCAGCAGCTGCACGCGCTGCAGCAAGCGTTTGCCGAAGTCTGCAATGCGCTGTCGCCGGTGGCGCGCGATACCCGCTGCTGGAACCGGGTGGCGCTGCATCATCTGAGCTACCGGCAGCTACGCACGCGCTTCCCGCAGCTGGGCTCGCAGATGATTTGCAATGCGATCTACTCGGTTTCTCGCAGCTGCCGACAGGTGTACCAGTCACCGCAGAGCCCGTTCAATTTAGCGCGGCTGGGTAATCAACCCCTGCCCTTACTGCAATTTGCCGCCAGCGCGCCGGTGTATTTTGATCGACATACGCTCAGCATCAAGGCCGGACAGATTTCGATGTTTTCATTGGATGGCCGCTTGCGCTTTCAGCTGTCGATTAGCGCTAATGATGAGCAGCGTTTTCAGCAAGAGAAACTGCGCGAAATTGCGATGGTCTCTAACGGAGATGCATTTTCTTTGCACTTTCACTTCTCACAAGCGTCGCAGGATGGTGCTGAAGCCGACGCCATGTTGCCGCAATATGTACTGATTCTGACCAACCCACCGCCGCCTAGCGCCGCCTCTGCCATGGAACACGCTGCATGAACACTGCTGTCAAACCCACGGCGGGTACCACCGAACTTTCGCAACTGATCTGGCGTTTTCTGCCGCTGTATAAGCGTGCTGCGCTGTTCAGTTTTGTGAACAGCATGTTGGTGCTTGCTCCCACCATTTTTATGCTGGAAGTGTACGACCGTGTGGTGAACAGCCGCAGCAGTACCACGCTGGTGATGTTGATCATCTGGGTACTGGGTACTTACCTGATCATGGAGTGGCTGGACGTAGTGCGCGGCAAGCTGATGTATCAGGCAAGTGAGCAATTTGATGTATCGCTGCGTAAGCGTTTGTTTAATGCCAGCTTCGATGCGAATTTAAAAAATCCGAATAGCGGCACGCTGCAAGTATTTAATGATTTGCGTACGCTGCGCGACTTTATTGCGTCGCCAGCGGTGACTGCGATTATGGATGCGCCGGCATCAATACTTTATCTGTTCATTATATTTTTTATCAGCCCGTGGCTAGGGATCATCGCCTTAATTGGCGCAGTGGTGCAAGTAGCGCTTGGAGTGCAAACCGAGCGTAAAACACTACCCGCGCTGACCGAGGCAAACAAGGCAGCAATTAGTGCGCAAAATTATGCCAGCGGCGTGTTACGCAATGCCCAAGTAGTGAATGCGATGGGTATGACGGGTCATATTCATCAGCGCTGGATGAAACGGCAGCGCCTTTTTCTGGCGAAGCAAGCCGAGGCCTCGGACACCGCAGGCATTAACAGCGCGAGCGCCAAGCTGATTCAAATGCTGCAAAGCTCTTTGATTCTGGGTCTGTCGTGCTGGTTGACGGTGAAGGGCATGCTGCTCGGCGGCGGCGGCATGATGATCGTGGCCTCCACGCTCGGTGGCCGTGTTCTGGCACCGCTAGCGCAATTGATTTTGCAGTGGCGTTTGGTGGTGAATGCGCGCGACTCTTATCGCCGCATGGAAAATTTTCTGAATGCGCTGCCTGAGCGTCAGTACGGTATGTCATTGCCCGCACCGGAAGGCTACCTGAACGTGGAGCAGGTCACGGCGGGCGCGCCCGGCAGCCCCTACCCGATTATTCGTGGTGTGAATTTTTCAGTAGCACCGGGCGAGACGGTCGCAATGATCGGCCCCTCTGCTGCCGGTAAAACTACCCTGGCGCGTTTGTTGATGGGCATATGGCCAAGTATGTCGGGCAAGGTGCGACTCGACGGAAACGATATGTACGCCTGGAATAAAGCCGAGCTTGGCCCTTACCTTGGCTACCTACCGCAAGACGTAGAGCTATTTGACGGAAGCATCGCAGAAAACATTGCGCGCTTTGGTGATGTGGATATGGATCAAGTACGCGAGGCAGCGCGTCAGGTTGGCCTGGATAGCATGATCGAGGCACTACCCGACAGCTACGACACACTGCTCGGCGAAGATGGCGCGCGACTCTCTGGTGGACAGCGCCAACGCGTAGCACTGGCACGCGCGATTTATGGCTGGCCGAAATTTGTGTTGTTAGATGAGCCGAATTCCAGCCTGGACGAAGCCGGCGAAAAATCTCTACTTGAAACCTTGCTTGAACTGAAGCGACGCGGCAGCACTACCATCATCATTACGCATCGCACGTCGGTACTACCTGCGGCCGACAAAATTCTTATTTTGCGTGACGGCCAGCTGGCAGGCTTCGGACCGCGTGATGAGGTGCTGGCTGCGCTGAACAAAGCCCGACAACAGCAACTCGCTGCCAGCGGTGTGCCGCCACAAGTGGCCGGGGGTATGGCATGAACCTGATTGCTTCTCTCACTCGCACTGAACTCGGCCGCGGGCTCTGGACTTTCCGTACCGAGTTTTTGTGGGTTGGCTTGTTTAGCCTGGTCGCTAACCTGTTGATGCTTACGCCCACGCTGTACATGCTGCAAGTCTTCGACCGCGTGATGCTGAGCCAAAGCGAGGTGACGCTGATCGCTGTCACCCTGGTGATGGTGCTGTTTACTGTGGTGATGGCAGTCGCAGAATGGGTACGTTCCCGCTTGCTGGTGCGCGCCGGCGTGCGCTTTGATGAGGCGCTGAACGCACGCGTATTTGATGCCAGCTTCTCTGCGCATTTGGCGCAAGATGGCGCCAGTGCTACCCGTGCGTTTTCTGATCTGACCAATTTGCGCCAGTTCTTGACGGGTAATGGTGTGTTCGCATTCTTTGATTTACCGTGGATGCCGATCTACCTCGCAGTGCTGTTTTTGATGCACCCGCTGCTAGGCTGGGCTGGTATCGTGTTTACCTTGTTGCTGATTATGTTGGCGATTGGCTCGCATTTAATGACAGCGCGGCTACATGAACGCGCAAGCGACAGCGAGCTGCAAGCTAACAGCTACCTGGGCGGCAAGTTGCGCCATGCCGAAGCGGTGGAGTCGATGGGTATGCTGCCGAATTTACGCCGGCGCTGGATCGGCTTGGTCGCAACACAATTTCATCGGCGCGAGCAATCGCATGAGCAGCAGCACCGCATGCAGGCAGTGGGTAAGTTCATGCAATACAGTCAGCAATCACTCATTCTTGCGCTGGGTGCGTGGTTGGCTATTCGTGGCGAGATTTCGCTGGGAGCGATGATTGCCTCGAACGCACTGATGTCGAATGCGCTGCGGCCAATTAGCAGCCTGGTTGGCACCTGGAAGCAGTTTGTCGAGGCGCGGCAAGCTTATTCGCGGCTCGATAAGGTGATTAGCGATTACCCCGATGGCGGCCGGTATCACAGCGCGGAGCATGTCACTGGGCAGATCGAGCTGCGGCAGCTGGTGGCGCTGGCGCCGGGTTCGGATACGCAAATTTTAAAAGGCCTGAATCTTGAATTTCGCCCAGGTGAGGTGGTGGGTATTGTTGGCCCCTCCGGCGCGGGTAAATCAACCTTGGCGCGCTGCCTGATCGGCGTCTGGCCAAGCACGCGTGGTCAGATGCTGCTCGATGGCGTTGATATCAGCAAGTGGGATCGCGATCGCCTTGGTCCTCATATCGGTTATCTGCCGCAGGATATTGAACTGTTGGAAGGTACGGTTGCCGAAAACATTTGCCGCTTCGGAGAGATTGACTCAGATGCAGTGATCGAGGCCGCAAAACGGGCCGGCATACACGAAATGGTTCAGCATCTGCCGCAAGGCTACGACACGTCGCTTGGTCAAGCGGGTGGCCTGCTCTCTGGTGGGCAGCGACAACGTCTGGCGCTGGCACGTGCGCTGTACGGCATGCCGGATTTAGTCGTGCTGGATGAGCCGAATGCCAACCTGGATGATGTGGGCGAGGTCGCGCTGATGAAAGCCATCGTCGAACTGAAGCAGGCCGGCAAAACTGTTTTTATGGTGCTGCACCAACGTAACCTGCTGGCATTAGCTGACCGCGTGCTGGTGCTGAACAATGGCACCGTCGCCCAATTTGGTGTGATGGACGTGACCGCACGTCCTGACGCCCTTCCCCAACCGAGAACTGCTTGATCATGAATATTGCTCCCCGATCTTTTGAGGCCCGTCTACCGGGCAAGGCACGCTCCGCCAGCGACATTACTGATGTCGACGACCTGGTACTGCCTACCGATACCAGCGCCACCATACGCAACGGCTTTCTGGCGATTGTGATTGGCTTTGGCGGCTTCTTGCTGTGGGCGGCATACGCACCACTCGATGAGGGTGTGCCGGCGCCGGCAACTGTGACCATCGACACCAAACGCAAGCCGATTCAGCACCCCAGTGGCGGCACCATAGAACGGGTGCTGGTAAAGGAAGGTGCACGCGTCAAAGCAGGCGATGTGCTGGCGGTATTGAATGATGCCACCGCGCGCGCGAGCTACGAGCAGGTGCATCACAATTATCTGGCACTGCGCGCGGTAGAAGGCCGCGCTACAACCGAGTTGTCGGGCGCTGACCATATCAGTTTTCATCCGGATTTAACTGGTGCTGCTTCCAACCCGGCGGCGGCACAGCATGTCGCCACCCAGACCCAGTTGTTTGAAGCACGCCGCAACGCGCTACGCAGTGACTTGGCTGCGATCGGTGAAAATATCGCCGGCCTGGAAGCACAGCTAAAAGGTATTGAGCGCTCGCTCGAGAGCAGACAAACGCAAAGCGCCAAGCAATCTGAGCAACTGAAAAGCATTAGCGATCTTGCTTCAGAGGGCTACGCGCCGCGCAATCAAGCGCTACAACTCGAGCAGGGCCAGGCCGAGCTACGTGCGGTGATGGCAGATCTTGAAGGTAACCGACAGCGCATTAAGCGAAACATCGAAGAAATGAAAATGCGTATGCAGCAGCGCCGCGAAGAGTATCGCCGCGATGCCTCGGCACAGCTGGCAGATGCGCGACGCGAGCTGCAGGGCTTGCGCGAGCGTACCACCGCACTCGGCGCAGAGCTGCGCAAGGTGCAGCTTAAAGCACCAGTCGATGGCCAGGTGATCGGACTAACAATAACCAATGGCAGTGTGGTGTCGGCTGGCCAAAAACTAATGGACGTAGTACCTGCCGAGGAGGGTGTACTTCTGGAGGTGAGGATTCCCACTCACGTGATTGACCGCGTAAAGCCGAATGATCCCACCAGCGTGCGTTTTTCTGCATTCGCCCACTCACCGCAGCTGGTCGTCGATGGCATAGTTAGAACAATTTCTGGCGATGTGCTGACCGAGCAAACACCAGCGGGCATGATGTCGTATTACTTGGGGCGAGTTGAATTAACCCCGGAAGGACTCAAGCAACTCGGTGAGCATAATCTTCAACCGGGTATGCAGGCTGAGGTGTTGATCAAAACCGGAGAGCGCTCGCTACTCACCTACCTGCTACATCCGCTAACCAAGCGTATTGCAGCGTCGCTGAAAGAGGAATAAGCGGCGGCGCCCTTATCTGTAATGAAACTGGAAAAAATTACGCTGGATTATGTCGCAGCAGAGGACCGTATTCTGGTGCGAACTCAAGCTCATAATGGCGAAGTAGTGTCATTTTGGCTGACACTGCGTATGAGTCGTGCGCTGGTAAAATTTTTGCTCGAGCATCTGGATAAAGTAACGCCGGTATCTGCCGCCGCCGACCGTGAGCTGATGCAGACATTCAAACAAACCTCAGCGCTGATGCAGCTGGAGCCAGGTACTGCGGTTGAATCAGGTGATGCCATGCCGCTGCTGTTAACCACACTTGATCTGCAACGCAAGCCAAACGGTGTAGTACTGCAGCTGCCGCTGCGCGATGGCACGGTAGCTGATTTAGCAATGGACTCGGTACAGCTGCGCCAGTACTTGCATATTCTGCGCAATATGTTTGTGCGAGCAGATTGGCCACTCGATGGCTGGCCAGCCTGGATGAACGAGGCAGCAGCCGACGTGGCGAGCGCTGAACGCGACGCCCGGCCGTTGCACTAGTGATGCTTAGCGGTTAGCCGTGGCAATTATCGAAGTCAACGCCGCGCAACGCGCCGCTGCACCCTACGCCATGATAGGGATGCTCGAAACTACCTGGCCGGATGGTCGCACCAGTATCGGTACTTGCGCGATCGTCGGAAAAAATGATGTATTAACTGCGGGCCATTGCGTGTTTGACCCTACGCATGGTGGCTTTGCAACGCGCTTTCGTATTTATTTTGGTGCTGATTACAACAGCGCGCGTAATGTGATCGAATCACCCGGTGTGGCAGTTGAATCAGGTGCGCCATTATCAATTGTATATAACCCGGAAATCTATACTGACAACGACCCTGAAACATTCTGGCGCTACGAGTCGCAATACGATGTAGCCTTGATTGGCTTACCGAATGAGATACGTGGCATCGGTAGCCTGGCGCTCGATTTTGGCCAAGATAGAAACGATATCTTTGCAACCGAGGTCGGCTACCCGTCAGGCTCTAGTGGCATGATGACCGGTACGGTCTTGGTTGACCGGCACTCGGTTGATGCGGTGTATGTGTCAACGGTTGCATCGATGGGCCCAGGCAGCTCCGGCGGGCCCTTGCTCGCTAACGGTGCAGTGATTGGTGTAAAGAGCGCCGGCTCGCGTGATGGATCGAACTGGGCTGATATTGGTTTATCTGAAACCAAGCTGCGCAATGCAATCATTGCCAATGATAGCTTGCTGGCAGGCAGTGGCAGCCTCGATGATGATTTACTGATTGGCTCCAATGCCGATGACCGCATACTCGCCTCGGGAGGTAATGACACGATCGATGCCGGGCAAGGCAATGACACCATAGATGGTGGTTCTGGTATCGATGTAGTGCGATTTGTGGGGTCGCGTAGCCGCTTTACTGTCGCGATAAGTAATGGCACGGTCACTGTCAGTGACCAGCAGCGTACGCTAGGCACCGACCAGCTCACGCAGGTAGAGAAGCTTCAATTTTCTGATCAGTGGGTCACTACTGATATTGGCGGTGATAATGCCAAGGCTTATCGTATTTATAAAGCAGCATTTGATCGCACGCCTGACCTGCCAGGTCTGGGGTATTGGATGGCGCAGATGGAGCGCGGCATGAATGTGGTTGAAGTTGCGGCGCGGTTTGTGGATAGTTCAGAATTTCGGCAGCTTTATGGCAGCAATACCAGCCCCTCCACATTCATCACCAAGCTGTATCAGAATGTACTTGATCGTACCCCGGATACCGCTGGACTGAGCTGGTGGGTGGAGCAGATGCAGACTAATGCCAGCAAAACCTTCAGTAAAGTACTGGCTGACTTCTCTGAATCGAAAGAGAATCAAGAGAATGTAGCCGCGCTCATTGCCAACGGCATAAGCTATCTGCCTTATGAATTATTATGAATATTCTGTTCATTCACCAAAACTTTCCCGGGCAATTTAAATTTTTGGCGCCCGCACTTGCCGGGCGTGGTCATCGTGTTGTGGCGATGACGATGCAAAAAATCGAACAACAGCAATGGCAAGGCGTTAGCTTGGTGCCCTACGCAGCGTCACGCGGTAGTACCCCCGGTATTCATCCGTGGGTGGGCGACTTTGAAACTAAAACCATTCGGGGTGAGGCTTGCTTTCGTGCAGCGCTGAAACTAAAACAACAAGGCTTTAACCCGGATGTGATTGTGGCGCACCATGGCTGGGGTGAAAGTTTGTTTCTGAAAGAGATCTGGCCAACGGCCAAACTGGGCATTTACTGCGAGTTTTTTTATCATGCCAGTGGCTCGGATGTTGGATTTGACCCGGAATTCCCCGTAACCGACGTTGCCGAGCCGTGTCGAATGCGCCTTAAAAATCTGAATAACCTGCTCCATTTCGATATTGCCGATGCAGGGCTCTCACCGACCCACTGGCAAGCGAGCACCTTCCCTGCAC
>VERA01000132.1 GCA_018882935.1 Burkholderiaceae bacterium | reverse complement strand
CTACCCATACCTCGGTATGACTTGTAGCTGCGGCCTTGTTAGAGAATGATCGCACCGGGCGCTTCTTCGGTACCGGCGAACATGCTTCCCAACATGACTGACGAGGCGCCTGCAGCGAGTGCTTTCGGGATATCGCCCGAGAAGCGAATACCACCATCAGCGATACAAGGAATACCACTACCTTCAAGTGCTTTAGCCACATTAGAAATAGCCGTAATCTGTGGCACACCGACACCCGCAACAATACGTGTGGTGCAAATCGAGCCCGGGCCAATACCAACCTTGACACCATCAGCACCGGCGTCGCGCAGGGCTAACGCGGCCTCTGCCGTGGCGATGTTACCGCCAATGACCTCAACTTCCGGGTAACGACGCTTGACCCACTTCACTCGATCAAGCACACCTTGCGAGTGACCATGCGCAGTGTCGACCACCACTACGTCTACACCTGCTGCCACCAATAAATCAACGCGCTCATCATTGTCCGGGCCTACACCCACGGCGGCACCGACGCGCAATTTGCCTTGATCATCCTTCGCAGCATTCGGGTGCTCGGTGGATTTGAAAATATCTTTTACGGTGATTAAACCGCGCAGTTCGAACGCATCATTCACCACCAGCACGCGCTCAAGGCGGTGCTTGTTCATCAGACGTTTTGCTTCGATGAGGTCAGCGCCTTCTCTCACGTACACCAGCTTCTCGCGGGGTGTCATTTTTTGGCGTACTTCTGCATCGAGCTCTTCTTCAAAACGCAGATCACGGTTGGTGATGATACCCACAACGTTTTTGCCTTCGACCACCGGGAAGCCTGAAATCCCATGCTGCTGTGAAAGCGCGATGACATCGCGGATTTTCATGGTGGGGGGAATGGTAATCGGGTCGCGCACCACACCGGCTTCGAAGCGCTTGACCTTGGCAACTTCGCGCGCCTGCTCTTTGGCAGTGAGGTTTTTGTGGATGATGCCGATGCCGCCTTCTTGTGCAATCGCAATCGCGAGGCGAGACTCGGTCACCGTGTCCATGGCAGCTGAGACCAGCGGAATCGACAGCGAAATATTGCGGGTCAGGCGAGTGTTGAGCGAGGTGTCTTTGGGCAGGATGGCCGAGTAGGCCGGCACGAGCAGCACGTCATCGAAGGTGAGTGCTTTCTGGATCAGACGCATAGCGAATCCTAGGGGCGCAAAAGTGAATTATACAGAAACCCACCCACCGTCCCTGATGTGGCAGCGAAGTCCCTGGCGCACTGAGCAGTCATGGCTGTCATGGATCCCGGCCTGCGCCGGGATGACATTTCTGGCACTACTAGTCTCAACAACGTCGTCCCGGCGCAGGCCGGGATCCAGCAACTCTTAGATTTTAATTTTTGGTCGCTTTGCGATGCGCTGCGCGTCGCCGCCGAGTCTCTTTGGGATCTGCCCGAAGCGGACGATAGATCTCGATACGATCTCCTTCACGCAACCCGGTATCTGTGGCTTTGAGTTTGCCGAAAATACCGACGCGTTGTTGCGATAGATCGATGTCGGGAAATTGCGTTAGTACGCCCGAGGCCTCAATGGCTTGAGCGATGGTCGCGCCAGATTCAAGCTGAAGGTCTTTCAGAAAGGTCTGCCCCGGTAGCGCATAGCAGACTTGTACTTTCAGAAGGTGGTTGTTATTCATTGCCGACTCAGCCATACACCACCTCAGCGCGTTTGCAGAAAGAGTCCACAAAACTATCTGCAATTTTTGAGAATACCGGTCCGATTAACTTTTCCAGTACGGTACTGGAAAACTCATAGCGTAAATCGAATTCGATTTTGCATGCATCTGCACGCAGCGGTGTAAAAGTCCAAGTGCCGTCAAGCTGCCGAAATGGGCCTTCAACCAGCTTCATGGTCATTTGCGTTGGCGGCGTGTTGCGGTTTTCGGTGGCGAAGGTTTGCTTCACGCCGTGGTAATTGATCTTGATGGCGGCGACCAAGCGATCAGACTCTCGCTCACGCACCTCGACACCGCCGCACCAGGGCAGGAAGGCTGGGTAATCCTCGACTTTGTCAACCAGACGGAACATCTGCTCAACACTAAAAGGAAGCAATACTGATTTATGAACAACGGCCATGAGGGGGTTTGATAGAATCTACCTCCGGGATTCTACCGGAGCATGAGAAACACTCCGCCCACACCTACCCGCACCCCGCCGAATGAGCATTGTCGATAACAAGAAAGCCTTTCACGACTACTTCATCGAAGAACGTTACGAGGCGGGTATGGTGCTTGAAGGTTGGGAGGTGAAATCCATCCGCGCCGGGCGCGCACAACTGAAAGAAGCCTACGTCATCATCCGTAATGCCGAAATTTTTCTGTTCGGCGCGCACATCAGTCCGCTACCAACTGCGTCTACCCATGTCAGCCCTGACCCGGTACGCACCCGCAAGCTGCTACTCAAAGCGGAAGAAATCAAACGATTGATTGGCAAGGTTGAGCGCGCCGGCTACACGCTGCTACCGCTGAATTTGCATTATCAGCGTGGCCGCATCAAGTGCGAGGTTGGTCTTGCCAAAGGCAAGAAGCAGCACGACAAGCGCGACACTGATCGCGAGCGCGACGCTAAAAGGGAAATCGATCGAGCGATGAAACAAAATCGGCGATAAAAGCCTTTCGCAAAAGCGCAGCGGCCAAAAAACAAAACCCCCGGGCCGTGAAGCGCGGGGGTGGAATCAGTACCACTGACTTTTTTTGGTTGTTATGCCAATCAGGAGACCGCAGTTTATCGAAATATTGCCCGGTGTCAACACTTTAACCCTAATGCCGACCAGATTTTTACCGGTGGCTTGCCAACAGCCGCCAGGTATCCACCACCGAGTCCGGGTTAAGTGAAATTGAACTGATTCCCTCCTTCATCAACCACTCCGCAAAATCGGGATGATCGGACGGCCCTTGGCCGCAAATACCCACGTATTTGCCCTTGGCGAGGCAGGTCTGAATCGCTTTGGAAAGCAAAGCCCGCACCGCCGGGTCGCGTTCATCAAAATCAGCCGCCAATAGCTCCATGCCCGAGTCGCGGTCGAGGCCCAGCGTGAGCTGGGTCAGGTCATTCGACCCGACCGAGAAGCCGTCAAAGAACTCCAGAAACTGCTCGGCCAGAATGGCATTGGACGGTATCTCGCACATCATGATCAGCTTCAGGCCATTGTCGCCGCGTTTCAGGCCATGTTTGGCGAGCAGATTCACCACTTTCTCGGCCTGCCCGAGTGTTCTGACGAAGGGCACCATGATTTCGACGTTGGTCAGGCCCATCTCGTCGCGTACCCGCTTCATGGCGCGGCACTCCAGCTCGAAGGCCTCGGCGAAATCCGGCGCCAAGTAGCGTGCTGCACCGCGAAAACCCAGCATCGGGTTCTCTTCATCCGGCTCATACCGCGAGCCGCCGATCAGCTTTTTATATTCGTTCGATTTGAAGTCCGATAACCGAACAATGACAGGCCGGGGCCAAAACGCCGCCGCAATCGTCGCCACGCCCTCGGCCAGCTTGTCTACGTAAAAAGCCTTGGGCGAGGCATGGCCACGCGCAACGGATTCGACGGCTTTTTTGAGGTCAGGGTCCACATTCGGGTACTCCAGAATCGCTTTGGGATGCACGCCGATGTTGTTGTTGATGATGAACTCCAGCCGCGCTAACCCGACGCCATTGTTGGGCAGCTGGGCAAAGTCAAATGCCAGCTGCGGGTTGCCGACGTTCATCATGATCTTGACCGGAATCTCGGGCAGATCGCCGCCGCTGATCTCGGTGACCTCGGTTTCGAGCAAACCATCGTAAATACGGCCCTCATCGCCCTCGGCGCACGACACCGTCACTAGCGTGCCGTCTTTCAGCACCTCGGTAGCGTCGCAGCAGCCCACCACCGCTGGCACGCCCAGCTCGCGCGCGATGATGGCGGCGTGGCAAGTTCGACCGCCCCGGTTAGTCACGATCGCTGCAGCGCGCTTCATTACCGGCTCCCAGTTGGGGTCGGTCATATCGGCCACCAGCACATCACCGGGCTGGACACGCTCCATTTGATCGGGGTCTTTAATGACGCGTACCGGGCCCGCACCAATCTTTTGGCCAATGGCGCG
>VERA01000006.1 GCA_018882935.1 Burkholderiaceae bacterium | reverse complement strand
CAATTTCACCCGGAGTCGATCCTGTCAGAGCATGGCCACGCGCTGCTGCAGAATTTTCTCAATCAGTGACGGAGAACAGAATGATACTCAGCCCGCAACAAGCGCTGCTGCGCTGTATCGAGCACCGCGAAATCTTTCACGATGAAATGCTGGCGTTGTTCCGCCAGATCATGGGCGGCGAGATGTCACCGGTAATGATCGCCGCGCTGACCATGGGACTGCGGGTTAAAAAAGAAACGATTGGTGAGATCGCTGCTGCCGCACAAGTGATGCGCGAATTTGCAGCAAAGGTCGAGGTGCCGAATGCTGACAACCTGGTAGATATTGTCGGCACGGGCGGCGATGGCGCGCATACCTTCAACATCTCGACCGCATCCATGTTCGTCGCCGCAGCTGCGGGCGCACGCGTTGCGAAACACGGCGGTCGTAGTGTTTCATCGGCGTCTGGCAGCGCTGATGCGCTTGAAGCACTTGGCGTCAACATTAATCTCAAACCTTCACAGGTTGCACAGACCATCGCGGAAATCGGCATCGGCTTTATGTTCGCGCCAAACCATCATGCGGCGATGAAACACGCTGCGCCTGTTCGTAAAGAATTAGGTGTGCGTACGATTTTCAATATTCTGGGTCCGCTGACCAATCCTGCTGGCGCACCCAACATCATGATGGGTGTATTTCATCCCGACTTGGTCGGCATTCAGGCGCGGGTGCTACAGCAACTTGGTGCCAAACATGCCGTTGTGGTCTGGGCGCGCGACAACATGGACGAGGTATCGCTAGGCGCCGCGACCATGGTGGGTGAGTTGGTCGATGGTGAAATTCGTGAATACGAGATTCACCCGGAAGACTTTGGGCTCCAGATGAGCGCGAGTCGTAACTTGAAGGTAGCTAACGCCGCCGAATCGGTGGCAAAGATTCTTGAAGCACTCGACAACCAAGCAGGCCCGGCGCGTGACATCGTGTTGTTGAACACCGGTACCGCGCTGTATGCCGCCGGTGTCACCAGTAGCATTGGTGATGGTGTTGATCGGGCGCGCGAGGCGCTTGCGTCTGGCGCGGCACGCGCAAAACTCGAGCAGTTTGCCAAGCTAACGCAATCACTCGCTGCTGCCTAAGGAGCCGATCTGTGGCTGATATTCTGAACAAAATTCTTGACGTCAAAGCCGATGAAATCCGCGCTGCGAAAAAACACCAAGACCTGGCGAGCTTGCGTCGAGACGTGGAAAGCAATGCAGAAGCGCGCACTCAGATTCGCGGCTTCGAGGCAAGCCTGCGTAGCAAGATCGCCGCCGGCAAAGCAGGCGTTATTGCTGAGGTGAAGAAAGCATCACCATCGAAAGGCGTGCTTCGTGAAGACTTTCATCCCGCCGATATCGCGATTAGTTACGCGCAGCATGGCGCTGCCTGTCTGTCGGTCTTGACCGATGAGCGATTTTTTCAAGGCGCTCCCGACTATTTAAAGCAAGCGCGTGCTGCGTGCAGTATTCCCGTACTGCGTAAAGACTTCATGGTTGACCCCTATCAGGTCTATCAAGCGCGCGCCTGGGGCGCAGATTGCATTCTGCTGATTGTGGCGGCACTTGATCATGGCCTGATGCGCGAACTCGAAGCCTGCGCTCACGAGATCGGGATGGATGTGCTGGTGGAAGTGCATGATGCTGCCGAGCTTGAAGCAGCACTAGCATTAAAGACTGCGCTACTCGGCATTAATAACCGCAACTTGCGCACGTTTGAAACCACCTTGGATACCACGATCAATCTGCTGCCGCGCATACCCGAAAGCAAACTGGTGATCACTGAATCGGCTATCCGCACCCGCGATGATGTACAGCGCATGCGCGACCATGCGGTTCATGCGTTTTTGGTCGGCGAAGCCTTCATGCGCGCGTCGGATCCTGGCGCTGAATTAGCGCAGCTGTTTAATTAAGCGCGTAGGGGATTCAGTCGCCCCACCCAATCGCGCCCCAGCGGTAACGGCTCGTCACACATCAGCGCCACTAAAAATTCAGCGCATACGGGCGCTGTTGTCATACCGCGGGCGCCGTGGCCGAGCGATGCGTACAAACCCGGCGCTAACTGTCCAACCAAGGGCAAACGGTCTTGCGTGGTTGCGCGCCAGCCGACTCGACCACTACTCAGTTGTGAAGCATCGCTGACAAAGCCGGGTAATAGTCGCTGTACGCGCTCGAAGTTTTCAATATCGTCTGCGCGGCGAGCAGAGGTATCTTCGTCGTCATGCTGCAATGTCGCGCCTATCGTGTGCATACCATCCACGGCCGGTGATATATAGCCGTCGCGACACACCACCATGGACAGCGGGTAGTCATCTCGTGCCGGTAATTGCGAGAGTTGTCCTCGGGCACGCCCCATCTTCAGCTTTGCTGGCGAGAGGCCGGTGTCAAACGCAGTCGCTACAACCAATAGCGATGTCTCGATGAAGGTTTCATCTGACAGCGTCAATTGCCAGGTTTGATCGTGTCGCGCAATAGCGCGCACAGCGAGTCCGTTTCGCAGCGTGATCAAGGGATGATCCAGCATCGCCTTCACCAGCAGGGGCGGCGCAACCCAACCCGCCTCACTCAGAAAAAAACCATCAGCAGCGGTGGGCCAGCCGCACAGTTGTGCGGAGGATGTAGCATCAAATGGCTGTAACCAGTCTTCACTCGCGATGGCTGCTAGCTGCGCCATTTTGTTGTGCTTGCGCGTGTCGCGCGCCGTGCGAAGTACGCCGCACCAAGCATGAGGAACTGTGTTCGGATGACGCTCGATCCAGCGACGCAACCAACTTGCACCGGCTGCAGTGATCTCGGTGACAGGATTACCAATCGCACCCAACTCCGGTCGCACGACAGCAACCGGATTACCCGAACCACCGGCGGCGGCTGTCGCCTGCTCGATCACTGTCACGGTAACACCACGCCGCGCCAGTTGATGCGCTACGCTCGCGCCAGCAATGCCAGCGCCGATCACAATCGCTTCTGACGGTGGTGGTTCGCGTTCAGCGGCAACAGGCCAGTGCGCGGCAAGCGCATCGCGCTTGGTGCCGTATCCTGGCCGCTTTTGCACCACGAAACCCGCATCGGCCAGCGCCCGCCTGACACTGCCCGCCACACACCAACTCGCCACCTGCGCCATGGGGGCCGCGAGCAACGGCAACTGCGTGAATAGATTTGATGACCACATCTGCGGGTTGCGGTCGGGCGCAAATCCATCCAGATAAAAAATATCAAACGGACCACGAAGCGCTGCTAATGCGTTCTCGATATCTGCGAACACCAATGTCAGGGTGACCTGCGCATCCAACTCCAGCGCATGAAAGCCTGACAGTAAAGGCGGCCATTGCTTGAGTAATTGCTCTGCGAGCACTTGCAGGCTTGGGCGCCGATGTGGGTCTGCACTCGTCAGCGCATGATCAAGGGCACTGCGCAAATCGGCCCGCGTGAAGGGATGCTTTTCAATCGCCACATAGTGCAGGCGCGCTGTGCTGCCACTGGCTCTCAGATTCTGCCAGGTCGCAAGGAAATTCACACCGAGGCCAAACCCTGTCTCCAGCAACCGCACGCATGAGTGTGTAGGCCAGCGCTGCGGGACACCGCTGCCTTCAACAAATACATAATCGGCCTGCCCCCATGCGCCGCTGCGGCTAGAATAGGTGTCGCCAAATTCAGGCGCAACCAAGTGGCCGTGTTCGTCGCAGCGCCAATGCGCCGCTTGAAGCTTGGTGGTAAACATCGCAATCAGCTAACGCGCCATACCAGCACTCTTTTAAGTGAGCGCCGATCATACATGGCACGCTGACACATGGCACGCTGTCGCATGGCTTGCTTGCATTATCTGGCACACTGCGGCTTGTTTACAGTGAAAGCAAACGCCATGAGAAAAATCATTGCCCTCGTTCTGCTGGTGATCGCATTACCTGCCTGGTCACAAGCATGGATACGCTATGCGCAAACCGATACCGCCACGCTGTATTTCGACAGCCTGCGTACCCGCAAAATGGGGGATACCGCGTTTGTTTGGGATCTGCATGACCTGAAAACAGAGGCCAAGGACGCATCCGGCCGAGTGTATCGTTCGATCATGCACGCGACCGAGTATCAGTGCCGGATTCGGCAGCGACGCGTGTTAAGTATTCTGTTGCATAGCGAGCCCATGGCGAAGGGTACTTCAGTAGAAATGGTGAGCGCGGGCGATTGGACAGCCACGCCACCGGATTCACTCGCTGGTGAGTTGTTCAACCATATTTGTGAATAGATAAAAGCGTCTGATTACGCTTGACGGCTAATCCATGCGCATCGCCGTTATTGATAACGACTCTAAGCAGCGGGCACGCATCAACGAGATCCTGCGCGGCGCACATCACATCAGCACATCGTTCAGTAGCATAGAGAAGCTGCTAGCAGACCCAGCCAGTGACGTTGAGTTGCTGGTCTATCACTGGCAGCCGATCGCTCATGGCGCTGGCCCTCACCCGCTGAAGGCGCTGAGACAGGCGCGCCCATTGCTTCCGGTGCTGGTGGTGACCGACCAGGCCAGCGATCAAGCGCTGGCTGACTGCCTGAACGACCCGCACACCGATTACCTGGTGCGCCCGGTTCGGTCAACAGACTTGCTGCTGCGGATCAAGCTCTGGCACATGCGCATCTGGCCGCACGCTGAGCAGCCAGCCCCACTGCAATTTGGCCCTTATGCGTTTGATGTCCAAAGCGCCACCGCTTGGCTCGGCGATAAGCCGATTCCTGTAACGCGTAAGGAATTCTCGCTCGCGCTTCTGTTGTTTCGCCACCTTGGCCAACCGCTATCGCGCGCGACCATCCACGAAGCCGTCTGGCCCAAGGAGGCTGAATTCAATTCGCGCAGCCTCGACACCCACATTGCCCGAGTACGCCTGAAGTTTGCGCTGCAGCCGGCGCATGGTTACCAACTGAGCCCGGTGTACGGTTACGGCTATCAGCTTCAGGCAACCGACTTCCCGGGGTAAAACCCCCTGCGACAGCGGGTATAATCGGCGTCGACGTTTGCCGGGGATTCTCAGGGATGCAACTGATTGCGGTTGGGCTCAACCACACCACGGCTCCGCTCTCATTGCGCGAGAAAGTGGCCTTCCCCGCCGACCAGCTTGGTCAGGCGGTGGCCTCTGCCTGCGCCTGGTTCGGCAACACCCATCAGCGCCCGTTCGAAAACGCTATTTTGTCTACCTGCAACCGCACCGAGATCTACGGTGCCAGCGCGAATGACGGTGATATCGATGCAGTGATCGATCAAACTGCGCATTTTGTTGCGGACTTTCATAAGCTGCCCTACGCCGACCTGCGCCCCTACCTGTATGCATTGCCGCAGGATGGCGCGGTTCGTCATGCCTTCCGTGTGGCTTCTGGTCTTGATTCCATGGTGCTGGGCGAGCCGCAAATTTTGGGGCAGATGAAAGACGCGGTGCGACAAGCCGAAGCCGCGGGCGGTCTCGGTACCTATTTGCATCAGATGTTCCAGCGTACGTTCGCGGTGGCGAAAGAGGTGCGCTCGACCACAGAGATCGGCGCCCATAGCGTGTCGATGGCTGCGGCTGCAGTGCGCCTGTCGCAACGGATCTTCGACGATCTCTCGCAGCAGCACGTGCTGTTCATCGGCGCGGGTGAGATGATCGATCTTTGCATCACGCACTTCGCCGCACAGCATCCGAAAAGCATCACTATCGCCAACCGGACCGTAGAGCGCGCCGAACTTCTCGCGCAGCGATTTGGTGGCCACGCGATGCGTCTAGGCGAACTGCCCGAGCAGCTCTCCCGTTTCGATGTGGTTGTGTCTTGCACCGCCTCGTCGCTGCCCATCATGGGGCTTGGCATGGTCGAGCGCGCAATCAAAGCGCGCAGGCGCAAACCGATTTTCATGGTTGATCTGGCGGTACCGCGCGATATCGAGTCTGAAGTCGGGCGTCTGAATGACGTGTTCCTGTACACCGTAGATGACCTCGGCGCTGCGGTACAAGTTGGCATGGAAAACCGTCAGCTCGCGGTAGCGCAAGCCGAGGCCATCATCGAAACCCGTGTGCAAGCCTACATGCACTGGCTGAGTAGCCGCAGCATGGTGCCCTTGATTCAGGATTTGCAAGAAAGCGGCGAGCAGATGCGCCGCGCCGAACTTGAGCGCGCAAAAAAATTACTCGCCAAAGGCGAGGATATCGATGCGGTGCTGGAAGCACTCTCGAAAGGCCTGACCGCAAAATTCCTTCATGGTCCGCAACAAGCGCTGCACAGCGCCGATGCCGACGAACGCGCCCGACTCGCTCAGTTACTGCCGCAACTGTTCCGAACCAAACGCTAGCGGCGCACGCCCCGCCGCCAGCGCGGCCAGACCCGGCCGCTTCACTCCTCTTCTGATGTACACCCCCGAATGACGCCTTCATTGCTAATCAGGCTCGAGCAGCTCAAGGAAAGACTCGACGAAGTCAACGCGCTATTAGCGCAAGAAAATGCGACTACCGACATGGATCAGTATCGCAAGCTATCGCGCGAACATGCCGAGCTGGAGCCATTAGTAGCGCTGCACGGGCAGTGGCAGCAAGCGCAAGACGACATCCGTGCTGCAGAAGACATGATGAGCGACGCGGATATGAAAGTATTTGCGCAAGAAGAGCTGGCCTCGGCACAAGCACGCACCGAGGCGCTCACACTCGAGCTGCAAAAAATGATGCTGCCAAAAGATCCGGATGATGAGCGCAATATCTTTCTCGAGATTCGTGCGGGTACCGGTGGTGACGAGTCCGCCTTGTTTGCCGGTGATTTATTGCGCATGTATACCCGCTACGCTGAGCGGCAGCGCTGGCAAGTCGAGATCGTGTCAGCATCACCGTCAGAGCTTGGCGGCTATAAAGAGGTGATCGTGCGCATCATCGGCAGCGGTGCATACGCCAGGCTGAAATTTGAATCGGGTGGGCATCGGGTACAACGCGTACCGGCCACCGAGTCACAAGGACGTATTCACACCTCTGCTTGTACGGTGGCTGTGATGCCGGAAGCGGATGAAATCGCGGATGTACATATCAACCCGGCAGACTTGCGCATCGATACCTTTCGTGCCTCGGGCGCAGGTGGTCAACACGTGAACAAAACCGACTCTGCCGTGCGCCTCACCCACCTGCCGACCGGTATCGTGGTCGAGTGCCAGGATGACCGCAGCCAACATAAAAACAAAGCACAGGCAATGAAGGTACTGGCGGCGCGCATCAAAGATGTACAGCTGCGCGAGCAGCAGAGTAAGGAGGCGGCTACGCGTAAATCGCTGGTCGGCTCGGGTGACCGGAGTGAACGGATTCGAACTTACAACTTCCCGCAGGGTCGGCTCACCGACCACCGAATCAATTTGACGCTGTATAAACTCGAGACCATCATGGACGGCGACCTGGATGAGCTAATGTCAGCGCTCAGCGCAGAACACCAAGCTGATCTGCTCGCAGCGCTATCGGATACGGTGCAATGAACATCTCGGTGCTTGGCAAACCGCTACTGCTTCTGATTTCGCTGGCCTGCGTCGGCATGCTTGCAGTGGGACTGTACCTGCAGCTGCAGCTCGAGATGCTGCCCTGCCCGCTATGTATTTTGCAACGCTACGCGTTTGTTCTGGTTGCGCTATGCGCGCTACTGGGCGTGGTCATGCCGGCACGACTGTTATGGCTTGGTGCGGCACTCACTAGCCTGGCGGCGTTGATTGGCGCTGGTGTGGCGATCCGGCATTTGTGGGTCAAGGCTCACCCGAGCGTCTCGTGCGGTATCGACCCGCTGGAGACATCGCTTAACGAGATCTTCAGCGCGCGCTGGTTTCCTGTGCTGTTCCAGGCTGATGGCCTGTGCACCACCGAGTATGAGCCGATTCTGGGGCTGTCGATTCCGACCTGGGCGTTACTCTGGTTCACGGTTTTTGCAATGCTTGGCGCAATAATCGTGCTGATCTCTCGGCGACGTACATGACTATCGAGGGCCTGCTCAAGCTGTCGCTGATTGATCCGCTCGAGGCGCAGGTGCTGCTGGCCCACGCCCTGAAATGCACCCGAGTACAACTCGTGATCCGCAACAAAGATACCTTGACGCCGCAGCAAGTGACTGAGGTCAGTGCGCTGTTCATGCGCCGCATGCAAGGTGAACCCATCGCCTACCTGACCGGAGAGCGCGAGTTTCATGGACTACGCTTCGAGATCACTCCCGATGTGCTCATTCCAAGACATGAGACCGAGTTGCTGGTTGAGCTAGGGCTAGAAAAATTACCGAAGGGCGGAAGCGTGCTTGATCTTGGCACTGGCTCGGGCGCGATTGCAGTGTCGTTGGCGCACGAACGGCGCGATGCCCAAATCACCGCTGCCGACATCAGCCAAGCGGCGCTTGCGGTGGCGCGTCGTAATGCAGCGGCGCACGCGGTCACCATTCAGCTAGTGCACAGCGATTGGCTGGAAAAGATTGAGGGTAGGTTTGATCTGATCGTCAGTAATCCCCCCTATATCGCAGCGAGCGACCCTCATCTACAGCAAGGTGATTTGCGCTTCGAGCCGCATAGTGCTCTTACCGACGGGGCAAACGGCATGATGCACATTAGCGCCATCATTGATGGCGCTGCGCGATATCTCAACCCTGCGGGCTGGCTGTTGATCGAGCATGGCTATGATCAAGCCGCAGCCGTCCGGGCTTTACTACAAAAAGCCGGTTGGCAGCAAGCGCAGAGCTGGAAAGACCTGGCCGGTATAGAGCGTGTCAGCGGAGCGGTGCTGGAAGGCAACCACGCCGACAAACCCCTATAATGTGGCCTCTACTGTTGTGAGCTTAGGGGAATTCAGTCTATGAGCGATGTGCATGCTTGGATCAAAGAAACCGTCACTACCCATCCGGTCGTGCTGTTCATGAAAGGTACCGCGCAATTCCCGCAATGCGGGTTTTCTGGTCGCGCCATCGAGCTGCTGAAGTCGGTCGGTGTCGATAATCTGGTCACCGTGAATGTGCTGGAAGATGATGAAGTTCGCCAAGGCATCAAGGACTTCTCCAACTGGCCAACCATACCGCAGCTGTACGTCAAGGGCGAATTCATTGGTGGTGCAGATATCCTCAATGAGATGCACCAATCCGGCGAACTAGAAACCTTGTTCAAAGGCTGATCACTTGAGGCGCCTGGTCGTCGCCATCACCGGCGCGTCAGGCGCGGGCTACGGCGTGCGGCTGCTGGAGCTGCTGCGTGCCACCGACGGCATCGAGAGTCATCTGATGATCTCCGATGCTGCTGCGCTCAACCTCCACCACGAACTCGATCTCAAGCGCAAAGATATCGAAGCGCTAGCGGATCATGTCCATAGCGTGCGCGACATTGGCGCGTGCGTCGCCAGTGGCTCATTCCACAGTGATGGGATGGTGATAGCGCCGTGTTCGATGAAGACGCTGGCTGCGGTAGCGCACGGCATGTGCGATAACCTGATCACTCGCGCAGCGGATGTCACGCTGAAGGAAAGGCGTCGGCTGATTCTGATGGTGCGCGAGACGCCCTTCAACTTGGCGCACCTGCGCAACATGACTGCGGTAACGGAAATGGGTGGCATTATTTTCCCACCGCTACCCGCTCTGTACCAGCGACCCCAGTCCATTCAGGACATGATCGATCACACCGTTGGACGGGTGGCCGAGATGCTTGGCGTTGCGCAAAGCTTGGCACCCGAGTGGCAAGGCCTGAAACCGTAGCGCGTTTTTGCTAGATTTTTTTGATCTCGATCTCGGTAGGTACTGGATCGCCGTCCGGCACCTCCTCAGGTACCGGTGACGCGCCCGCCTCTTGCTGCGGCGGATCTTGCTGTTCAAGCAGCACGCCCACCATGCGGCCTATCGCCTCGCTGTAGCCTGACATCGAAAACACATTGGTGCGGAATTGGCCGCTCGTGAGTGGAAACGCGAAGCCAACTGACTCTGACTGCGAAAACGCGTCATTCAGCTGCGCCGACTCACCAAACCAATACAACATCACCTCGCCATTTGCCGTTTCCATCGGCTCACACACTGAATCGAGCGCGAGCGCGCCAACTTTGGTCGTCAGCATAATCGGGTAATTGTTGCCCGCCTCACAGGGCGTGCCGTTGGCAAAGTAGTAGCGGCAAAGTCGATTCGCGCACAGCATGCCGAACATAGCGGTGCCGTTGTCGTGGGTTGAAGCCTCACCCATCCCGTCACGAAACTGCGACGCCCAGTCGCCGTGCTCGACCCTGTCGTCCGCGCGCGCAGGCAGACTCAAGCAAAGGCTGAATAGCAATAACAAAAATGGTAGCCGCATTACGCCCCCAAGCTGAATAACCATGAGAATTTAGCACGTAGCCCCAAAAATCGCCCACTTATCGAGGCTATAATCTGGAGCTTGTCAAGGCGTTATCACCTAGCCCTGAGTCTTTACCGGAGGTACTTCATGGGATCCATCATTAAGCAGGCTGGCTGGATTGTGCTGGCTGTGCTGGGAGCATTCGCGCTTGGCACGATCGCGCTGGCGCGCGGCGAGACCATTAACGCGTTGTGGATCGTGGTTGCTGCGATCGCGATTTACTTGATTGGTTACCGCTACTACGCACGGTTCATCGGCAATCGCGTTATGCAGTTGGATGGGAACCGCGCCACACCAGCAGTCCGTCTGAATGATGGTCTGGACTTTGTCCCCACCAACAAGCACGTGCTGTTCGGCCATCACTTCGCTGCGATCGCCGGCGCCGGGCCACTGGTCGGGCCGGTGCTTGCAACACAAATGGGCTATCTGCCGGGCATGATGTGGCTGATCGTCGGCGTGCTACTCGCGGGTGCTGTTCAGGATTTCATGATCTTGTTCGTCTCGACCCGCCGTGACGGTCGCTCGCTCGGTGATTTAGTGAAAGGCGAGCTCGGCATCGTACCCGGCGTGATTGCATTGTTCGGCACTTTCATGATCATGACGATCCTGCTGGCGGTGCTGGCGCTGATCGTGGTGAAAGCGCTGGCTGAAAGCCCATGGGGAACATTCACTGTTGCCGCAACCATTCCGATCGCATTTTTCATGGGCATCTATAGCCGCTATCTGCGACCAGGCAAGGTCGGCGAGGTATCGATCATTGGCTTCGTGCTGCTGATGGCATCGATTGTGTATGGCGGCCATATTGCCGCTGATCCGTACTGGGGCCCAGCGTTTACTTTCACCGGCAAGCAGTTAACCGGCATGCTGCTGCTGTACGGTATCGTCGCCTCGGTGCTGCCCGTGTGGTTGTTGCTGGCACCGCGAGACTACCTCTCGACCTTCCTGAAAATCGGCGCCATTTTTGCGCTGGCGATCGGCATTCTGGTCGTCGCACCCGATCTGAAAATGCCTGCAACGACGAAATTCATCGATGGCACAGGTCCGGTATGGTCGGGCACCTTGTTCCCGTTCCTGTTCATCACGATTGCGTGTGGTGCGGTGTCAGGCTTCCACTCGCTAATTTCCTCAGGCACTACACCTAAGCTATTGGAAAACGAGCGTCACATGCCTTACATCGGGTACGGCGGCATGCTGATGGAATCGTTCGTCGCGATCATGGCCTTGGTGGCCGCCTCAGTGATCGAGCCAGGTGTTTACTTTGCCATGAACAGCCCTGCGGCTGTACTTGGTACGACGCCAGAGTCAGCCGCAGCAGCAATCAGCCAGTGGGGCTTTGTGGTTACGCCTGAGATGTTGCAGCAAACAGCAAAAGACGTGGGCGAGGCCACCATTATTTCCCGGACCGGCGGCGCGCCCACCCTTGCCGTGGGAATGGCGTACATTTTCTCCGAAATGATCGGTGGCAAGGCCATGATGGCATTCTGGTACCACTTTGCCATTTTGTTCGAGGCGCTGTTTATTCTCACCGCAGTCGACGCCGGAACGCGCGTGGGCCGTTTCATGCTGCAAGATTTGTTACGCACGCTGGTGCCGCCATTTCGCGCTGTACCTGATTTAGCATCCAGCATTATTGCCACCTTGCTCTGCGTGGGCGCCTGGGGCTACTTCCTGTACCAGGGCGTGGTCGATCCTCTGGGCGGTATCAACACCTTGTGGCCGCTGTTTGGTATCTCGAACCAGATGCTGGCGGCAATTGCGCTGATTCTTGCCACGGTGGTCCTATTCAAAATGAAGCGCGAGAGGTTCGCGTGGGTGACTATGGTGCCGACCGCTTGGCTGTTAATCTGCACCATGACTGCGGGCTACCAAAAGATTTTCCATGAAAATCCAAAGATCGGCTTCTTGGCGCATGCCAGTAAGTTCCAGGCCGCTGCCGCAAAAGGTGAGGTGCTGGCGCCCGCCAAGTCGCCCGAGCAGATGCAGCAAATCATTGTGAACGACTACATCGACGCGACGCTGGCTGCGATCTTTATCGCGGTGGTGCTGTCTATCTTGGTGTTCGGCATCCGAGCGTGCTTGCAGGCGCTCAGAGAACGCGAGCCGACCACAGTTGAAGCGGCAGCGGTACCGATCAATACCGTATCCGCCTGATCTGAAGAGGACTGCGCATGTTCGGCGAACTGGGAAAATTCGGCGCCTACCTAGGCCAAACAGCAAGGCTGATGGTCGGGCTGCCGGATTACGATAACTACCTGAATCACATGCAAGCCAATCACCCCGATCAGACCCCGATGAGCTACGAGGCTTTTTTTCGCGAGCGTCAGGAGGCGCGCTACGGCGGCAATGGCAAAGTCGCACGTTGCTGTTGATGCCATCGCCGCTGTTGATGCCATTACCCCTGCTGAAAACAAAAACGCCCGATCTCTCGGGCGTTTTTGTGTGCAACTTCAGAAACTGTGGTGCCGACTGCAGGACTCGAACCCGCCACCCCATGATTACAAATCAAGTGCTCTACCAGATGAGCTAAGCCGGCAACGCGCGCGATTATACGTTATTTGATTCGGGTAAGCCTCGGTCGACCACCCTTTTGCGGTGGTGGTTCGTCATCGCCGGGCTCGCCATCTCCGGCAACGTTTGGGGTCACTGCGGCAAGCGGCGCAGGCTTCGGCTCCTTCAAGGTGGAAGACGACCTCGCCGCCGGTGTGACAGCCCCGCCGCCTTCACCACGCTTCACCTCGAAAGCCATACCCTGCCCGTTTTCACGTGCGTAAATGGCGCTCACGTTTTCGACCGGGATCTCGATCTCACGTGAAATACCACCGAATCTGGCCTTGAACGTAATCAAGTCATTGTCCATTTTCAGATTACCGGTGGCCTCGAAGCTGATGTTCAGCACGATCTCGCCATTCTTCACGAACTCGACTGGCACGCGGGTGTAAGCATCGACCACCACCACGATATACGGCGTAAAACCGTTATCGGTGCACCACTCGTAAAGTGCTCTGAGCAGATAGGGTTTGGTGGAAGTCTCGCTCATTACCAGTGAGTCAGTCAGGTTCAGCGGCGCATCACTTTCTCTGAGGGCGTTAGCGCCTCAATGTACGCTGGACGGGAGAAAATACGCTCAGCATACTTCAGCAAGGGTGCGGCAGTCTTTGACAAATCAATACCGTAGTAGTCCAGACGCCACAAGAGTGGCGCGATGGCGACATCCAGCATCGAGAATTCTTCTCCCAGCATGTACTTGTTCTTCAAGAACAAGGGCGCGAGCTGGGTGAGTCGGTCACGAATCTCTTGGCGCGCCTTCTCGTGGGCTTTTTCAGCAGAGCGCGATTTTTCGTTTTCCAGAGTGTGAACGTGGATGAAGAGTTCTTTCTCGAAATTAAACAGCATCAGACGAGCACGCGCACGCATCAGCGGATCGGCGGGCATCAACTGCGGATGCGGGAAGCGTTCGTCGATGTACTCGTTGATGATATTGGATTCATACAGCACAAGCTCGCGCTCAACCAGAATCGGCACCTGCCCGTACGGGTTCATGGTCGAGATATCTTCCGGCTTGTTGAACAGATCAACATCGCGGATCTCGAAATCCATGCCTTTCTCGAACAGCACTAAGCGGCAACGTTGCGAGAACGGGCACGTCGTGCCCGAATAAAGAACCATCATGATTACCGTTCCTTGAAACAAAAGGGTGAGACGTTAACCGCCTCACCCTGTGTGGGGATACTCCGCGCATTACGCCGCTGTTGAACGCCGGCTGGCGTCAGCGACGAAACATGCGGAACTGCTTACTTGACCTCTCTCCAGAACGATGCATTCAATCGCCAGGTCAGCAGCACCAGGAAGGCCAGTAGCAGCAGTACCCAGAAACCGATGGCCTGCCGCTTCGACTTCACCGGCTCGGACATCCAATCCATGAACGCAACCAGATCGCCGATTTGAGAATCGAACTCATACTGGCTCAACTTGCCCGGAGTAACTTGTTGGAAACCGGCGAACCGGTGAACAGTCTTACCCGCTTCATGCGGGTCTTTTTCTTCAACAAATTTGGCCTTGCGCACGCCTTGCAGCTCCCACAGCACATGCGGCATTCCAACATTTGGATACACAAGGTTGTTCCAGCCGGTAGCACGGCTGTCGTCCTGGTAGTAAGTACGCAGGTAGGTATACACATAGTCAGCGCCAGAGCCCGCCGAAGATGACTTGGCGCGAACCAAAACCGATAAATCAGGCGGCACAGCACCGAACCACGCCTTGGCATCCTTCTCGTTCATCGCCGTCTTCATCAGGTCACCCACTTTATCGCTGGTGAACAGCAGATTGTCGCGGATTTGCGGTTCTGACAGGCCGATATCGCGCAAACGGTTGTAACGAACAAGCGAAGCCGCGTGACAGTTCAGGCAATAGTTTACGAACAGCTTCGCGCCATTCTGCAAAGCAGGGAGCTGACGTGAGCGATCTGGCGCGTGATCGAGAGGGTACCCACCTTCCGACGCAACCGCTAGCACAGGAAGTAGCGCCAGCACCATGAGCAATTTCTTCATGAGTTTCATTGTTTTTCCTTTTCTGCTCAGTGCGGCTTGAAGTTCACACGCGTGGGCACGGGCTTGAATTCGCCCATCTTGCTCCACCAAGGCATGAGCATGAAGAAACCGAAATAAATGATGGTGCAAATTTGTGCCACCAGGGTACGGCCATCGGTCGGCGCTTGCACACCCAGATACCCAAGAATCAGGAAGGAAATGCCAAACACAATGTAAACCCACTTGTGCCAATCAGGACGGTAGCGGATCGATTTTGCCGGTGAGTGATCAATCCAAGGCATGAGCGCGATGATGAGTACCGACACACCCATCAGCACCACACCCCAGAACTTGGCATCAAACACCAGCATCAGAATGGCAGTAACGACTGCAATACCCATCGCCGCTTGCTTCTGGCGCGATGGCAGCTGGGTTTTCGTCATGATCAAGGCACCGTACGCCAGCACGCAGAGAATCAAGGCGTACATAAACTGCGAGGTAGTAGCACGCAGGATCGAGTAGAACGGCGTGAAATACCAGACCGGCGCAATGTGCGCAGGCGTTTTCAGCGGATCAGCAGGAATGAAGTTGTTGTACTCCAGGAAGTAACCACCAAACTCCGGCGCGTAAAACACAACCGCACTGAAAATGAACAGGAAGCATGCGACACCGAAAATATCTTTGGTGGTGTAGTACGGGTGCGAAGGAATGGTATCGACACCATGACCGTCGGGCCCAAGGTTTTCTTTCACCTCGACGCCATCCGGATTATTTGAGCCCACTTCGTGCAGCGCGATCAAGTGCGCCACCACCAAGCCCAGCAACACCAGAGGGATCGCAATCACGTGGAAAGCGAAGAAGCGGTTCAGCGTGGCGTCCGAGACTACATAATCACCGCGAATCCAGAGCGACAGATCAGGGCCGATGAAGGGGATGGCGCCGAACAGGTTAACGATCACCTGTGCGCCCCAGTAGGACATTTGGCCCCATGGCAGCAAGTAGCCAAAGAAAGCCTCTGCCATCAGGCACAGGAAAATACCTACACCAAACAACCAGATCAGTTCACGTGGCTTGCGATATGAGCCGTACAGCAGGCCGCGCGTCATGTGCAGATAGACCACGATGAAAAATGCCGAGGCGCCGGTGGAGTGCATGTAACGCACCAACCAACCCCATGGCACTTCGCGCATGATGTACTCAACTGATGCAAATGCAAGATTTGCATCCGGCTTGTAGTTCATCACCAGGAAGATACCGGTGACGATTTGTATGACCAGCACCAACGCGGCAAGCGAGCCGAACAAATAAAATACGTTGAAATTTTTGGGCGCGTAATACTTGCCCCACTGATCGTTCCAGAGTTTGGTCAGAGGGAAACGATCATCGACCCAAGACAGCGCTTTTTGCGCGGCCGGCGCATCGGCCGGTAGTTTGGTTTCATGGAATGCCATGGTTAGGCCTCGCCTTTCTGGTCTTTACCGATCACGATTCGGGTATCGCTGGTGAACATATGACGTGGAACCTGCAAGTTATCTGGTGCAGGTTTATTCTTGAATACGCGCCCGGCAAGATCAAACGTCGAGCCATGGCAGGGGCACAAAAACCCGCCTTGCCAGTCGCTGGAGAGCGATGGCTGCGCGCCGGCCTCAAGCTTCGGCGATGGCGAGCAGCCAAGGTGGCTGCAAATGCCGACGGTGACCAGAAACTCGGGCTTGATCGAACGGTGCTCATTGCGGGCATACTCGGGCGTTAAGTCGTCGGCGTTACGCTCGGACTTGGGGTCAGCCAGATCGCCACCGGTTTTTTTCAACGACGCCACCATCTCGGGGGTCCGACGCAATACCCACACCGGCTTGCCGCGCCATTCCACGGTTTTCATCTCGCCTGGCTTCAGATCAGCGACATCGACCTCGACCGGTGCGCCTGCTGCCTTCGCGCGCTCGGAAGGTTCAAATGTGGCCACAAACGCACCCGCGCCAGCCACCCCCGCCACGCCGCCCGCTGCAGCGGTAGCAACCAGCAGGCCGCGCCGGCCCGAGTCGACTTGATTCTCGTCACTCATGACAACCCCAATCAAAGAAATTGCAAATCAATATGTCTCAGGCTCACCGTCGTGTTCGCTGCAGACCGCATCCCGCTTGCTGCCTGGTTGCTGCAATCGCAAACAAAATCTCAAATGGCCGGTAAAAAATTCGAGGGAACTCCCCGCAACCTTCCATTATATCGGAGCCGAGAATGAACCGTAAGCCGCGCACTCGACAACGCTGGCACGACCACTTTATTGCCATTTAAATAATGACAAAACAGCCGGGGCGTCGGCGCGGCGACATCAAACCTGGCGAGCAGTGGATGCGATAAGCCCGCGCCGCTGCGCCTCGATAATCGCCTCAGTGCGCGAATGAACGCCCAACTTTGCGTAGATATGCTTGATGTGTGTTTGCACAGTGCCGACTGACAAGCCCTGCGCCTCTGCCACTTTGGCGTAGCTGCCGCCACGCGAGATGGCGTCGAGAATCGAGCACTCGCGCCGAGTCAACAGCACTGGCTCGACCTCGCCCATGCTGTGATGATCGACGAGCGCGGCGGCGACGCGGATACGGGTCAGTACTTTGCGCGCAATAACCGGGCTGATCGGTGAACCGCCCGCACGCAAATCGACAATGGCGTCGACAATGTTGAGCTGTACGGATTCTTTTAAAACATAACCTGCTGCGCCGGCTTCGATGCAGGCAAGTATGTGCTCTTCCTCACTTGACATGGTGATCACCAATACGTCGGCGCGAGGACGAAGCTGACGACAATCCCGAATCACGCTGATGCCCGAGCCATCGGGCAGACCTAAGTCGGTCAACAGCACATCAATAGGCCACTGCGAGAGATAGCTACGCGCTTCATGCACTGTGCCAACGGCAGAGCAAAGCACCAATGACGGTTCGCGCTCAATAGCGCGACACAGAAGTCGTCGAGTCACCGGGTCATCTTCGACAACCATCACTCTGCATGGCTTGGTCAGCCCAACTACGGACATAATGAACGAGGGCAGCAAATAAATAAACGCTTCCTCGGTGAAGAATGGGCGTGCCGAGTTCCGCTAGTGGAAACTAACAAATCATGACATCCACACGCAGCCATCCTGAAAAAGAATGCGCTTAAACAGGATTCGGGATGTCAATAAACTGATGATGAATTCCGAATTGACGTGACACTTTGTCACCCAAAGCCTGCACACCAAAACGCTCGGTAGCATGATGACCGCAAGCGAGGTAAGCAACGCCCGACTCGCGCGCCAAATGAACCGTTTGCTCGGAAATTTCTCCGCTGATGTAAACACTGGCGCCCGCATCAATCGCCTGCTCGAAGGCATTCTGCGCCGCGCCTGTGCACCAAGCGACCCGCGCTACCGGTTGCATAGCATCGCCGATTAGTTGCGGTTCGCGCCCGAGCGCACGCTGCACGATCAGCATCAGCTCAGTAACTGTTTGCGCAGTGCTATGACCGAACCAACCTACATCCTGTTCACCAAACCGGCCTTGCGCTGTG
This sequence comes from Burkholderiaceae bacterium, assembly GCA_018882935.1. Lineage (GTDB taxonomy): Bacteria > Pseudomonadota > Gammaproteobacteria > Burkholderiales > Burkholderiaceae_D > Pernthalerella. The sequence goes on along the minus strand of VERA01000006.1, from coordinate 42,237 downwards.
AAGCCAAGCCGCAGCGCGAGTTGCGCGTTGTTGCCGAGCTCGGGATGCGCATCGAGTGGCAGGTGATACGCAAATAAATTAATGTCATGGTCGAGTAGCAGCTTCAGACGACGACGGCGATGTCCGATCACACGCGGATCATCACCGCGCCAAAAATAGCCGTGATGCACCAACACCGCGTCTGCATCCGCCTCGATCGCGGCCTCTAATAGCGCAAGGCTGGCAGTAACACCACTCACAACGCGACTGATGCGTGACTTACCCTCAACCTGAAGCCCATTTGGGCAGTAATCGCGAAACCGGTTAATATCCAGCGTCTCTGCAAGATACTGCGCTAAAGCGTCACGCGCCATGCCTTGCTCGCTCGTCTCCATCATTCTCTGATCTGCCATGCGTCGTCTGTGGTTGTTGTTCGCGCAAACCGTCACTATCGCACTCGCGCTATGGTTCATTGTAGCGACCTTGAAGCCTGAGTGGCTTGGTCGTGCACCCGGTGGCGGGCAGCTTGTTTCGACACCCGTAGCAGTGCGTGAGGCAGACGGATCGGGGACGGTTCTTCACAGCACCTACCGCGCCGCGTCGCAACGGGCGATGCCGGCGGTGGTCAACATCTACACCACTAAAGCGGGGCGGCAATCGCCCCATCCTTTTGATAACGATCCTTTCTTCCGTCGGTTTTTTGGCGATAACCTTGGCGCTCCAGATGAGCGCCAGTTCAGCTTGGGCTCTGGCGTCATCATCAGCCCCGACGGCTACATTCTCACCAATAATCACGTCATCGAATCAGCCGACGAGATTGAAATCGCGCTCGCCGACGGCCGCAAGGTCAAAGGTAAATTGGTCGGTACGGATCCTGACACTGATCTCGCGGTGCTCAAGGTCGGGCTCAGCAGTCTGCCATCGATCACGCTCGCCAAGCTCGATAACACCAAAGTCGGTGATGTCGTGCTCGCGATTGGTAACCCGTTTGGCGTTGGGCAGACCGTGACCATGGGTATTGTGTCTGCTCTCGGTCGTAATCATCTCGGCATCAATACGTTCGAGAATTTTATTCAGACAGATGCTGCCATCAATCCCGGTAACTCGGGCGGGGCATTGGTGGACACAGATGGGCATCTGCTCGGCATCAACACCGCGATTTACTCGCGTAGCGGTGGCTCATTAGGCATCGGGTTTGCCATTCCCGTCACCACCGTGAAAACTGTGATGGAAGCGATTATCAAAAACGGGCAAGTCGTGCGCGGCTGGATTGGTGTCGAGCCGCAAGACATTACGCCCGAATTGGCCGAGAGCTTCGGGCTGCAGAAAGCGTCGGGCACCATCATCGCCGGCGTACTACGCGGCGGCCCAGCCGATAAGGCTGGCGTTAGACCCGGCGATATCTTGCTAACGGTGGGCGACAAGCCCGTCTCCGACACAGTATCAATGCTCAACCTGGTCGCTCAGTTAACACCAGGCGATAAAGTGACGCTCACCGTGCTTCGCAAATCGAAGAAGACTGACTTGAGTGTGGTGGTTGGCAAGCGGCCCCGCATGAAGCAGCAACCGCCAAGAGAAGGTGACTAACGCCCTACTCTGCCGTTAAAGCTTTGGCAGAGCGCACATTGTCTCAAGAGGTTTCTGTCGTCTCTTCTGGTGCCTGCGTTGCTTTGGCAAAAAGGGGCGCCAGCAAAAGACCCACTTCGTACAATAAGCACAACGGGATCGCCAAAAATAATTGGCTCATGATGTCGGGGGGCGTCACGATTGCAGCAATTACAAATGCGCCGACAATCACGTAGGACCTGATCGCCTTGAGTTTTTCAACGGAGACGATGCCCATTCGTACCAGCACGATCACCACCACCGGCACCTCGAAGGTCATGCCAAAAGCAAGGCACATCATCAGCACGAAATCGAGATAGTTTTCAATATCTGGCGCAACGGAGATTGATTTCGGCGCAAAATCACTGATGAATTTGAATACCGTACCGAATACGAAGTAGTAGCAGAACGCCACCCCGATCACAAACAGAACCGTTGACGAGATGATGAGCGGCGCCACTAGCCGCTTCTCGTGCATGTAAAGACCGGGCGCGACGAATGCCCAGGCTTGGTACAACACCCAAGGTAGCGAGAGCATGAGTGCAGCTGCCATGGTGATTTTCATCGGCACCATGAAAGGCGTGATCACACCGGTAGCAATCATCTTCGACCCCTCAGGCAGAGCATGCAGCATGGGCTGCGCCATGAAGTCATACAGAGCTGCCGCGCCGGGCCATACCGTGAACAAGACAATAAAAACAACCAGCACCACCGCAGAGGCGCGCACCATGCGAGTACGTAACTCGATCAGGTGCGAGATAAAGGTTTCCTGAATACCGGAGGGCTTGTCGTCTGACATGGGGTTAATGGAAAAACTTGGCGTTCTTGCCGGCGGAAGGGCGGTAACGTGCGACGCGCGCCGCACCGGACTGCACCCGCGTCTTTAGCCCGTGCTGGCGCTTGTACCAAAGTGGCAGCATGCTGGTGTGCGACATGCGCTTGCGACGGAACTCACGGCGTTTGGCATCAAACTCCCACAGCGCCGGAACGCTCGGTGTGTATTCATAGTCATCAAACGACTGATGCGCCTCATTCAGCGAGCTGGACAGGGCATTACCTGCTTCATCAACCTCTTTGCGCACCTCTGCGGCTTCGGCGGTAATGGTCAGGTTCAGCTTGGAAGCCGCCTCAACAATATTGGTCTGCATTTTTTGCAGCTCTTCCATCTGCATCTCGCGATTAACCTCAGCCTTGACGTTATTGATGTAACGCTGCGCACGACCAAACAAGGTACCTGCCATGCGCGCAACTGCCGGCAGCTTCTCCGGGCCGATCACTACGAGAGCGACCGCACCGATCAGAGCGAGTTTGGAAAGACCGAGGTCAATCATGGCGGGCGATGAACCAGACAGGCGCGGCGGGCAACGGCATTACCCGCCGGTAGGGGCGGGATCAGCTCTTGGCTTTTTCCTTGGCTTCGACGTCGATGGTGGACTTGTCGGCTACCTGCTGGGCAGGTGCAGCGGGTTCTTCAGAACCCTTCACGCCATCCTTGAAGCCTTTGACTGCTTTACCCAAATCCGAGCCGATATTGCCCAGCTTCTTGGTGCCGAATACCAGCATCACAATAACCAGAACGATGACCCAGTGCCAAATACTGAACGAACCCATTGCAATCTCCTAGCGACTTTGAAGCCGTCAACTTTTGTTTACACCGAATCAGCGCTGCCCCTGCCACGGGCGCGGACCACCCATCAGGTGGAGGTGTAGATGGTACACCTCCTGTCCGCCGTCAGGACCCGTGTTGATCAGGGTCTTGAAGCCCCCGGCTGGGCCGTCTGCGCTGTTTTGGTACCCGCCACCGTGAGCCTGCGCTAATTTTGGGGCGATGAGAAGCATTTTACCCAACAACGCCTGATGGCGGTCGTCGCTATCGGCCAGGGTTGCGATATGTTCTTTCGGCACCATCAACAAATGCATCGGCGCTGCCGGATTAATGTCATGAAAGACAATCAAATCATCGTCTTCAAAGACTTTTTTTGAGGGAATTGTGCCCGCGACAATCTTGCAGAAGATGCAGTTATCCACCTTGTCTCTCCGAATGAACCTGCTGCTCGTTGAAATATTTTATGGTTGTCATCGTAACGTTCGGTCAGCCATCAAAACGCAAAAAAGCCGCCGAACACATTCAGGGTCGATGATGGCTTTACTTACCTGCCTCGTCTTGCTCGCGACTTTGCAGCTTGCGATTAGCCTTCTCTTCAATGCCAGAAATACCCTCGCGACGCGCCAACTCTTCAAGTACCTGCTGTGGGTTCAAATTGAACTGCGCCAGCATGATCAATGAGTGAAACCACAGATCAGCGCACTCGTACACCAGCTTGTTGACATCGGCGCCCTGCCGCACGTCCTTCGCCGCCATCACGGTCTCGGTGGCTTCTTCACCGATTTTTTTCAGGATTGCGTCATCGCCCTTCACGAATAATCGTGCAACATAGGAGCTTTCAGGATCGCCACCGGCCGCAGGCTTTCGCGTCTCGATGATCCGCGCCAGTCGCTGCAGCGTGTCGCTCATGTCATTTTTTGTAGATGTCATTCGGATCTTTCAAGACCGGCGCAACCTCGACCCAGCGCGTTACACCATCGTCGCTGTGCAGCTCATGAAAAAAACAACTGTGTCTGCCGGTGTGACAGGCCACTCCCCCGACCTGCTCAACCTTCAGCAGTAATACATCATCATCGCAATCGAGTCGAATCTGATGCACTTTCTGGAAGTGGCCGGACTCTTCGCCCTTGTGCCATAACTTGTTTCGCGATCGGCTCCAGTACACGGCTTGCCCGGATGCGACGGTACGCGCCAGTGAATCACGGTTCATCCAAGCGACCATCAAGATTTCATTGCTGCCGACTTCCTGCGCAATCGCCGGTATCAAACCCTGTTGATCCCACTTGACCTTATCCAGCCAATTGGTCTGATCACTCATTTCAGCCTCACCGGGATGCCTTGCGACGCCATGTGGGCTTTGGCCTCTTGGACGGTGTGCAGCCCGTAGTGAAAGATACTCGCAGCCAGCACCGCGTCGGCGCGGCCTTGGGTGACACCATCGGCGAGGTCCTGCAAGCCACCCACTCCGCCCGAGGCAATCACTGGGATACTCACCGCGTCTGACACAGCGCGCGTAAGGGGCAAATCAAAACCATCTTGCGTGCCGTCGCGGTCCATGCTGGTCAACAGGATTTCACCGGCACCTAGCGACGCCATCTTGCGCGCCCATGCCACTGCATCAAGACCTGTTGGCTTACGGCCGCCATGCGTGAACACTTCCCAATGACCGGCCGCCGCGCGCTTGGCGTCAATCGCCACCACGATGCACTGCGAACCGTACTTGCCTGCGGCATCGGCGACGAGTTGCGGGTTGGTCACCGCCGAGGTGTTGATACTGATTTTGTCTGCACCCGCATTCAGCAAGCGGCGCACGTCATCGACTTGCCTTACACCGCCACCCACTGTCAGCGGAATAAACACCTGCGAGGCCACTGCCTCAATGATGTGCAAAATTAGATCGCGATCATCAGAAGATGCGGTGATATCAAGGAAGGTGATTTCATCTGCGCCTTGTTCGTCGTAGCGACGCGCGATCTCGACCGGGTCACCGGCATCACGCAGCTCAACGAAGTTCACTCCTTTGACCACCCGCCCTGCGGTGACATCAAGGCAGGGGATGATGCGCTTGGCAAGGGCCATCAGTCGATATCTCGTTCGCCCGACAGCTCATCGGCACGCTCTTGCGCGGTGCGCAGGTCAAGCGTGCCCTCGTAAATCGAGCGCCCGCAGATCACGCCCTGAATGCCTTCGTCTTGCACCGCGCACAAGGCCTCGACATCGGTAATCGTGTGCACGCCGCCGGAAGCGATGACAGGAATCGTCATACTTTGCGCCAGCTTGACGGTAGCGTCGATATTCACACCTTTCATCATGCCGTCACGGCCGATATCGGTATAAACAATCGCTTCGCAGCCGTAATCTTCAAACTTCTTCGCCAGATCAATCACTTCATGCCCCGACAGCTTGCTCCAGCCATCGGTCGCGACCTTGCCGTCTTTCGCGTCCAGGCCGACGATGATCTGACCGGGAAACGCCCCGCACGCATCATGCAAGAAGCCCGGATTTTTCACCGCGGCAGTACCGATGATGATGTAAGAAATGCCGTCGTCCAAAAAACGCTCGATGGTATCGAGATCGCGAATGCCGCCACCGAGCTGCACCGGAATCTCTTCAATATCGAATTCTTCTGCAAAGTCACGCACGGCAGCAAGGATGGATTTGATCGCCGGTTCATTTTTCGGCTTGCCAGCGAAGGCGCCGTTCAGATCGACCAGATGCAAGCGCCGTGCGCCCTGCTCCAGCCAGTGGCGCGCCATCTTTGCGGGATCGTCAGAGAATACAGTCGCTTGGTCCATGTCGCCTTGTTTCAGGCGCACGCAATGACCATCTTTGAGGTCGATAGCAGGTATCAGCAGCATGAGAGCGTTAAAGAAATTCGAGAGGGCAAGTTGGGTGGTCGCAGAGGCAGCCTACATCGGCACTCATCAGCTAGCAGACGAACAACAGAGGTTCTAGGGGTTCCAATGTACAAAATTTTTATACAGCTGCAAACCAGCGGCTGCGCTTTTTTCAGGGTGGAATTGCGTAGCAAATATGTTATCGCGACCAGCGGCGCAGCAAAATGTGAGCCCATACTCGGTCTCGCCGCAGATATGCGCAGGATTTTCCGGCACCGCGTAGTAGCTGTGAACAAAATAAAAGTAGCTTTGGTCGGGCACACCAGCCCAGAGCGGGTGCGCACTACGCTGACTCACCCGGTTCCAGCCCATCTGCGGCACTTTGTAGCGTGAGCCATCGGTCTGCAAGGCGTCGGCAAGCTGAAAACGAACCACCCGCCCCGGCATCAACGACAAGCACTGCGCGTCGCCCTCCTCGCTGACGTCGAACATCATCTGCTCGCCCACGCACACGCCAAGCAGCGGCTTGGCTTGGGCCGCCTCCAGCAAAGCCTCGAGCAAACCAGATTCACGCAAGGAGCGCATGCAATCCGGCATCGCGCCCTGACCGGGCAGAACTACACGGTCGGCGGCGCGAATGTCGGAGGGTTCACTGCTGACCTTGACCTCAGCCTCCGGGGCTACCCGCATCAAGGCCTGCGCCACTGAGCGCAGATTCCCCATTCCGTAATCAACAACAACAATCCTGTTCATGATGAAGTCAGCAGGCCGATACCCCGACCCGATGCTGAAATAGGGATCAGAGGCTGCCCTTGGTCGACGGAATCGTACCGGCGGCGCGCGCATCCAATTCGGCTGCCATGCGCAGCGCTCGGCCGAAGGCCTTGAACACGGTCTCGCACTGGTGGTGGGCGTTATCGCCACGCAGGTTGTCGATGTGCAGGGTGACCAGCGCGTGGTTGACGAAACCCTGGAAAAATTCGTGGGTCAGGTCCACGTCGAATTGCCCGATCATGGCGCGTGTGAAGGGGACGTGAAACTCGAGCCCGGGCCGACCGGAGAAATCAATCACTACACGCGACAGCGCCTCATCGAGTGGCACATAGGCGTGACCGTAACGCCGAACACCCTTCTTGTCGCCAATCGCCTTGGCCACTGCCTGCCCAAGCGTAATACCGACATCCTCGACGGTGTGATGCGCATCGATGTGCAAATCACCCTTGGCGCTGATATCGAGATCAATCAGCCCGTGGCGGGCGATCTGGTCGAGCATGTGGTCGAGAAAAGGAACACCGGTATCCAGTTTTTGCTGGCCGGTACCGTCGAGGTTCAGCGCCACCCGTATCTTGGTTTCGCTGGTGTCCCGTACTACTTCGGCTTTACGTTGAGTCGACATGGTGGAAGTGGGTCAGTGCATCAGGCTGGATTGCAGCGCGGCTAAAAAGGCCGCGTTCTCTTGCGGTGTACTTACCGTTACGCGCAAGCAGTTCTCCAGAAGCGCATGCATTTTACCGACATTTTTTACCAGCACCCGGTGCTGCAAGAGTCGCTGGAACACCTCGGTACCGGTCAAGCCGGGGCGCTGTATGCGGACTAACAAAAAATTTGCCGCCGACGGAAAGCACGCCACACCCGGTAAATCAGACAGTTGCCTGGCCATCTCGCTACGCTCAGCACAAATGGCCTCGGCCTGCGCGTCCAGCACATCACCGTGGGCAAGCACAAACTCAGCGGCTGCTTCGGTCAGCACATTCACATTGTAGGGCGGCCTTACCTTGTCGAATTCTGCAAGCAACTCGCTGGCAGCTGACATATAGCCCAGCCGTATGCCCGCAAGGCCCAGCTTGGAGACGGTGCGCATCAGTACTACATTCGGATGCTGCGGTAGCAGAGGCAAGAAACTGGTGCCCGCAAACGGCTGGTAAGCCTCATCCACAATCACCAGACCGGTATCGCCCACCGCGCGAATGATCGCCAGCATATCGTCCAGATCAAACAGATTACCGGTAGGATTATTCGGGTAGGCCAGATAGGTAATCGCCGGGCGCTGGGTTCGAATTGCGCTCAGCATGGCATCAAGATCGAGCGAGAAATCAGCGCGCAGCGGCACACCAATGAATTCCATACCCGCCAGTTGCGCCGACATCGCGTACATCACAAATCCTGGCACCGGCGCCAGCACTTTGGCACCCGGCTTGGCGCAGGCGGTCGAGACAATCGCGATCAACTCATCCGAGCCATTACCGAGAATCACATCAAAGCCGTCGGGGATCGCTATGTGCCGCCGGATAGCGGCCTTCAAGGCGACGTAGCTGGGTACCGGGTAACGATTCAACGGTAAGCGCGCGAGATGCTGGCCGAGCTGCTGCTGCAACTCAGGCGGTAGCGTGTACGGGTTTTCCATCGCATCCAGCTTGACCAAGCCCGATGCGTCCGGCACATGATAAGCAGCCAACGCGCGCACATCGTCGCGCACCGTATTCAGCAGACGTGACATCTCACTCACTCGAAACGCATCTCGGCTGAGCGCGCATGCGCCTGCAAGCCCTCGCCATAGGCGAGCTCTGCGGCGACCTTACCCAGCGTTTGCGCACCAGCGGCGCTGACATGGATGATGGAGGAGCGCTTCTGGAAGTCGTACACACCCAGCGGCGATGAAAATCGCGCGGTGCGTGACGTCGGCAGTACGTGGTTGGGGCCAGCGCAGTAATCGCCCAGCGACTCCGACGAAAAACGACCGAGAAACATCGCACCTGCGTGGCGTATTTTGTCTGCCCACTGCGTGGGCTCTGCTGCAGAAATTTCCAGATGCTCGGCGGCGATCAGGTTGGCGATCTCGCAGGCCTCATCCATGTCGCGCACTTTGACCATCGCGCCGCGGTTGGTCAGCGAGGTATGAATCACCGCTTTGCGCGGCATGGCTTCGATCAGCTTGTTCACGCTAGCAGCTACCTGATCCAGATAACCGGCATCGGGGCAAACCAGTATCGATTGCGCCAGCTCGTCATGCTCAGCCTGCGAGAATAAATCCATCGCAACCCAATCCGCCGGTGTGCTGCCGTCGGCCAGCACCAAAATCTCGCTGGGGCCGGCGATCATGTCGATACCGACCGTACCGAACACGCGTCGCTTGGCAGCAGCGACATAAGCATTGCCCGGCCCAACAATTTTATCGACTTGCGGAATGGTTGCGGTGCCGTAGGCCAGCGCACCTACGGCTTGCGCGCCACCAATCGTAAACACACGATCAACACCGGCAATCGCCGCCGCCGCCAGCACTAATTCATTCTTTGTACCGTCAGGCGTGGGTACCACCATGATCACTTCACCGACACCCGCCACCTTGGCCGGTATGGCGTTCATTAACACCGACGAAGGGTAAGCCGCTTTGCCGCCCGGGACATAGATACCGACCTTATCCAGCGCAGTGACTTTTTGGCCCAGTACCGTGCCATCGGCCTCGGTGAAGCTGAAGCCATCTGAACCGCATTCGGCTTTCTGTCGCTGGTGATAAATGCGAACACGCTCCGCCGCTTGTTGAAGTGCATCACGACGCTGTGGGCTCAAGCCATCGAGCGCCGCTTGCAGCTCGGCGTGTGGGATTTCTAGTGCCGTAACACTGCTCGCTGGCAGTCGATCGAATTGACGGGTGTACTCGAGTACTGCAGCATCGCCACGCCGCTTGACCTCGGCGAGTATGTTCGCGGCAGCGCGATCGATAGCCTCATCCTCTGCAGCCTCAAATGCAAGTACGGCCATCAGCTTGGCGTTGAAATCAGCATCAGCAGTATCAAGTCGACGAATAGTGACAGACATAACTATTATTTTTTAGATTGTGCAGCGCGTTCAAACGCTTCAATAATCGGTTGGAGTTTCTCACGTTTGGTTTTCAGCGCAGCGCGGTTGACGACCAAGCGCGAGGAAATATCCATGATCTGCTCAACCTCGACCAAGTGATTCGCGCGCAGTGTACTGCCCGTCGATACTAAATCCACGATCGCATCTGACAAGCCCACCAACGGCCCCAGCTCCATTGAGCCGTACAGTTTGATCAAATCCACATGCACGCCTTTGGCAGCAAAGTGCTCACGCGCGACATTCACATATTTGGTCGCGACGCGCAGGCGCGCACCTTGACGTACTGCGCTGGCGTAGTCAAAACCTGCAGGCACTGCTACCGACATACGGCATTTCGCAATAGCCAAATCAACCGGCTGATACAAACCCTCGCCGCCGTGTTCCAGCAGTACGTCTTTACCCGCCACGCCAAAATCAGCAGCGCCGTACTGCACATAAGTGGGCACATCAGATGCGCGCACAATCACCACACGAATCGCTGCATCGCTTGTGGGCAAGATCAGCTTACGCGATTTTTCAGGGTCATCCGAGACGGTAATGCCCGCCGCCTCGAGTAGCGGCAAGGTCTCATCAAAAATGCGGCCCTTGGATAAGGCTAATGTCAGGCTCTGGTTCATGCTTATCGAATTCTTTGTATATCTGCGCCCACCGCAGATAGCTTGGCTTCCATACGATCATAACCACGATCGAGATGATATATGCGGTCGACCAGTGTCTCGCCCTCTGCAGCCAAACCCGCAATCACCAGTGATGCCGATGCGCGTAAATCAGTCGCCATCACAGGCGCGCCAATCAGCTTGCCAACACCATGCACCAGCGCCGTGTAACTATCTGTCTCTATCGATGCGCCTAGCCGATTCAGCTCTTGTACATGCATGAACCGGTTTTCAAAAATCGTCTCGGTGACGCGGCTACTCCCCTCAGCGATGCAATTAAGCGCCATGAGTTGCGCTTGCATATCGGTGGGGAAACCCGGGTACTCGGTAGTACGAAAGCTGACAGGCTTTGGTCGACCAGACATCTGAACCCGGATCCAGTCGTCGCCTGAGGTCAGTACTGCGCCCGCATCGCGTAATTTATCAATGACTGCGTCGAGCAAGTCAGCACGCGTACGCTTGAGCACAACATCACCGCCGGTGGCGGCAACTGCGCACAAAAACGTGCCCGTCTCGATCCGGTCGGCAATCACCGCGTGTGCTGCAGCATGAAGCGATGGTACGCCGGTTATCACCAAGCGATCACTACCAATACCCTCAATCTGCGCACCCATCGCGACCAGTAAGTTGGCCAAGTCGCTGACCTCCGGTTCGCGCGCCGCATTTTCCAGCACCGTTACACCATCCGCGAGGCTCGCGGCCATCATCAGGTTTTCTGTGCCGGTGACGGTAATCATGTCGGTCACAATACGCGCACCTTTGAGACGCTTGGCTCTGGCGTGAATGTAGCCGGCCTCGATACGAATCTCGGCGCCCATCGCTTGCAGACCCTTGATGTGCTGATCGACTGGACGTGAGCCAATCGCGCATCCACCAGGCAAAGAGACTTTTGCCTCGCCGAAGCGCGCCAGCAAAGGCCCTAACACCAGGATAGAGGCGCGCATGGTTTTCACCATCTCATAGGGCGCCTCAAGCTTGGCGACATCGCGCCCACACAACTCAAGTACCGCGCCCTTGTCTTCAATCGCCAAGCCCATCTGACGCAATAGCTTCTGCATGGTGGCCACATCCTGCAGCTTCGGTACATTCGAAAGCGCAAGGGTGTCGGCGGTCAGCAGACCAGCGCACAGAATGGGCAGCGCAGCGTTCTTCGCGCCGGCGATCTCGATCTCGCCAGCGAGCCGGTGGCCGCCGCGGATCAGTAGTTTATCCATTACGCCTGGTACTCCTCAGGCGTTAAGGTTTTCATCGACAGCGCGTGTATCTCTGCCTTCATGCGGTCGCCTAGCGCAGCATAGACTAACTGATGGCGCTGTATCAGACGCTTACCGGCAAACGCGGGCGAAACGATAATCGCGGTGAAATGCTGACCGTCACCGTCGACTTCAAGATGCGTGCACTCGAGCCCGGAGGCAATATAGTTTTTGATCAGATCAGGGGTGGGTAGCACGATTCAACCTCATGAAAAATTTGTCTCAGAGACGTCTAGTGACGCAACTTGTAGCCCCGCTTTAACAGCGTGACCGCGATCGATGACAACACAACAAAAAACACCAGCACAATGATCAAGCTGGTTAATGGCGCAACATCCGAGTGGCCGAAAAAGCCATAGCGAAAACCATCAATCATGTAGAAAAACGGATTAGCGTGCGATACCGCTAACCAGAACGGCGGTAACGAGTGTACTGAGTAAAACACCCCGGCCAGAAAGGTCGCGGGCACAATCAAAAAGTTTTGAAAAGCGGCCAACTGATCAAATTTTTCTGCCCAGATACCAGCGATGAGGCCCATGGTGCCGAGTATCGCGGCGCCGAGTAGCGCGAATGCGATGATCCACAGCGGCGCAACAAAGCTCAGTTTTGTAAACCAGAGCGTGATCAGCATCACGCCCAGCCCCACCACAAAACCACGAATCATGGCAGCCAGCACATACGCACTGAACATCTCCCAATGCGATAGCGGCGTCAACAAAATGAATACCAGATTGCCGGTGATTTTTGATTGAATCAATGACGACGACGAGTTGGCAAATGCATTTTGCAAGACACTCATCATCACCAAGCCCGGTACCAGGAACGCTGTGTACGAGACTCCGGGAAACACTTGTACATGCGCTTCCAGCACATGGCCGAAAATCAGCAGGTACAGCATCGCGGTCACGATGGGTGCTGTGAGCGTCTGCGTTGCCACCTTCCAGAAGCGCAGCAGCTCTTTGTACAGCAAGGTGCGAAACCCTGTCATTGCGCACCCCCCATGATCTGTATGAACACATCTTCCAGATCCGCCTGATGCAACTGCAAATCTTCGACGGCGAGACCGGCTTGGCGAATCTGGGCAAGGATGCCCTCTACCTCATCGTGATGCGTCACTCTGAGCGTGTACTGTCGCGCACCTGTCGACTCATCTGACTGTGCTTCCGGATGCGATAGCAAGCTGTGGAGTGAAGCCGGCAAAGCTCCCGCTGCGAGACGCACCACCAGTTGCGAGCCCGAGATGCGTTTCAGCAGCGCCGCTGTGGAATCAAGCGCGACTACGGTGCCCGCTTTCAGCATCGCGATACGGCTGCACAGTGCTTGTGCCTCTTCGAGATAGTGCGTGGTGAGCACCACCGTGTGGCCCTCGCGATTGAGGCGTCCGATAAAGCGCCATAAGGTCTGACGCAGCTCGACATCTACACCTGCGGTCGGCTCATCGAGCATGATCACCGGTGGCTTATGCACCAAGGCCTGCGCAACCAGCACGCGCCGCTTCATGCCGCCGGACAGCGCGCGCATATTCGTGTCCGCTTTTGCAGTCAGCCCTAGCTCGTGCAGGATCTCGTCGATCCAGGCGTCATTACCAGAGATACCAAAATAGCCGGACTGCATGCGCAGTGTTTCGCGCACGGTGAAGAAGGGGTCGAACACCAGCTCCTGCGGTACCACGCCAATCGAGCGACGGGCGGCGCGAAAGTCACTCACCACATCATGCCCAAGGATGCTGACACGGCCGTGGTCGGCGCGGGCAAGCCCGGCAATGATCGAGATGAGCGTGGTTTTGCCGGCGCCGTTCGGGCCCAGCAGACCGAAAAATTCGCCGGCGGCGATGTCCAGCGAGACACCGTCGAGCGCTTGCAGCGCGCCGAAGCGTTTCTTGACTTGGTCAATCCGGATGGCGGCCGTCATGGGCGAGGAAGGGATGATGCGCAAACGCGCGGGGTCGCGCGCCGGTGAAAGCAAAGTCCTTGATTATAGGGGATTTACCAAGGGCAATTCGGCTTCCGATGCGTGTGGCAGTAGCCGGTCAACGCCGTACAGCGTGGCGAGGCTGGCAAGCCCGGCCGGCAGGCGGGAAATATGAAGCGTCTTGCCGGCCGCTCGAGCGGCACGCTGCCACGCAAGCAGGACAGCAATAGCGGCGGAGTCAAACCCCTGCAATGCGCCCAGATCAACCTCGGTCTCACCGGCTACGATGGCGCTCATTCCTTGCGCCAACGCCGCCTCAGCGTTGTGCATGGTCAAGCTGACCGGGGTATAGGCCATCTCAGCTCTTGATGACGGGCGCGGGTGGCGTCACCGACAGTTTTTTGTTTCGCTCGGCCAAAGTCTTGATTAATCCGTCGATGCCACCCTTTTGAATCTCGGCTGCAAAGCTGTTGCGGTAGGTGAAAACCAACCAGGCCCCCAAAATATTGACATCGACAATCTTCCAACCACTCGGTCCCTTCTCGAGGCGGTAGTTCAACTGTATGGGCTCGCCGCGCGCTTGAATCACGGCGGTGCGTACCTCAACCTCGGTATCGTCCGGCGCAGCACGCATCGGCTTGAATTCAAGCGTTTGATTACGAATCTGTGCGATTGCTCCGGCATAGGTATAGATCAGCAGCATCTTGAATTCATTGGTCAGCGCTGCCTGCTGCTCGGGGGTTGCCTCGCGCCAGTAGCGTCCGGCGGTCTGCTGCGTCATGCGCTGAAAATTCACATGCGGCAGTACCTTGGCGCGCACTACCTCCATGATTCGCTCTTGGTTGCCCGCCTGAACCTGTTTATCGGTTTTAGCTATGGCAAGGATTTCTTCGCTAACGCGCCTGATCAGCGCATCTGGGGCCTCTTGCGCGGCGGCTTGGCCGGCCCAAGCGGAGATAGCCAAGGCGAGTAAAGCGATAAATCGGTTGAGCAGGATGGTCATCGGGCTTCCAGCAGATAAGGCGCCTCAGCGTGCGCAGACCCTTATGATAACTAAATCTCAACGCGCCGGTCGGCGCCCGAGCCAGCCGCGATGCCTGCTTACTGCTCTAGCTGCGCATCCAGAATTCTGGCTTCGCGTTGCTGAAAATGCGCATCGCGTACGAATTGATAGGGGTCGAGCGCTACCTTCTCGATCATGTCAGTGGTGGGCAATAAGCGTGCGCGATCGTCTACCAAACGCGTTGCCCGCAAAGAATACTCAACCCGAGTGCTACCGACCTGGTTCACAGGATCAGCATACAAGTCGAGGGGCTTGGCGAAGGTGTCTCGCATCGTGCTGGGGCCGAACACCGGCAGCATGACGTAGGGGCCCGGCTTCACGCCCCATACGCCCAGCGTCTGCCCAAAATCTTCCTGGTGCTTTGGCAAACCCAGCTTGGTGGCGACATCAGCCAGACCACCAATACCCAGCACTGTATTCACCGCTACCCGCCCGGTATCCTGCAAGCCCTCACGTGGCTTCGCCTGCAGGAAATTGTTAACAGCGGTCCACACATCGGCGAGATTGCCGAAAAAGTTTCCGACGGTATTTTGAATAAACTCAGGTAGGTAGTTGCTATAGCCCTTGGCGACTGGTTTAACGAGCACTTGATCAACGACCTGATTAACGAAAAAAACCTTGCGGTTGAAGTTCTCATAGGGGTCACGGGGATCGGAACGATCCGCCATTGGCGTCGCGCAGGCACTCAGGCACAGACACAAGACAAGCGCACTTCGCCTCACAAGCGCTTTGGTCGGACTCATTTTTCTTCTCCCTTACTTCCCTCGGCAGCTTTGCTGAACAAAAACTGGCTGATTAAATTTTCGAGCACAATCGCCGACTGCGTATTACTAATTCGGTCGCCCTGGCTAAAACTTTTGTCATCTGCACCCGCCTCAAGCCCGATGTACTGCTCACCTAATAAACCCGAAGTAAGAATTTTGGCGGCACTATCGCGCGGGAATTTCACATCGGCTTGCATGCGCAGCGTAACCGTCGCCTGAAAAGTGCGGTCATCAAAACCGATCGACTCTACGCGGCCCACCACCACACCCGCGCTTTTCACTGGCGCCCGCGGCTTGAGACCGCCGATGTTGTCGAAACGTGCCACCAGGGTATAGCTTGGGCCCAAGCTCATCGCGCTCAGGTTACCGACTTTAAGGGCGAGAAACAGGATCGCAAGCGCACCAAGCACGACGAACAAGCCGACCCACACATCCAAGGATTTACGTTGCATCCGGTTTCCTCTTCAAGAAAACATGAGTGCGGTCAGCAAAAAATCCAACCACAGCACCATCAATGATCCGATCACTACCGTGCGCGTGGTAGCGCGCGCCACACCCTCAGGGGTTGGCGCTGCGACGTAACCCTGGTAGAGCGCGATAAAGCTTACCGCTATACCAAACACCACACTTTTCAGCACGCCGTTACCGATATCGGCCCACAACTCTACCCCGCCCTGCATCTGCGACCAGAACGCGCCCTCGTCAACGCCGATCAACACAACGCCAACGACATATCCGCCCAGCACACCGACTGCAGAGAAGACTGCCGCTAATAGCGGCATGGCAATCACCCCTGCCCAGAAACGCGGCGCCAGTACCCGGGCCAGCGGGTCAACCGCCATCATCTCCATCGCCGCGAGCTGCTCGGTTGCTTTCATCAAGCCAATCTCGGCAGTGAGCGACGTACCCGCTCGACCAGCGAACAACAAGGCTGTTACTACCGGTCCCAATTCGCGTACCAGTGACAATGCGACCAGTAGCCCGAGCGCCTGCTCCGAGCCATACTTGTTCAAGGTGTAGTACCCCTGCAAGCCCAGCACAAAGCCGACAAACAAGCCTGAGACTGCAATGATCACCAGCGAGTAATTGCCAATGAAATGTACCTGATCCGTGACCAGACGCGGGCGCCGCAACAAACCGCCGCTGGCCCGCAGCATCGCGAGCAAGGTGCGCATTTGCAAACCAAGGTTGGCAAGCCCACCTCGAACTTGACTACCGATGCTGGCAAGCCAATCAATCATGATTGACGGGTTACGCCAAGAAGCTCGTCGATCGAGCGACCCGGGTAGTGAAAGGGTACCGGTCCGTCTGCCTGCGCATGCACGAACTGCCTGACGTATGGGTCATCCGAGGCACGCATCTGCTGCGGTGTGCCGTGCGCAACGATACGCCCTTGCGACAAAAAATAGACATGGTCTGCAATCAGAAAAGACTCGTTGACATCATGCGATACCAGTATCGAGGTCGAGCCCAAAGCATCATTCAATTTGCGAATCAAATTGGCGGTGACACCCATTGAAATCGGATCCAGGCCGGCGAATGGCTCGTCGTACATGATCAGCTGCGGATCAAGCGCCACCGCACGCGCAAGCGCTACCCGTCGTGCCATACCCCCTGAGATCTCGCTCGGCTTGAGCGACGCCGCATTGGACAAGCCCACTGCATGAAGTTTCATCAGCACCAGATCATGGATCATGGACTCGGGTAGCGCAGTATGTTCGCGCAACGGAAACGCGACATTGTCAAACACCGACAAGTCGGTGAACAAGGCGCCGTGCTGAAACAGCATACCCATGCGGCGGCGCAAGCGATACAAGCCTGGCTGATCAAGCGCAGCGACCTCTTGGCCATCGACCGTAACGCTCCCCGATTGGGCGGTGATCTGACCGCCAATCAGTCGCAGTACAGTGGTCTTGCCCGAGCCGGAGCCGCCCATGACGGCGATCACCTTGCCGCGCTCGAACTGCATCGTGAGCCCGGACAGAATAGCGCGCTCGTTGTAGCCAAAGTGCAGATCGCGGATATCGACGAAGTGAGACACGTGAGCTGCCGACAATGAAAAAGACTCGCATTGTAAAACAGGAACCCTGGCCCGCAGCGCTTGGGCAAACTGTGTGTGCTGTGGCCGTCAGTGGTATAAACAGCCGACCTTGATCATCTCCAGGCTATGGGATTCCAATCACAATCAGTTGCGCTACTGATCGGTCTACACCTCGCCGGGTCCGCGACGGCCTCCTCCATCGTCTGCGAGGCCGAGTACGGTGGACGCACCGAGCGCATGCAGGTGCAGGCGGCGGCAGATGCATTCAGCTTCAACACCGTCACCATTGAAGGCCGCTTTCGCTTCCAGGCACAGTGGCTACCGCAACGACAGAAGCTGAAAACCTATCTCTATGAGCGCAGAGGAAAGTCTTTTGCGCTACTGCACGCGGCAGAGTATCCCTTGCTACCAAGCGCCTGCCCGGGCGCCAGCGTGGACTTCGGCGTGAACAAAGTCTACGCATCCGAGCTAGAGCGTGAGGTTTTTTACCAGTGCCGGATGGCGTGCGAGTAAACCATGCGCGCGCTGATCACGATTTTTTTGTTTATCGTAGGGTGCAGCAGCACACCTGCGTTGGCACAGAGTGCCGATATCAAGATCGTGCTGGTTGGCGATGTCATGCTGGCGGACGGGCCAGGACGTTTAATCCGCGCAGGGCAAGATCCGTTTCGATATGTAGCGGCGGCGCTGAAGGGTGCGGATATGACGATCGGTAATCTCGAGTGTGTCATTGCGTCTACCGGCAAACCAGAACCCAAGCCCTACACATTTCGCGCGCCGAAACAATCGCTACGTTTGCTGAAAAAATATTTCAGCGCAGTGTCGCTGGCGAATAATCACTCGGGTGATTTTGGTAAAGCTGCGTTCAGCGAGATGCTGCAACTGCTCGAGCAGCATCAGATACCTTATTTTGGCGGTGGGCGAAACCTGCGGGCTGCGCACCAAGCTTATATCCAGGAGATTCGCGGCAAGCGAATCGCTGTCCTTGGCTTTAATGGCTTCTTCCCGAGAAGTTTTGAAGCACTCGACGATGCGCCGGGTATCGCATGGCTTGATGAAGACAGGGTAGCGGAGTCGATACAGCACACCAAGCAAAAATTAGGCGTGGATTTTCTGATCGTGTACCCGCACTGGGGCTGGGAGTATCAGAAACTCGCCTCAACCCGACAACGCCAAATGGCCCGCCTGATGATCGACAGTGGTGCTGACGCTGTCGTCGGGGGTCACCCGCATGTGACGCAAGATATCGAGGTTTATCAGGGCAAGCCGATTTTTTACAGCCTGGGTAATTTTGTTTTCGATGGCTTCAGCGATCGCGACACGCGCACCGGCTGGCTACTGGAACTGAGCTTGAAACAAGCAGGCGGGGTAAGCTGGCGAGTGAATGAAGTCAGTATTGACGCCAAGGGTGTGCCGCGCCTCTCGGGCCGCGTTGAGCAAACTGCGACAATTGACCCCCAATAAAAAAGGCCGATCAGCACACCCTACAATGCGATGTGTTTTGGCCGGCCTTTTTCATAGCGTGTAGATTAGCGTGCAGATTAACGCGGCAATACAGATTCGCCCATCAGGAATTCATCTACCGCGCGCGCGCATTGGCGGCCCTCGCGAATCGCCCACACCACCAGCGATTGCCCACGACGCATATCGCCTGCGGCGAATACCTTCGGCACTGAGGTCTGGTAGCAGCCGTCACCGTCAGTCGTTGCTTTGGCGTTACCGCGTGCATCTTTGTCTATACCAAAAGCATCGAGCACCGGACTGACCGGTGAGACAAAACCCATCGCCAGCAGAACAAGGTCCGCTTTCATTTCGAACTCGGAATCAGGCACTTCAACCATCTTGCCGTCTTTCCATTCAACACGCGCCGCGATCAGTTTCTCGACTTTGCCGTTTTTACCTTCGAGACGCTTGGTCGCCACCGCCCAGTCACGCTCGCATCCTTCTTCATGCGACGACGACGTACGTAGCTTGGTCGGCCAATACGGCCAGACCAGCGGTTTGTTTTCTTGCTCCGGAGGCATCGGCAATAACTCGAACTGCGTTACCGACGCAGCGCCATGACGGTTTGATGTACCAACGCAGTCCGAGCCGGTATCACCACCACCAATCACCACCACATGCTTACCCGTGGCCTTGATTTGTTGAGTGAGTTTGTCGCCAGCGTTAACACGATTTTGCTGCGGTAAAAAATCCATCGCAAAATGCACACCATCCAACTCGCGGCCCGGCACTGGCAAGTCACGCGGCTGCTCGGCACCACCAGAAATGATGACTGCATCAAATTCCTGCTGTAGTTGCTCCGGCGAGATGGTTTCTTTCGCCAAGCTCAAAATAGTCTGCGGGAAGTCCTTGCCGACCAGAACGCTGGTACGGAAATGCACGCCCTCGGCCTGCATCTGCTCCACCCGGCGATCGATATGCGACTTCTCCATTTTGAAGTCGGGAATACCATAACGCAGTAGTCCACCAACACGATCATTCTTTTCGAACACTGTCACATCATGGCCGACACGCGCCAGCTGCTGCGCAGCGGCGAGACCGGCAGGGCCTGCACCAACGACTGCAACCTTCTTGCCGGTCTTCACGGACGACGGCTGCGGAACTACCCAGCCGTTCTCCCAACCTTTATCGATGATGAAATGCTCAATCGACTTGATACCTACCGGATCATCGTTAATGCCCAGCGTACATGCAGACTCGCACGGCGCAGGGCAAATACGGCCCGTAAATTCCGGGAAGTTATTGGTGGAATGCAGCACATCGAGTGCTTCGCGGTAATTACCGCGATACACCAAGTCATTCCAATCCGGGATGATGTTATTGACAGGGCAGCCCGTATTGCAAAACGGAATACCGCAATCCATACAACGCGCGCCCTGCGTTTTTGCATCCGCATCGGATAAGTGCAGTACAAATTCCTTGTAATGCTTCAGTCGTGCATCTGGCGCTTCGCTGGCCTCTTGCAAACGCTGAAATTCCAGAAAACCCGTGACTTTTCCCATGATGTTCTTCTTTACGATTAAGCAGGTGTTTTTTCTTTGGCCTTGCCCGCCGCGGCGAACATCTCGCCCAGCGCGCGCTTGTACTCCGTCGGGAACACCTTGACGAACTTGCCGCGGGCATTCGACCAGTCATCGAGCAAGGTGCGTGCGCGTGTAGAGCCGGTGTACTTGAAGTGGCGCTCGATCAGGCTCTTCAAAATAGCTTCATCCGCCTGACATTCACCACCACGCGTCACGCTATGCCACGCCGCTTTACTGATGGTGCTCTCTTGTTCAGCGCTCGACAGCACGCTCTCGAGCGCAACCATCGCCAAATTACACTTGGCGCTGAAGCTGCCATCTTCATCGTAGACATACGCAATGCCACCAGACATACCCGCAGCAAAGTTACGGCCGGTATTACCGAGTACGACCACGGTACCGCCGGTCATGTACTCGCAACCGTGATCACCGGTGCCCTCAACCACGGTAACCGCGCCCGAGTTGCGCACGGCAAAACGCTCACCGGCAACACCGTTGAAAAAGGCTTCACCAGCAATCGCACCGTACAAAACAGTGTTGCCCACGATGATGTTATCAACCGCCCAGCCACGAAACTCGGTGTTCGGGCGAACGATAATGCGACCACCCGACAAACCTTTGCCAACGTAGTCGTTACCTTCGCCAACCAAATCAAACGTCACACCGTGCGCGAGGAAAGCACCAAAAGATTGACCAGCAGTGCCTTGCAACTGAATATGAATCGTATCGTCGGGCAAGCCTTCATGGCCATAGCGCTTGGCCACCTCGCCCGACAACATCGCACCCGCTGTTCGGTTCAAGTTACGAATCGGTGAAATGAAAGATACTTTCTCACCGCGCTCAATGGCTGGCTTTGCTTGTGCGATCAATTTGTGATCGAGCGCTTTTTCCAGGCCGTGATCCTGAACTTCTGCGTGGTGGCGCGGCTGGTCACTCGCTTCAGGCAAGTAGAAAATCTTGCTGAAGTCCAGCCCTTTGGCTTTCCAGTGGCTGATCGCTTTGGATTTATCAAGTAAATCGGCACGACCAATTAATTCGTCAAAACGACGAATACCCAGCTGCGCCATGATCTGACGCGCTTCTTCCGCAACGAAGAAGAAGTAATTCACCACATGCTCAGGCTTGCCCTGGAATTTTGCGCGCAGTACCGGGTCTTGTGTTGCCACACCGACCGGGCACGTGTTGAGGTGGCACTTGCGCATCATGATGCAGCCCTCCACCACCAGCGGCGCAGTCGCGAAACCGAATTCATCGGCACCCAACAAGGCGCCAATCACGACATCGCGTCCGGTTTTGAGTTGGCCGTCGGTTTGTACACGAATACGACCGCGCAAGCCGTTCAGCACCAAAGTCTGCTGTGTTTCGGCCAGGCCCAACTCCCACGGTGTACCGGCATGTTTGATCGATGACAGCGGTGAAGCACCCGTACCACCATCATAGCCAGCGATCACCAGATGATCCGCCTTTGCCTTCGAGACGCCAGCAGCCACCGTACCTACACCCACCTCGGACACCAGCTTCACCGAGATGTCTGCTTTCGGATTAACGTTCTTGAGATCGTGAATCAGCTGCGCCAAGTCTTCGATCGAATATATATCGTGGTGTGGCGGCGGCGAGATCAAGCCAACACCAGGCACCGAGAAACGCAGCTTGGCGATGTACTCCGATACTTTGTGTCCGGGTAGCTGACCGCCCTCGCCTGGCTTGGCACCTTGCGCCATCTTGATCTGAATCTGATCTGCCGAAGTAAGGTACTCGGTGGTGACGCCAAAGCGGCCAGAGGCAACTTGTTTGATCTTGGAGCGTAGCGAGTCACCCTCTTGCAGCGGGATGTCTTTTTCAACACGATCCTTGCCGATAATCGTGGCCAAGGTGTCGCCCTGCTTGATCTTGATGCCGCGCAGCTCATTGCGATACCGGGCTTCGTCCTCACCGCCTTCGCCGGTGTTCGATTTGCCGCCGATACGATTCATTGCGATGGCGAGCGTGGAATGCGCCTCGGTTGAAATCGAGCCAAGCGACATGGCGCCGGTTGCAAATCGCTTGACGATATCTTTTGCCGGCTCGACCTCGTCCAGCGGAATCGCTTTAGCAGGATCAATCTTGAATTCGAACAGACCACGCAGCGTCATATGACGCGTTGATTGATCATTGATGATCTGTGCGTACTCTTTGTAAGTGCTGAAGTTGTTTGCACGCGTGGAGTGCTGAAGCTTGGCGATTGCATCCGGCGTCCACATATGCTCTTCGCCACGCACCCGGTACGCGTACTCACCGCCCGCATCGAGAGCGTTAGCGAGTACCGGATCATGTCCGAAAGCTTCGCGGTGCAAGCGCAACGCTTCTTCAGCGATCTCGAACACACCAATGCCCTCGACGTTGGAAGCTGTGCCCTTGAAGTATTTATCGACCATCGCCTTATTCAGGCCGATCGCCTCGAAAATCTGCGCTCCGCAGTACGACATGTAGGTCGAGATACCCATCTTCGAGAATACTTTCAGCAAACCTTTGCCAACGGCTTTCTGGAAGTTGTAGATCGCCTTATCGGCCGATAAATCGCCCGACAAATCTTTGGCCATGTCGACCAAGGTATCCAGCGCAAGATAGGGGTGTACCGCCTCTGCACCATAACCGGCAAGCAGTGCGAAGTGGTGCGTTTCACGCGCGGAGCCAGTTTCTATCACCAAACCGGTAGATGTACGCATGCCTTTGCTGACCAGATGCTGGTGAACTGCTGATGTCGCGAGCAAGGCCGGAATCGGTACGTTGTTTTTGTCGACAGCGCGGTCGGACAAAATCAGAATGTTATGGCCGGAGCGCACCGCGTCTACCGCCTGCGCGCACAATGAAGCAAGGCGCGCCTCGATGCCTTCCTTGCCCCAATCGACGGGATAGCAAATGTCGATTTCATACGAGCGGAACTTCCCGCCAGTGTGCGCGCTGATATGGCGTAGCCGCGTGATATCTTTGTAATCGAGGATAGGCTGCGCCACCTCGAGTCGCATCGGCGGATTAATGTTATTGGTGTCGAGTGGGTTCGGCTTGGGGCCGATGAACGACACCAGCGACATCACCATCGCCTCACGAATCGGGTCGATCGGCGGATTGGTCACCTGCGCGAATAGCTGCTTGAAATACGTGTAGATCGGCTTGTTTTTATTCGACATCACCGCCAGCGGTGAATCATTACCCATGGATCCGGTGGCCTCTTCGGCGCCCACCGCCATCGGCGCCATCAGGAATTTCAAATCTTCCTGCGTATAACCAAAGGCTTGCTGACGATCGAGCAGCGAGGCTTTTTCGAAGCGGGTCTCGGGCTCGGTGTTTAATTCGTCAAGCTTAATGCGTACTGATTCAATCCACTGCTTGTAGGGCTTGGCGTTAGCG
Source organism: Burkholderiaceae bacterium (assembly GCA_018882935.1). GTDB lineage: Bacteria > Pseudomonadota > Gammaproteobacteria > Burkholderiales > Burkholderiaceae_D > Pernthalerella. The sequence goes on along the minus strand of VERA01000006.1, from coordinate 18,251 downwards.
TAAGTGTCTTTCAGTTCCTTGTCGTCGATGATGCGACCCGCTTCAAGGTCGATCAGGAACATCTTGCCCGGCTGCAGACGCCACTTCTTGACGATCTTGGAATCGGGAATAGGCAGCACACCCGATTCCGATGCCATCACTACATAATCATCATCTGTCACCAGATAGCGTGCCGGGCGCAAGCCATTGCGATCCAGTGTGCCACCGATATGACGCCCATCGGTAAATGCCATCGCTGCCGGGCCATCCCACGGCTCCATCATCGCAGCGTGGTACTCATAAAACGCGCGGCGGTTATCGTCCATCAGCGTATGGTTTTCCCATGCTTCAGGAATCATCATCATCATTGCTTGGGCAATGGGATAACCCGCCATCACCAATAACTCGAGCGCATTGTCAAAACATGCGGTGTCGGATTGACCTTCGTAGATCAATGGAAAAAGTTTCTTCAAATCGTCGCCGAGGACGGCGGACTTCATGACGCCTTCACGCGCGCGCATCCAGTTGAAGTTACCTTTGACGGTGTTGATCTCGCCGTTGTGGGCGATCAAACGATACGGGTGAGCCAGCGGCCACTCGGGGAAGGTATTGGTCGAGAAGCGTTGATGGACCAGCGCTAGTGCGGAGATGCAGCGCGGATCTTGCAGGTCTTTGAAATACACGCCCACCTGATCGGCCAGCAGCAAGCCCTTGTAAACCACCGTGCGTGCCGACATCGATGGGACGAAGAATTCTTTACCGTGCAGCAGGTCCAGCCCTTGAATCGCATGCCCGGACGACTTTCGAATGACATACAGTTTGCGCTCCAGCGCATCGGTCACCATGATGTCCTGGCCGCGACCGATAAAGATCTGACGGATCACCGGCTCTTTGTCGCGCACGGTTGGCGACATCGGCATATCGCGATTGACCGGCACGTCACGCCAACCCAGAACCACCTGTCCTTCGGCGTGCACTGAGCGTTCGATTTCTTGCTCGCAAGCAATGCGTGATGCCTGCTCCTTGGGCAGGAAGACCATGCCAACGCCGTATTCACCCGGCGGCGGCAGTACCACGCCCTGCTTCGACATTTCTTCGCGGTAAAAAGCATCCGGTATTTGAATCAGGATGCCAGCACCGTCGCCCATCAAGGCATCAGCGCCGACCGCGCCGCGGTGATCAAGATTCTTCAGAATCAAGAGGCCTTGTTCGATAATCGAATGGCTCTTTTGGCCTTTTATCTGAGCAATAAACCCGACGCCGCAGGCATCATGCTCGTTTTTAGGGTCGTAAAGGCCTTGCGCTTGCATGGCAGCACTCCGAAAAATTGCTTGGGGTCGAAGAGCATAGTGCAATGCAATAAACGGTTCAACCGAAATAATTAGGGTCAAAACCTAATTTTCTCTGCGGGCCGTGAGCGTCTGCATTAATTGGGGACAGATCGAAGCTCGGGCGCTAGTTTCAAGGCCCGTTGCCCGATTGCTCCGGAACCAGTCGCGGCGGGCGGCCGCGCCGGGCCGGCTGCAGCCGTCGCGGCGTGAGCTTGGCCAGCCCGGTCTGAAATGCCTCCGGCCCAAGCGCCCATCCTTTGTAAGTTGCCGCTTCAATCGCAGCCGCAAACTCAGGGTCTGGTGGCTGCGCGCACCTTCTCTGGTAGGCGGCCTCGCGGTCGAAGGGTGTGTTGCCCATCGCCCAGTAACTGGGGTGGTCGGTCAGCCAGGATTGCCTGTGCAACCCCGCATGGTGCGCGTAGCTCGACCAAGGGTAATCGCGTATTTCCTGACTGACGCCCGCCTGCACCGGCAGGTACTCGATGTACTGGGCGCAATCGTTGAAGTAGCTGGCAGCATCAATTACGGTGGCGCGAAAGCGGCCACCCCACAGGCTGCCGCTGCGCTGATGACGGCCGTTGAAGTACGGTACATAGCTGCGGCCTATTGCCTGCATCATTTTGCTCAGGCCAAGCGCGTCGCTTGGTGTTGCGAGCAGATGAACTCTATCCGGCAATAACACGAAAGCGTGCACCGCAACTGCATGCTGCTTGGCGGTTTCGGCCAGGACATTCAGAAATTTCTGATAGTCGAGCGCATCGACAAACAAGGCCTGCTGATGATGTGACTGCGCTATCAGATGATGCAGGTGATTCGCAACCACCAAGCGCGGCAGTCTCGCCATGGCGTTAGCCGGCAATCAGGCGCAATGGCAAATCAGAATGGGATGTCGTCATCCTCAAGATTGATGTTCGCTGGCTGACGCCCACTCACCTGCGCAGGCGGCTGTGAGCCACCGCGACTACCGCCATGATCATCCATGGGCGCAGCGCCACCACCCTGACGACTGCCCAGCATCTGCATAACGTCGGCGACAATCTCCGTGGAGTATTTTTCGACACCGTCTTTGTCGGTGTATTTGCGTGTACGCAGTTTGCCTTCGATATAGACCTGGGAGCCTTTCTTCAGATATTGGCCCGCCACCTCTGCCAACCTGCCGAAAAAAGAGATTCTATGCCACTCGGTCGCTTCTTTTTGTTCGCCGGTGCTTTTGTCTTTCCACTTGTCGGTGGTCGCGACTGCGATGTTGGTGATCGCATCGCCGCTGGGCATATAACGTGTCTCGGGATCGCGTCCGAGATTGCCGACGATGATGACCTTATTGACGGATGCCATGCGACTCTCCCAAGAAGAAACGAAAAATGAAAATCAGGCGGTCGCCACTGCGCGTTGTGAACGCCGCGGCATGTGCTTCATTGATGACGCGATTATAAGCCAGGCTACTGTGACAACACAGCCTGCAGTGAACACCGCTGGCGCACCGAAGTACTTCGCTAACCATCCGCCGCCAGCGCCGCCCGCGAATAAACCAATCGCTTGCATGGTGTTGTACACGCCAAGAGCTGCACCGCGCCCGGACGCCGGCGCTAAACGTGATACGAGTGAGGGCTGACTCGCCTCCAGAATGTTAAAGGCAACAAAAAAAGCGAGTAATAAAGCGACCAACATCTCGAATGATAAGTGCGTCTCTGCAATTGCAGCTCGCAGACCAATTTCAACCAGCAACAGCAAGCCGATGGAAAACACAAATACCTGCTTCATTCTGCCACGCTTCTCACCCAGAAAAATCGGCGGCAACATCAAAACGAACGATAGCAGCACCACAGGCAGGTATATTTTCCAGTGCTGATCAATCGGCAAACCGCCAGCCTCTACCAGCGCGTTTGGCAGCACCACAAACATCGACATTTGTATGCCGTGTAGCGCAAACACACCAAAGTTCATGCGCATTAATTCGGGGTCGGTCAACACCTGCATAAACGAGGCGCGCTCCGGTGAGCGCGGCGGCGCCTCGGGCGTAATAAACAGCACGACTGCTATCGCAATCGCCGCCAGTATTGCCACAAACAAGAACATACCGCTCATACCTATCGCCGCATACATCAGCGGCGCGATAACCAACGAGGCGGCATAGGTCAAGCCGATAGATGCACCGACCAACGCCATTGCCTTGGTGCGGTGCTCTTCACGCGTCGAGTCAGCGATTAACGCCGTCACTGCGGCAGACACCGCACCAGCACCCTGCACTGCGCGACCGATGATGACCCAGATCACGTGAGTATCGATCGCCGCAATCAATGAACCCGCGATGAAGAGCAGTAACCCGATCACGATGATCCGCTTGCGACCAAAACGATCAGAGGCGATACCGAATGGGATTTGTCCGATCGCTTGCGTCAGCCCATACATACCCATGGCCAACCCCACCAACATCGCGTCCTCGCCGCCCGGCAGTGATTTGGCGTGCACCGCGAATACCGGCAAGATCAGGAACAGGCCCAGCATACGCAAGCCGAAAATCGAGGCGAGCGAGACCGATGCCCGGATCTCGGTCGGGCTCATGCGGCTAGTTGTGATTTCGGGATTAACTGACATGAAGGGCCAGCAGGGGTGCCGTTTGCGGCGCTTCGCAGACGCATCATCAGCGAGAATTGAAAACCAGCTATAGTAACAGGTTGACCCGCACCGACCGACGCAAGCGCTTGCAAAAAACACAGCACTCGGTCACCAAAACACAGGCCAGATGGACGAAATTCGCATTCGCGGTGCACGCACCCACAACTTGAAAAACATCAGCCTTGATCTTCCGCGCGACAAGCTGATCGTCATTACCGGCCTGTCTGGCTCGGGCAAGTCATCGCTCGCATTCGACACCTTGTACGCTGAGGGTCAGCGCCGCTATGTTGAGTCGCTGTCGGCGTACGCACGGCAGTTCTTACAGCTGATGGAAAAGCCGGATGTCGATCTGATCGAGGGCTTGTCTCCGGCGATATCGATCGAGCAGAAGGCCACTTCGCATAACCCGCGCTCGACCGTGGGCACGGTCACCGAGATTCATGATTACTTGCGGCTGTTGTATGCACGCGTTGGCACGCCGCACTGCCCCGAGCACCCGGAAAATCCGCTCGCAGCGCAATCGGTGTCGCAAATGGTCGATACCGCATTGGCAATGCCGGAAGACACCAAGTTGATGATATTGGCACCTGTGGTTGCCAACCGCAAAGGCGAGCACCTGGATCTGTTTGAGCAGATGCAGTCGCAGGGTTTTGTGCGCTTTCGTATTCAAAGCGGCACTGCTGAGGCGCGTATTTATGAAGCTGACGCGCTGCCTAAGCTCAAGAAAAACGAGAAGCACAGTATTGATGTGGTGGTTGATCGGCTTAAGCTGCGTACCGACCTGAAGCAACGCCTGGCTGAAAGTTTCGAGACTGCGCTACGTCTGGCCGAAGGGCGAGCAATCGCACTTGAAATGGATAGCGGTAAAGAGCAGATCTTCTCGAATAAATTTGCTTGCTCTACCTGCGGCTACTCGCTGCAGGAACTCGAGCCGCGGCTGTTCTCGTTCAATAACCCGATGGGCGCGTGCCCTGAATGTGACGGCCTCGGTCATATTGAATTCTTCGACCCGAAACGAATTGTTGCCTTTCCCAATTTGTCGCTGGCCTCGGGTGCAGTCAAAGGATGGGATCGTCGCAATCAGTTTTATTTCACCATGCTCTCCTCATTGGCGAAATACTATGAATTCGATATTGACGCGCCATTTGAAGATTTGCCGAAAGATGCGCAGCGCGTGGTGCTGTATGGCTCGGGTAAAGAGAAAATTCCCTTCGCATACATCAATGAGCGCGGCCGAACGGTGATTCGCGAGCACAGCTTCGAAGGTGTGGTGAATAACCTTGAGCGCCGTTATCATGAAACGGATTCAATGGCAGTGAAAGAGGAACTGTCCAAGTTCATCAACGAAAAACAATGCCCGGAGTGTCACGGCGCACGCTTGCGTGTCGAGGCGCGGCACGTGATGGTGGGCAACGGCCCGCAACGCCGCGCCATCTTTCAGATCGCTGAGCTCCCGTTACGGGATGCGCTCGATTTTTTTGAGCGCTTGGCACTCAAGGGCGCAAAAAAAGAAATCGCCGATCGCATCATCAAAGAAATCGTCGCACGCCTGCGCTTCCTGAACAACGTGGGTCTTGATTACCTCTCACTGGCGCGCAGCGCCGACACGCTCTCCGGTGGCGAGGCACAGCGGATCCGGCTGGCGTCGCAGATTGGCTCCGGACTTACCGGGGTCATGTACGTACTCGACGAACCGTCGATTGGTCTGCATCAGCGTGATAATGATCGCCTGATCTCGACCTTGAAACACCTGCGCGACCTGGGTAACACGGTATTGGTGGTCGAGCACGACGAAGATGCGATTCGCTGCGCCGATCACATTATCGACATGGGCTTAGGCGCGGGCGTGCATGGCGGCGAGGTGATCGCCCAGGGCAGCCTGCAGGACATCCTGCGCAACCGCGACTCGCTTACCGCGCAATACCTCAATGGCAGCCTTGCAATCGCAGTTCCGCCGCAGCGCACGGTTTCTGATCCCAAGCGACAGCTGGTGATTCGTGGCGCATCCGGCAACAACCTCAAGCAGGTTGATCTTCATTGTCCGGTCGGTTTGTTGACCTGCGTCACGGGTGTCTCAGGCTCAGGCAAATCAACCCTGGTCAATGACACGCTGTATCACGCGCTGGCGCGACATTTATACGGTTCGCAAGCAGAACCCGCAGCGCATGACAGTATCTCTGGTCTGGAGCACTTCGATAAAGTCATTGCGGTAGACCAGGCGCCGATCGGGCGCACGCCGCGCTCCAACCCGGCTACCTACACTGGCGTATTCACACCGATCCGTGAATTATTCTCGACCGTGCCGCAGGCGCGCGAGCGAGGCTACTCCGCAGGGCGTTTCTCGTTCAATGTGAAAGGCGGTCGCTGCGAGGCTTGCCAAGGTGATGGGGTATTGAAAGTTGAGATGCACTTTCTGCCCGATGTGTATGTGCCGTGCGATGTCTGTCACGGTAAACGCTACAACCGCGAGACTCTGGAGGTTCAGTACAAAGGAAAAAATATTTCCGAGATACTCGACATGACGGTCGAAGATGCTTTTGATTTCTTCAAGCCGGTGCCACTGGTAGCGCGCAAACTGCAAACCTTGCTGGATGTGGGCTTGGGTTACATTCGACTCGGGCAGAGCGCGACCACGCTTTCTGGTGGTGAGGCGCAACGCGTCAAGTTGTCACTTGAACTGTCCAAGCGCGACACAGGACGCACGCTGTACATCTTGGACGAGCCTACTACCGGACTACATTTCCATGATATCGCGTTGCTGCTGAAGGTGATTCATCGCCTGCGCGACCAAGGCAATACCATTGTGATCATTGAGCACAATCTGGATGTGATCAAAACTGCTGACTGGGTAATTGATCTTGGTCCGGAAGGTGGCGCTGGTGGTGGACAAATCATTGCAGCGGGCACGCCAGAAGATGTCGCAAAAAATTCAGCCAGCTTTACCGGTCGCTACCTCAGTAACATGTTGTTTCAGAAAAAAGAACGCAAGCGCGCGTGAGGCAGCAGGCTACAGCAGTGGATTGCGACAGTAATCAACGCATACCGGTGGCAAGCCGCAGTTGTAGCATGCACCTGTTATTGGATGCCAATCCAGAGCCCGAGCGGCACAAACACGACTGCTGCTAAATTGCCGAGCATGACAATGGCTGCAACCTTGTCAGGCTCTTGCTTGTAGGCGTTGGCGATCATGAAACTGAACACTGCAGGCGGTAGCGAAGCAAACAGATACATCTGGCCACGCTGCATAGCGCTCAAGCTCAGCCAGTGATCAATAGCCCAAGCCACCACAAGCCCTGACAAAGGACAGACGATAGCGCCCAGCACACCGATACGCCAATGGGTGAAGCGCACATCGACCATACGCACGCCGAGCGCGATCAGCATGATCGGTATCGATGCCTCGCCCAGCATGCGCATGGCTTGTAGCAGTACCTCCGGCAAAGGAATACGCAAGGCCGCAAACAGCGTGCCGAGCAGCACGCTCAGGATCATGGGGTTGGCGAGCGTTCGGCGCATCGATAAGCGCGGCCCCTTGCCCGCGCTCTCGATAATCCAAACGCCAACCGAGAAATACACCAGGGTACTGGCGACAAACATCGCAACCGCTTCAGACAGCGCTGATGCACCAAACGCAAGTACGGCAAGCGGTACGCCCATATTGCCGCAGTTGTTGTAGATCATCGGTGGCACGAATGTGCGCGGGTCATACCCAAGCACGCGCGCAATCGGCCACGCCAGCAAGCCAGAGCCAAGCGAGATCAATAAACCTGCCAGAATCAGCGGCAAGTTAGCCACTAAATCAAAATCTTTGGATGCCAACGCAGAGAACAACAGCACCGGCGACAATAGCTCAACATTGACGCGACTCAGCCCCGCCATGTCCTCGGTCACCTGCTCGCCGCGCATGCGCGCATAGCAGTAACCGGCAGCGGTAATCAGAAAAACCGGGAGAATGATGCCGGCGATTCGGCTAAGAACGTCCATAGTGCTCTTGAGAATCAGAGCAATCGCTGCTCGGCGCGCTCGATCGCTTCTGCAGTACCGCGCAGAACCACCACATCACCCGCTTCCAAACGCAGATCAGGCGCAAATGACAGCCGGCTCTTGCCACGCCTGACCGCAGTGACCTCCGCCCCGAAATCAGACAGCGCCAGTTCCGAGAACACTCTGCCGATCGCGGCAGCATGTTCGCGGATCGGTACCGAGTGCAGCCGCACTTGCAGGTGATGCTCGTCATCCGGTACATCACCCAGGCCATGAAAATAGCCACGCAATGAAGCGTAGCGCTCTCCGCGTACGCGTTGCACGCGCTGCACTACCTGATTCAGCGGCACGCCCATCATCAACAGCGCTTGCGATGCCAGCATCAGACTGCTCTCGATGGTTTCGGGTACCACTTCATCAGCGCCACCTGCGCGCAGCAGCTCGAGATCGGTGTCATCAATGCTCCGCACAATCGCCGGCAAGGTTGGCGCCAGCTCATTGGCGAAATGCAGCGTCTTCAACGCCGCCTGAGTGTCGGCATAAGTCACGACGAGTGCGGCAGCGCGATGGATACCCGCCGCAAGCAAACTCTCACGACGCGAGGTGTCGCCGTAGGAGACATTAGCACCCGCTGCTTGCGCCTCTTGTACACGCTGTGGATCCAGGTCGAGTGCGTGATACGGAATATTTTCTTCCTCGAGTACCTTGGCAATACTCTGACCGGTGCGACCGAAGCCCGCAATAATTACATGCTTCTCGTCGCTCATGGTGCGCGAGGCTAGTGTGGTTAGCGCTAGCGATTGCTGCATCCATTCGTTGCGAGACATGCGCATGACGATTCGATCTGCATTGGCCAAGATAAACGGTGTCGCCAACATCGACAGCACCATGGCTGCAAGAATCAGCTGTACGAATCCGGGGTCAATCAAATTCAACGCACCTGCCTCGTTCAACAGAACAAAGCCAAATTCACCGCCCTGCGCCAAGCCCAAACCGGTACGAATCGCGACCCCGGGTGAGGCCCCGAACCATCGCGCAACAACTGCGATCAAACCAAACTTGAGCGCGAACGGGATAACTAAGAGCGCCAGCACGAGAAGTAAATTGTTAAACACCAGCGCCATGTCGAGCATCATGCCGACGCTAATGAAAAATAATCCGAGCAACACATCACGAAAAGGCTTGATATCTTCTTCAACCTGCAGGCGGTACTCGGTCTCCGAAATCAGCATACCGGCGATGAACGCGCCAAGCGCAAGTGACAAGCCAGCGACCTCGGTAATCCACGCCGCGCCAAGCGTGATTAACAATAGGTTCAGCATGAATAGCTCATGCGAGCGGCGCTGCACCACGATCTGAAACCAGCGCCTTAACAATACCTGGCCAAATGACAGCAGTAGCGCGAGTACAAACACCGCTTTAAGCGCTGCCATACCAAGGTCTTCAACAATATCTGCGCCAGGATTACCCAGCGCAGGAATCAAGATCAGCAAGGGAACGACAGCCAAATCTTGAAACAGCAGGATGGCGGTAATACGCCGGCCGTGTTCACTTTCGAGCTCGAGTTTTTCTGTCAGAAGCTTGAGCACAATCGCGGTTGATGACATCGACAAAGCGCCGCCAATAGCGAATGCCGCACCCCAGCTCATGTCAAAGTAACGCGGTAGCAAAGGCGCCAGCAGGGCAACGCCTGCCATCGACATCAGAATAGTTAAACCCACTTGTGCCGTGCCAAGGCCGAATACATTACGACGCATCGCTTTCAGTTTTGGCAGCGAGAACTCGAGGCCGATCGAGAACATCAGAAACACCACGCCAAATTCGGCGAGTGTATGGGTAGCTGCACTTTGCGAAGCCAGCCCTAGCGCATGCGGTCCAATCAAAACTCCGACCGTCAGGTAGCCCAACATCGGCGGCAGATGCAACATGCGAAACGCCACCACGCCGAGCACTGCAGCAATCAGCAAGATGAGCGTCAGTTCAAGCGCAGAGTGCATCAGTGGCGGGCCAGTGTGGGGTGGAAGCGCCTGCGCACCGACGTGCAGAAATCTTACGTCTGGCAGGTTTTTTGCTTTGTTTAATGGGCTATACTCCGAGCATGAGTGTAACGCATCAGAAAAATTCGTCGAAACATTTTGATAACGTCGCTGCATTACGCTCGTTGCAGCTGGCGCGCCAGACCCTCGAAATCGAGGCCGAGGCCATTCTCGCGCTGAAATCGCGCTTGTCCGATCGTCCCGATGACGCATTTGCACGTGCGGTTGCACTGCTGCTCGCATGCACTGGCCGGGTGGTGGTTTCAGGCATGGGTAAATCCGGCCACATCGCACGCAAGATCGCCGCCACGCTCGCCTCCACCGGCACCCCGGCACTGTTCGTGCACCCGGCTGAAGCGGCGCATGGTGACCTGGGCATGGTCACTCAGGCCGACGCCGTGATTGCCATCTCGAACTCGGGTGAATCAGAAGAGCTGCTGGCGATCGTGCCGGTGATCAAGCGCATCGGCGCCAAATTAATCTCCATGACTGGCAGGCCGCAATCAACGCTGGCCACGCTGGCTGATGTTCACCTCGATGTTGCCGTGGCACGCGAGGCCTGCCCGCTCAACCTCGCTCCAACCGCCAGCACCACCGCCACGCTCGCGCTGGGCGATGCGCTTGCGGTTGCATTACTCGACGCGCGCGGTTTTCGTGAAGAAGACTTTGCTCGCTCACACCCGGGCGGCGCGCTGGGCCGCCGTCTGCTGACGCATGTGCGCGATGTGATGCGCAAGGGCGATGCTATCCCGAGCGTTATGCCGGATGTGTTGCTTCCCAAAGCTTTGTTGGAAGTCACGCGCAAAGGCATGGCGATGACCGCCATCGTTGATCAGCACGGCAAGGTACTTGGCATCTTCACTGACGGTGACTTGCGTCGACTGATCGAGCTTGGCAAAGATTTTTCTCGCACGCCAGTGCGCGAAGTCATGAACTCAACGCCCCGCACGGTTAGCCCCGAGCAGCTGGCAGTAGAAGCAGTCGAGCTGATGGAATCGTTTCGCATCAATCAGGTGCTGGTCACTGAAGCTGACGGCAGTTTGATTGGCGCTCTGCATATTCATGATCTGACGCGGGCAAAGGTCATCTAATGGATACCCGTGCAGAGCAACTGGCGATGGAACGTGCGCAGAAAGTCCGATTGATGATGTTCGATGTCGATGGCGTACTCACGGATGGCGGCCTGCGCTATGGTGCGCATGGCGAGGCGATCAAAACCTTTCATGTGCTGGACGGGCACGGCATCAAGCTGCTGCAACAGTTCAATGTCAAAGCTGCCATCATCAGCGCGCGCGATTCGGATATTGTCAGGCGCCGTGCGACCGACCTGGGTATCAATCTTCTGCATCAAGGTGTGCACGACAAACGTGCAGCTTTTGAGCAGCTCATCGGCGACCTGGATCTCGACCCTGTGCAGTGCGGCTATATGGGTGATGACGTGATCGATTTACCCGTCATGATGCGGGTCGGTTTCTGTGCCAGCGTACCTAACGCCCACCCGGAAGTCAGAACGCGCGCGCATCTGCTGACACACGCACATGGCGGTCACGGCGCGGTGCGCGAGGTATGCGACTTTATTCTGCGTGCACAAGGAAACTACGAGGCGGCGCTGGCGCCGTATCTGACATGATCGATGAGTTTCGTCCGCGCAGAGGTGCGGTGCTGACCTTGGGTTTCATGCTGCTACTCGCTGGCGGTAGTTTCTGGCTACTGAAACAAGCGCAGCAAACAGAGCAAGGACCCTATCGTCGATCGGCACAAGACCTGCCGGATTACACCATGCATCAATTTCGCTTTACCACGACGCGCAGTGATGGGCGTGCTGGCTATCTGGTGGAAGGCGATCAGCTTTCCCACTTCCCTGACCGGGACGAAACCCGTATTCAAGGTTTCCGCATGACCCGCTACAGCGATAAACGCCCAAGCATGTTCGTCAGCTCGGACACTGCAAAAACCAACGCCGATCATAGCGAGTTTCATTTGCATGACCATGTGGTTCTGCGCCGCCCGTCAGAGGCTAACAACGACGCGCTGCTGGTGACATCGGATTACATGCTCGTGCTGGCCAATAAAGATATCGTTAAAAGTCATCGCCCGGTGCAGGCACAGCAAGGTGGAACAACGCTCAAGGGCACTGGCATGACCGCTGACAGCAAGCAGCAGACACTGACACTCCATAGCGCCGTCAGCGCCACTTATTTACCTCCTGACCGGGTACGCAGATGAAGCCGACCTCTTCTTTTATCCGACATGCATTGTTGATCTCTACCGCGCTCGCGGCGCTGAGCACTGCGGCTTTTGCCGAACGCGCAGATCGCGACAAGCCCACGAATATTGAAGCAAACCAGATGTTTTACGACGATTCCAAGCAACTGAATACGTTTGTGGGTAATGTCGTAGTGACGCGCGGTACGCTGGTGATGCACGGCGAAAAACTGATCTTGAAAAAAGACAGCGCCGGGTATCAGTTCGGAACGCTATTCGCGCCCTCCGGCGGCTTGGCGACCTTTCGTCAAAAACGAGATGGTGGCAAAGATCTGTGGATGGAAGGCCAGGCCGCAGATCGAATCGAGTACGACACCAAAAACGAAATTGCAAAGCTTTTCAAACGATCCAAAGTGCGCATGCTTGATGGCAGCAAAGTCACGGATGAGGTTGAGGGCGAATTCATCTCTTACGATACCCGCGCAGAGTTTTATACCGCCAACAATACCGCGATAGGTGAGAGCAAGCCAGGTGCGGGTCGAGTACGCGCGATTATTCAGCCGCGCGAAAAAGAAACCAAAGGCGATGATAGATAGAGTAGACAGCCGATTGCATGTTCGCGGCCTGCAGAAAAGCTATGGCGCGCGACAGGTAGTGCATAACGTCTCGCTAGATCTGGAGAGTGGCGAGGTGGTTGGCCTTCTTGGTCCGAATGGTGCGGGCAAGACGACTTCTTTTTACATGATTGTCGGCTTGGTACCGTCCGAGGGCGGCCAGATTTTGCTCGATGGGGAAAGCATCGCGGAGTTACCCATTCATCGTCGCGCGCAACGCGGGCTTTCCTATTTGCCGCAAGAGGCATCGGTATTTCGCAAGCTGTCGGTGGCAGACAATATCCGCGCCGTGCTCGAGCTACAAAAAGATAACGGTAAACCACTGCCCGACGCGGAAGTCGAGCAGCGCTTGAATACCCTGCTGGCGGAACTGCAAATTGAAAATCTGCGTGACAACCCCGCGCTGTCGCTCTCGGGCGGCGAGCGTCGCCGCGTAGAGATCGCACGCGCATTGGCCACCCGACCACGTTTCATATTGCTGGATGAGCCGTTTGCTGGCGTTGATCCTATCGCGGTGATCGAGATACAGCGCATCGTACGGTTCCTGAAGGCGCGCGGCATCGGTGTACTCATCACTGACCACAATGTTCGAGAAACCCTGGGCATTTGCGATCGCGCCTACATCATCAACCAAGGCGCTGTGCTCGCCTCCGGCAGCCCGGATGAGATCATCGCGAACGAATCTGTACGCCGCGTGTATCTCGGTGAACATTTCCGCATGTAGGCGCTGACCGCGATGAAGCAGACACTTCAGCTCCGGGTTTCTCAGCATCTTGCGCTAACGCCGCAGTTGCAGCAATCGATACGGCTGCTGCAGCTGTCGACGCTGGAGCTGCACCAAGAGCTGGAGCAGATGCTGAGTGATAACCCGCTGCTGGAACGCCTGGACGATCCGCTGGATCACTCGGTGCGCCTGCTTAGCGATGGCGCGATCAGCTCAGCGCCAAGCTCGCCCTCGAGCAGCACGGAAGGCGATGGTGAAGTGCGTAATGATGCGCCGGATGAACTTGCGGGTGCCGGTTCCGCTGAAGATGCGGCGCCTGCGGGTGATGCGGACTGGAGCTTTGACGATGTCGCGCGCACCTCCAAAGCGCCGGAAGATGATAACGCCCGCCCGCAGCTCGAAGCGCATGAAACCACGCTACGCGAGCATTTACTGGAACAGCTGTCAGTCACTGTCGATAACCGGCGTGATCGCGCTCTGGTCGAGTTACTGATTGATGCGCTGGACGACAACGGCTATCTGGAAGAATCCCTCGGCGACATTCTGGCGCGGCTGCCCGAAGAGCTCGAGATCGAGATGGACGAGTTGCTGGTAGCGCTGAAGCTACTGCAAAGTTTTGATCCTGCTGGGGTTGGTGCGCGCGATGCCTCTGAGTGTCTTGCCATTCAGATACGGCGCATGGACAAAGTGCCCTTCGTCACACGCCGCATGGCGCTGACGTTAGTAGAAAATCATCTCGAGCTGTTTGCGCAACGCGAATTCAACAAGCTGAAAAAGATTCTCGACTGCGACGACGAAGATCTGCGCGAGGCGCAGGTCGTGATCAAACGCTGCAACCCGCACCCGGGCGCGGCCTATGCAGGCGATGCATCGGATTACGTGGTGCCGGATGTGATTGTCAAACGCGCAAAGCATGGCTGGCAGGTCAGCCTCAACCGCGAGGTGATGCCAAAGCTGCGCGTTAATGCCATGTACGCGAATATCCTCAAGCAGAGCAAAGGTGAAGGCTCGCTATCGTCACAACTGCAGGAAGCCAAGTGGCTTATCAAAAACATGCGGCAGCGCTTCGATACCATCCTGCGGGTGGCCGAGGCCATTGTTGACCGGCAGCGCAATTTCTTCTCGCACGGGGAAGTAGCGATGCGACCTCTTGTGCTGCGTGAAATTGCTGATACACTGGGTCTGCACGAGAGCACGATTTCTCGCGTCACCACGCAGAAATACATGCTCACGCCACATGGCATGTTCGAATTGAAATATTTCTTTGGCAGCCACGTAGCCACCGAGGCGGGCGGTGAAGCCTCCTCAACTGCCATACGGGCATTGATCAAGCAACTGATAGGAGCCGAAGACCCAAAAAATCCATTTTCCGATAGCAAGATCACGGATATGTTGGCAGAGCAGGGCATGGTAGTCGCCCGCCGAACGGTAGCGAAATACCGCGAGGCCTTGAAGATACCGCCTGTTAATCTTCGTAAATCCCTCTGATATCTATCGGCTGACTGAGAATCGCGCGGATACTGTTTGGTTAGAATCGTTGGCATAGCGTGTGTGCTGTGCGGCGCTGACTTTCCAAGTCGAGCGAGGTCTAAGTCACACAATCCCGAGTTTTCAACCGTTGCTGTGCTCTGTCCGGTTCACCTGCCGGTCGACTCGGCGGAACCTCCAGCAACGCCATCCAAGGAGTGCTGTGTATGAATCTTAAGATCAGCGGTCACCATCTGGAACTCACCCCCCCGCTCAGGGAGTATGTGCAAAATAAACTCGAGCGTATCAAGCGTCACTTTGATAACGTGATTGATGTCACCGTTATCCTCGCCGTCGACGACAATACCGAAAAAGATAAGCGTCAGCGCGCTGAAATCAATGTACACATGCGAGGTAAAGACCTGCATGTTGAAAGTGAGGCGCAGGACATGTACGCGGCGATCGACCTGTTGATGGATAAACTCGATCGCCAAGTCCTCAGGCACAAAGATCGAATTCAAGATCACCACCGCACAGCAGTGCGTGGCTACAACGGGGCAACCGAAGTAGCGTGATCTTTCATCAAGGGTCATACCGGGGCGCGGCAGCGCCCTTTTTTATTTTCGCCAGTCGTATCGGCTGCGACAGTACCAGCCCATCGTTAAATCTCGTCGACCGCAAATAGCTTCCGGTATTCGCGCATTGCGTAGCGGTCAGTCATGCCGGCGATGTAATCGGCAACACGCCGCGCCTGCGCTGCCGGATCGCCATCCGCCACGTGATAATCGGGCGGCAGCAGCTGCGGGCCCGACAGGAAGATGTCGAACAAGTCGGTCACAATGCGCCGTGCCTTGCTGGTCATGCGGCTGACTTGGTAGTGTTGATAAAGATTCTTGCGCAGGAAACGCTTCAAGGTCTGCGCTTCCAACTTCATCGTTTCCGAGAAGCCAATTAGTGGCGGTGCATTACGAACATCAGTAATGGTGTTAACACCGGCCCGCTGTATATTTGATTTCGATGTCTCGATCAGATCAACGACCAAGGCATTGATCATGCGACGGACAGTTTCATTAATTGCGCGGCGCCCGGCGATGCCCACAAACTCTTTCTGAACTTCAGCATAAAAGCGCGCAAAAAGACCAACATCTTGCAGCTGATCCAAGCTCAGCAAGCCTGAGCGTAAGCCATCATCAATATCATGATTGTTGTAGGCAATTTCATCGGCGAGGTTGGTTAGCTGCGCCTCCAGGCTCGGCTGCTTTTTCTCGATGAAACGAAGTCCGACCTCCCCCAGTAACTGCGCATTGGGTAAAGAACAATGCTTCAAGATACCTTCGCGTGTTTCGAAGCTGAGGTTCAGGCCATCGAAAGCGCCGTAGCGCTGCTCCAAGGTATCGACCACGCGCAAGCTTTGCAGGTTATGCTCAAAACCACCGTAGTCTTTCATGCAGGCGTTGAGCGCGTCCTGGCCAGCATGGCCGAACGGGGTGTGGCCAAGATCATGGGCAAGGGAAATAGCCTCCACCAAATCTTCGTTCAGTTGCAGATTGCGCGCGAGTGATCGTGCAATCTGTGCCACCTCAATGCTGTGCGTGAGTCGGGTACGAAACAAGTCGCCTTCGTGATTAACGAATACTTGTGTCTTGTACTCGAGGCGACGAAATGCAGTGCAGTGAATAATTCGATCACGGTCACGCTGGAACTCAGTGCGCGTTTGCGGGCTTGGCTCTGGCGTTTGACGACCGATCGAGTTGTCGGTGCGCGCAGCATAGCTTGCCAACTGCGTCTCGTAGCTGTCGATCATGCTCACCTGCTAATGGCCTTTTTAATCACGCGCGAGTACACGCATGTAGCGTGGCACTCAATTGATCAGCAGGCACCGCGGTAATACTGGTCGAGCCAAGTGGCTTGAGCAAAATGAATTTTATCTGACCACCTTCGTTTTTCTTGTCGACCTCCATCAGATCGAGCCAGCGCAACTCGCCAAGATCAGGCGCCACGGTTGGCAAGCCGGCGGCCTTGATGAGTGACTGTAAGCGGGCTTGCTCTGACGCCGACAGATAACCCAATCTGACCGACAGATCGGCTGCCATCGTCATGCCGCAACCCACCGCTTCACCATGCAGCCACTCGCCGTAACCCAGGCCTGCTTCAATCGCATGGCCAAAAGTGTGACCAAAGTTCAGAATCGCGCGCAGACCACTCTCACGCTCATCTTGACGCACCACCTCCGCCTTGATCTCGCAAGAGCGACGAATCGCATACGCTAATGCTTCACGGTCACGCGCACGTAGCGCATAGATGTTTCGCTCAAGCCATTCGAAAAATTCAATATCAATGATGGCACCATGCTTGATTACCTCTGCGAGACCCGCTGAGAGCTCGCGGTCAGGCAGAGTTGCCAGGGTGTCCGTATCGGCGAACACCCACTGCGGCTGATAAAACGCACCGATCATGTTTTTGCCGAGCGGATGATTGATTGCAGTCTTGCCACCCACCGAGGAATCGACCTGCGCCAGCAAGGTGGTCGGTACCTGTACAAATGGCACGCCACGCATATAGGTCGCCGCTGCGAAACCCGTCATGTCACCAATTACGCCACCACCTAGCGCCAATAGCGTCGTCTTGCGATCGCACTTTTGTTCGAGCAATGCAGTGAAAATCGCCATCAGATTTGTGACGTTCTTTTCTTCTTCGCCATCTGGCAGAACAATCGGAATGCACTGCTTGCCTGCAGCGTTCAGCGTCGCTGACAATCGCTCAAGATACAAAGGTGCCACAACGGTGTTCGTCACCACCGCGATGCGTTGACCGGGTATGCCACGGAACAGCTCCACATCGGTCAGCAAATGATCGCCGATGATGATGGGGTAGCTACGCTCACCAAGATCAACACTAAGTCGTGCAAAGACGGTAGCTGGAATAGGACTCATAGTGAATTCGCGGGCGTGGCGGCATTAACCGGCCAGCCCGACTGTTCAAGCTGCACAAGAATGTTTTGGACGACCGACTGCACATTCGGACGCCCGGTTTCGACGGTGATATGCGCCACCTCTTCATACAGCGGCGCGCGCTGGCGCATGAGCTCCTCAATGCGTGCACGCGGGTCGGCAGTTTGCAGTAGCGGCCGCTGCCGATCATGACTGGTGCGCTGTACCAGGCTGCCCACCGAGGCCCGCAAATACACAACGGTGCCACGCTCACGCAGGCTACGACGACTCTTCTGGTTGAGGATGGCGCCGCCACCGGTTGCAAGCACGATGCCCTGTTGCTGGGTCAGGTCGCTGATGACATC
>VERA01000131.1 GCA_018882935.1 Burkholderiaceae bacterium | reverse complement strand
GTCAGTGGCTGATGGATCATTGCCGCCAAGCGCGTGTGTATGCCGAGCTCGCTGGTGTGAATAACATCGTGATTGATTCGACCGACAGCTACAAGCGCATGCTGGGTAATCTGGCGTTTACGCTGTCGCTGTACTCGGGCCAGATGTGCACAACCTCGCAAGCTTTGTTTGTACCTGCGGGCGGTATTGAGACTGATGAGGGCCATAAGTCTTATGACGAATTCTGCGCAGATTTAGCAAACGCGGTCAGTCATTTCTTGGCTAAGCCTGAAGTAGCGCTGGCTATTTTAGGAGCGATTCGCTCACCGGATACTTTGCAACGTATCGCGCAAGCGAATAGTGGCAAACTCGGCAAGGTCGTGCTCGCCTCAAACAAACTCGATAACCCCGATTTCCCGCACGCGAACGTACACACACCCGTGCTACTAGCGTGTGATGCCAGCGATGAGTCGGCGTATGGTCATGAGTGCTTCGGCCCGATCAGCTTTATCGTTAAAACGCCAGACACTGCAACCTCAATCAAACGCTCAGAACACTTGGTGAATACCCAAGGCGCATTGACTGTTGGCGTGTATTCCACGCACCCCGAGGTGATTGATGCCATGACACAGGCAACCTTGAACGCCAAGGTAGCGCTGTCGATTAATTTAACGGGTGGTGTGTTCGTTAACCAATCTGCTGCCTTCTCGGATTTCCACGGCACCGGTGGCAACCCCGCAGCGAATGCGTCGTACGCTGATGCAGCGTTTGTGGCGAACCGCTTCGTGGTCGTGCAGCGTCGCTACCACGTCTAATGGCATGAGCGCAGCACCGCTACCCACCACCAGCACCGTCGCCGTGATTGGCGCCGGCGCGATGGGCAGTGGTATTGCGCAAATTGCTGCAGTGGCAGGACACCGGGTACAGTTACTCGATGTGCGAGAAGGCTCAGCAGCGTTAGCTGTTGAAGGATTACGCACCCAACTGAATAAGCTGGCCGATAAGGGAAAGCTCACGCTAGAGGCTGCGCAGGCTGCTGCGCAGAGATTATCGGTTGCACATGACGTCAGCAATTTAGTAGATGCAGCGCTGGTGGTTGAAGCGATTGTGGAAGACCTCGCTGCCAAACAAGCCCTGTTTGCTTCGCTGGAAGATATCGTCGCCAGCGACGCGATTCTCGCGACCAATACGTCGTCGATTTCAATCACCGCAATTGGCGCTACGCTCAAACGGCCCGAGCGTTTGGCTGGCCTGCACTTTTTTAACCCAGCGCCTTTGATGCCCTTGGTGGAGATTGTGAGCGGCATCGGCACTGATGCAGTGGTCGCAAATACGCTGTTCGCTACTGCTAAAGCCTGGGGTAAAACGCCGGTGCATGCGCGCTCAACGCCGGGCTTTATTGTTAACCGCGTGGCCCGCCCCTACTATGCCGAGGCGCTACGCTTGCTGCAAGAAGGCGCGGCCGATGTGGCGACGATTGATGCCGTGATGCGCGAGGCGGGTGGCTTTAAGATGGGGCCGTTCGAATTGATGGACATGATTGGTCATGACGTTAACTTCGCCGTGACCCGCTCGGTGTGGAACGCGTTTTTTAACGACAAGCGCTTTACACCGTCGCTGATTCAACAAGAACTCGTCGAAGGCGGTTTCCTCGGCCGTAAAACCGGTCGCGGTTTTTATGATTACCGCGAGGCTGCAAGTAAATTGGTTGCGTCCACCGAGGCACCGCGCGCATTAAGCGCCAGCGTGTCGCTTCACGGCGGTAGCGAGGTCACCGCGGCACTCGCAACGCGTCTAGCGAATACAAACTCGAACGCGAACGCTAATGTCAGCATCAAGACGGATGCACCATCAACCGATGGACGCATCGCCAGCGTCGGTGATGCGGTGGTGTTTGTGACAGATGGTCGTAGTGCCACGCAGCGCGCTGCTGAATCAGGCATTGCCAACACCGTGCTGATTGACCTCGCGCTCGCCTACGGTAGCGCACCGCGTATCGCCATCAGTTGCGCGAAACAATGCTCACCTGCAGCACGCGACGATGCGATCGGCATGCTGCAAGCGGCGGGCTTTCAGGTGTCGCTGTTGAAAGATATCCCCGGTCTTGCGGTGATGCGCACTGTGGCCATGTTGGCGAATGAAGCGGCTGATGCGGTCAACCAAGGCGTTTGCTCGGCGGCGGATGTGGATGCAGCAATGCGCTTGGGTGTGAACTACCCGCGCGGGCCATTGGCGTGGGCCGAGCAGCTTGGCCTGCGTGCCGTGCGTGATGTGCTGAGCAACCTCGCGCACAGTACCGGCGAAGACCGCTACCGCATATCGCCATTGATTCAGCAAGCCTGCTACGCGGGAGGGAGCCTGCATGACTGACACCACGTTGACGACGAGTGCGGCCGCACCGACTGATCCGCAAGCACTGGCGAGTGCAACCGCGCACGCAATGTGGCAACGCGACCGTACTGCGCAAGCGCTAGCGATGCGTATTGAACAGATTGCACCCGGCCACGCCACGCTCAGCATGCCAGTACGCAGTGACATGGTGAATGGGCACCACATCTGCCACGGCGGCATGATTTTTACCCTGGCTGATACTGCATTTGCTTACGCCTGTAACAGCTACAACCAGACCACAGTAGCGTCAGCCTGCCATGTGGATTTCATCGCACCGGCCAAGGAAGGTGAAGTACTGCACGCCGAGGCGACTGAACGTTCGGCAAGTGGCCGCACCGGTGTGTATGACGTGACGGTGCGTACCGCTGAAGGTAAGTTGATCGCGCTGTTTCGCGGGAAGAGCCATCGCATCGGTGGTGAAGTGATTGGTGGACCGGATCATGGCTGACATGAAAACACCCTTCTCCCCTGATCACCTGGAGCCGATCGAACGCGCCAGCCGCGACGAGATCGCGGCGCTGCAATTACAACGACTGCAGTGGACGCTGCGTCACACCTACGACAACGTCAAAGCGTTTCGCGATAAATGCACGGCAGTTGGTGTGCACCCCGATGATATGAAAACCTTGCCGGATCTGGCGAAGTTTCCCTTCATGACCAAAACTGATCTGCGCGATCACTACCCGTTTGGTTTGTTTGCCGTACCGCGTGACAAGCTCGCGCGCTTGCATGCGTCTTCAGGCACGACCGGCAAACCGGTGGTCGCGGGCTATACCAAACAAGACTTGGTGAATTGGGCGCAGGTGGTAGCGCGTTCACTGCGCGCCGTCGGTGTCCGTGCCGGCGAGATGGTGCATAACGCGTATGGCTACGGCATGTTCACCGGTGGCTTGGGTGCGCACTATGGTATTGAGCAAGCGGGTTGCTGCGCAGTGCCGATGTCGGGCGGCCAAACTGAAAAACAAGTGCAGCAGATTATTGATTTCCGGCCTGACTGCATCATGGTCACGCCCTCTTATGCGCTGGTGATTGCAGAAGAATTTGAACGGCTCGGCATACCCGCTGAAGAGATTTCTTTACGCGTGGGGATTTTCGGTGCCGAACCTTGGGGCGAAGGTATGCGCGCCGAGATCGAGCGCCGCCTTGGTATTGATGCCGTCGATATTTACGGCCTGACGGAAGTGATCGGGCCCGGAGTGGCGAGTGAGTGTGTAGAAACCAAAGACGGCCCGGTGATTTGGGAAGACCACTTCTACCCGGAGATTATCGACCCCGTGACTGGCGAGGTACTGGAAGACGGGCAAGAGGGTGAACTGGTATTTACCTCGCTTACTAAAGAAGCGTTTCCGGTGATTCGTTTCCGCACGCGTGATCTCACCAAGCTGCTACCGCCAACCGCGCGTTCATTCCGCCGTATTGGCAAAATTACTGGTCGTTCGGATGACATGCTGATTATTCGCGGGGTGAATGTATTCCCCACGCAGATTGAAGAACAAATCCTGCGTGATACACGTCTGGGTGGCACCTATCAATTGGTACTCACCCGCGAGGGACCGCTGGATAACCTGGAAGTGCGGTGCGAATTGCAACGTCACGCTGGGACGCTGAATGCCAATGAGCGAAACGCAGTGGCACAAGAACTCGCGCAACGCATTAAAACCAGCGTAGGCATCAGCGTAGCAATCACGCTACTGGATGTCGATACGATTCCACGCACCTTAATCGGAAAAGCCAAGCGCGTAATTGACGAGCGCAAGATTCAATAATTCGGAGGACGCTATGTACACACAAT
>VERA01000130.1 GCA_018882935.1 Burkholderiaceae bacterium | reverse complement strand
CCACTGTGTTGTACTGTAGCCGGCTGTAATCATGGTCCGCTTGTTGCAGCAGCTTGTGCATTTCCAGCCGCAAGGCTTTAATGGCGGCATCGTCTGATGCATCTACTGTAAGCACTGGGTCAAGCTCGGCAGCATGCGCAACCGCATAAGTCCATACGCGCCGCAGAAAGCGATGCGCGCCCTCAACGCCAGCACCCGACCACTCCAGCGTTTGCTCCGGTGGCGAGGCAAACATGGTGAATAGTCGTGCAGTGTCAGCTCCGTACTGATCAATGATGGCCTGCGGATCAATGCCGTTGTTCTTGGACTTCGACATTTTTTCGGTGCCGCCGATCTGCACCGCTTGACCATCGTTGCTCAAGGTGGCGGACACTGGACGACCCTTGTCATCAAAGGTAAGCGCTACATCTTCCGGGTTGAACCAGGTTTTTTTGCCGGCACTGTCTTCACGGTAGTAGGTTTCATTCAGCACCATGCCTTGGGTCAGTAGATTGACGAAAGGCTCATCAAACTTGATCAGCCCGAAGTCGCGCATGACCTTGGTCCAGAAGCGTGCATACAGAAGATGAAGCACCGCGTGCTCGATGCCACCGATGTACTGATCCATCGGCATCCAGTAATCATTACGCGTATCCACCATCGCATCACTCGCGCCCGGCGAGCAGTAGCGCATGTAGTACCAGGATGAGTCGACGAAGGTATCCATGGTGTCGGTCTCGCGCCGTGCGGGTTTGCCGCAGCTTGGGCAATCGACCTTCAGAAATTTTTCGTGCTTGTTGAGCGGGTTACCGCTGCCATCGGGTACGCAGTCTTCCGGCAGCACCACCGGCAGATCTTTTTCTGGTACCGGCACGTCACCGCAAGCCTCGCAGTGAATCATGGGTATGGGTGTTCCCCAGTAGCGCTGCCGCGAAATGCCCCAGTCGCGCAGGCGAAAAGTCACTTTC
Organism: Burkholderiaceae bacterium; assembly: GCA_018882935.1. GTDB lineage: Bacteria > Pseudomonadota > Gammaproteobacteria > Burkholderiales > Burkholderiaceae_D > Pernthalerella. Next base: position 3,245 of record VERA01000130.1, on the reverse strand, counting down.
TTCTCACCGATACCCAGCGCAGCAAGATCATTCGCCACCGAATTAACAGCTGCTTGGTAGCTCAGTCCATCGTATTTGCCTGAGTGAACGCAGACGCCGTGTTCTTTATCGGCATACCACTCTTGCCAGGCATCGGTGCTGTAAGTCTTGCCCTCGATCGCGATGACCGGCTCAATGGGTAGCTGATACTTTTTAGCGAATACGAAATCACGCTCATCATGTGCGGGCACGCCCATCACTGCGCCATCACCGTAGGTGATCAGCACATAGTTACCGACCCACACCTCGACCTGCTTACCGGTGAGCGGATGCGTCACGAACAAGCCGGTTGGCATACCTTTCTTTTCCATCGTCGCCATATCGGCTTCGATCACGCTACCCTGTTTGCACTCATTGATAAATGCCGCGAGTGCAGGGTTACTGTGTGCCGCATGCGTCGCCAGCGCGTGTTCAGGGGCTACCGCGCAAAAGGTCACGCCCATGATGGTGTCAGCACGCGTGGTGAACACCCACAATTTGCCATCGTTGATCAGCTCACCATCAGCGCTCTTGATCTGATGCGGAAACGCAAAACGCACGCCGGTCGATTTGCCGATCCAGTTCGCTTGCATGATGCGTACACGCTCGGGCCAGCCGGGCAGTTTATTTTCTACGCAATCAAGTAACTCTTCGGCGTAATCGGTAATCCGCACGTAGTACATCGGGATTTCGCGCTTCTCAATCAGCGCACCCGAGCGCCAGCCGCGACCGTCAATCACTTGCTCATTAGCGAGTACCGTTTGATCAACCGGGTCCCAGTTCACAGTACCGGTTTTGCGGTAGATGATGCCCTTCTCGAGCATCTTCAGAAACATCCACTGATTCCACTTGTAGTAATCGGGGCTGCACGCCGCCATCTCACGCGACCAGTCAATCGCCAGCCCCATGGCCTGCATCTGCTGCTTCATGTGCGCGATATTGGCGTAGGTCCACTGTGCCGGCGGAACACCATTGGCCATCGCTGCATTTTCTGCGGGCATACCGAAGGCATCCCAGCCCATCGGCATCAGCACGTTGTAGCCTTTCATGCGCAGCTGACGCGCCATCACATCATTGATGGTGTAGTTACGCACATGACCCATGTGCAGCTTGCCGGATGGATAAGGCAGCATCGAGCAAGCATAGAATTTTTTCTTCTCGCGTCCTTGGGCATCACGTGCATGCTCGACGACTTTATAAGCATCAATCGCTTGCCAGTGTTCGCGCGCGTTACGCTCGACATCCGCCGGGCTGTATTTGTCTTGCATGGGTTGATCTACTGCATTCACTTAGCGACTCACGTCTTTGGGGTTGGTGACGAATCCGATTTTCGTCATGCCGTTGGTTTGTGCCGATGACATCACTTGCGCGATGACTTCATAGCGCGTGGATTTATCCGCACGTAATTGCAACTCGGGCTGCGGCGTTTTTTGCGCGGCAGTGGTAAAACGAGCGCCGAGCTCATCCATAGTCACTGCGGTGTTATTCCAGAACAGTTTGCCCTCGGCGTTAATCGCCAAGGTAATGCTCTCTGGTTTTTCCGGCGCCGGTGCCGATGATGCTGTTGGTAACTCCAGCTTGACCGCGTGGGTGAACAGCGGTGCAGTGATAATAAAAATCACCAACAGCACCAGCATCACATCCACCATTGGTGTGACGTTGATTTCTGCCATTGGTGCCTGATGGCTGTTATCGTTGAATCCGCCGAATGCCATGATGGTCTCCTTGCTTAGCTCAGACGGCCACGCGCAGTGCCGATACGGGCGCCGGTGGTCAAGAAGGCATGCAGGTCATGCGCGAATGCATCCAACTCGCCGAGCGTGACGCGATTGACGCGCGTGAATGCGTTGTAGCCAAGCACCGCCGGAATCGCCACCACCAAGCCGATCGCCGTCATGATCAGCGCCTCGCCGACGGGGCCGGCGACTTTATCGATTTGTATGGTGCCTGCCATCGCTACCGCTGCCAGTGCATGATAAATACCCCAGACCGTGCCAAATAATCCGACGAAGGGCGCGGTTGATCCTACCGAGGCAAGCAGCGTGAGCCCGCTTTCCAGGCGTTGCGATACACGATTGATTTGCTGGCGCAAGGTGCGGGTGACCAACTCGCCCTGATCAACGGTCGCATTAAGTGAGCTGCTGTTGGCTTTGACTTTGACAGCATCGACCGCGTGCGTTGCGAGTGGCGAGTACACCTTCTCGGTATCAGCGTTGCTGAGCAGGGCGATCGCGTCATCCATGCTCGGCGCATCCCAAAAATGTTCAACCGCATCGGCGCTCTTGCGGATCCGCCATGAAATCCATGCTTTGGAAAGAATGTAGTACCAGCTGGCAATCGACATGATCAGCAGCAGATAAGCAACGCTGTGTGTTACTGCATCGCCTTGTGCCCAGTAGTGTGCGAAGCCGAGGCTTTGGGTCATGGTGTCATTCATGGTGGGTCAGTTGGGGGGTTTAAAGGTGATCGGGACTTCGTAAGATTTATCGACCGCTTTGCCATCTACCGTGGCAGGATTGAAGTGCCAGGTTTTTACTGCATCAGCAGCAGCGCGGTCGAGTCGTGCAAAGCCACTCGAGGATTTTACTTCCACCTCGCTGGCGCTACCGTCGCTCTTCACCATCACCGTCAACACAACGGTGCCCTGCTCGCCCAAGCGCAACGACATTTTTGGGTACTCCGGCTTGCGGTTGGCGGCGGCGTAGCTCGCCGAGATACTGACCTCGGTCCGTGCCGTGGTCTTCGGCGCCGGGGGAGCGGGTGGCGCCGGCGGCGCAACCGGGGCCGGCGCTGGCGGTGCGGCCACTGGCGGCGGCGGCGTGTCGATTTTTACCGGCTCGGGCCGCGCCTCGGTCTTGACCGGCTCAGCTCTGGGCGCCGGCTTGGGAGGCTCCGGCTTTACCGGCTCGGGCTTGGGCGGCTCCGGCTTGGGCGGCTCGGGTTTTGGCGGCTCAGGCTTTGGGGGTTCCGGTTTCGGCGGCTCCGGCTTGGGTGGCTTTGGTTTTGGCGGCTCTGGCGGCGGCGGCTCGGGTTTGGGTGGCGGTGTCAGCAGTTGCACCAGCACTGCGGGCGGCTCGACTTCCGTGCGCGGGTGCTCAAGGGCGCCTGACAGCACCAGCGCGATCAGCGCCAGATGCAGCGCGATCGCGACAGCAAGCGCGGAAGGCCTCATGCTCGGCACGGCAAATTCCCGGTTGCGGCTCAGCGCAGACCGAGCACGTCCTGCA
>VERA01000049.1 GCA_018882935.1 Burkholderiaceae bacterium | reverse complement strand
CTCCACCGCCACTGCTGCCACCGCTGCCACCACCACCGCCCCAGCCGCCGCCGAGGTGAGCACCCGCGAGAGTGACAATGATGCCTATCAGTACAGAAAGCAGCGCGAACAGTAACAAGCCAGTCCATAGCCATACTGCCAATCCGACAAGGGCGCCGGTGATCACGGCTGCTTTACCGCGACCCATTAGCCTGCGCATGAGCCCGCCGATCATAAGTGCAGTGACAAAAATTACCGGCAATAAGCCCGCCTTGCCGAGTTGCAGTTCGTCCAACCCGGATGGAGGTGGCAGGGCTTCGCCATTAATCACGCGCATCATGGCGTCAAGGCCCATGCTAAGCCCGGTAAAAAAATCACCGCCTTGAAACTGCGGGACGATCAGCTCATCAATGATCCGCTTGCAGGTTGCATCATTCAATGCGCCTTCCAGACCGTAGCCAACCTCGATACGTAGTGTTCGGTCTTCTTTTGCGATGAGCAAGATGGCGCCATCGTCGATGTTCTTGCGCCCAAGCTTCCACTGTTCGGCGACACGTATGCTGTACTGCTCAATAGTTTCCGGTTGTGTACTGCGTACAATTAGCAGTGCGATCTGGCTACCCTTGCGCTGCTCGAATGCGCTCAGACGTACATCGAGTTCTTGCTTCTGCGTTGCTGACAAACTGCCGGTAAGATCAACTACCCGCCCTTTGAGCTCGGGTACCGGAACTAGCGGCTCCCCATAGAGCTGTGTAGCCCACAGCCATAGGGCAAGCGCAGCGAGAAGATACTTACTTGGCGGCAGGCGCGCCAAAGTCCACCGCTGGCGCATTGGAGATCGCAGATTCATTCTCAACCGTGAAGCTGGGCTTGGCTTTCATGCCGAAAGCCATGGCAGTCATATTTGTCGGAAACGAACGCACGATCACGTTGTAATCTTGAACCGCTTTGATATAGCGATTACGCGCTACCGTGATCCGGTTTTCGGTACCTTCAAGTTGTGCTTGCAGATCACGAAAGCTGGCATCCGCTTTTAGCTGCGGGTAGTTTTCGCTGATCGCGAGCAAGCGTGATAGCGCACCCGAAAGCTGACCTTGCGCGGATTGAAATCGCGCAAATGCCTGCGGGTCATTCAGCACTTCAGGTGTTATCTGTAAAGACCCTACCCGCGCGCGCGCCTCGGTCACTTGGGTCAGTACCTGGCGCTCGTGAGCGGCATAAGCTTTCACGGTGCTCACCAGATTCGGCACTAAATCCGCGCGTCGTTGATACTGATTCACTACCTCCGCCCAGCTTGCATTGATCTGCTCATCCCCTGCCTGCAAACTGTTGTAGCCGCAGGCACTCAATAAACTCGACAGAAATAAAAAGAAAATCCACCTTGACCATCTACGCATGCCGACTCCTGATTAAGGACGAGTGCAGATGCTATCGGTACACTAATCAGCTGATCGTGTGATTTCACAATCATGGTGATGATCTCTTATTGCTGCTCCAACTCGCGCCATGCAACTCGACGAACACTGGGTACGCGGCCGACATTGGCAGGCTGTGCGATTGAACTCACCTTGCCACTATCATCCGTAAAAATACTCACGACTTGCCTGCCAACACGAATCAAGCGAGCGCCTGCGACCATCGATGCACTACTCACGCGCCGACCTGCCCAAGAACTTCCCGTCATCGGCAAGTAGTTTCCGTTGATATAGTTGAATGCATAAGACCAGCTCTCAGCGCGCGGACGACAGGCGTTACTGTCGGGAACATTACTCACCACCGAGAGCATGCCGAGTTGCTGCTCCGGATCGAGAACGATACGCTCGCCCGAGTTTGTTTGCGCGTCCAGATCAACATACCAGCCGTCATTCACCAGCCAGTCAACACTTTCATCGCTGATGCCACGCGTGCTGGTATCGCCAGCTGTAGTCAAACGCTTTTGTACTATCGACGATCGTTGACGAACATCACCCAAGCCATTAGTACTTAGGTAATCGCGAAATGTGTAGACTGACTGAACGGATTTATCGTTGATATCGCTTGAACCAAGATAGCGCCCGGTACCGATACTGACCACCGGTAATGATTGGTTTCCAATGCGTACCAGAGAGAGCTCAGGCCGGGTGGTAATCGGCTGCTCATTGCCATTTCTAACCAGGCGCGCGAGTAATACTGCCTCTTGATTACGATTGCTCGACGCCTCATTGATATCAAAGCGCCAAACATTACCAAGCAAGTCACCGCCGTAAATTCGCTCTACGGTATTGTCGAGTAGGTCTTCAACCCAGGCGTTCAGTTGTGCCAACCCTGCAGGTTGGGTTGTCGTCCCAGCGCCGGTATCGATGCGTTTTATCACCTCACCTTGGCTCGCGTTCACCACGAACAGAACACCACGGCCATCGCCCGGCGTCACATTGTTGTAGCCGGAAGTGATCAACACCACCCAGGTACCATCACGACGCTTGGTGATGATTGGTTTACCTAAGGCATAGCCAAGTTGTGGCTCAGTGTCTGCGTTGATTCGCCACAGCAGCTTGGGTTGCTCTGCTTGGGTGATATCTAATGCGTAAAACTCGCGTCCCGCAGCACCCAAGCCAGCGACCAGGATGGTGCGCCATTCTTCTGCAGTACACGTCTTACCTGGTGCGAGTGGACAGATATCGCCAACGACCGGAGTACCATCGAGAAGATAACGAAAGTTTTTACTATAAGCATTATCTGCCAAGCGCCATAGCTGCGGAAGCACGCTCTCGGGGATGAATGCCCAGCGCTCTTTACCCGAAGCAGCATCAAAAGCATGCAACATGCCGTCGTTTGCTGCCAGATACACCGTGGCTGGCCGATTCGCAGCGACCTTATCGCGATACTCGCCATAATTGAGATCAGCATATCGAAATGCTGGTGCGCCGACATATACTGGCTGCGCATTGATCGGTGCACCAAGTATCTGCTCACGCTTTCTGAATAAACGTAATGTGTTATCGGGACGATCTTCGTGCTGAAACTGACCCCGCAGATAGTCGACTAAATTTTTTCCAGCGGCTTGTGCTCGCTCGGTATCACTAAGCTGTGCACACTGTTCGAAACGCGCACTTTCCGAGGCACTACACCCTGCAAATAGCTGACGCTCAGTGCTACTCAACTCATTCCAGAGAAAGTTTTTTAGTCCATTGGAAATGGATGCTGATGCGATAAAGATCTTACGATTATCAGTCGACGCATTGACGCTTTGTTGTAGCAGAGCCGCTGCAGACCATTCAATTCGATCAGACAAGCTGCCATCTGACAGCGCAATGCGGCGCGCTTCAAGCTCACCGTCCCAGTACAGACTACGATAACGACTCGAGAATAATAAGTTGTCGCCCTCGGCGGGCTCCTGACTACTACTCGCCGAAGCTGCCGCAGCGCCGGTAGCAGCACGAATAGCGGATAGCGATGCTGATAAGGCATTTGCCAGCGATTCAGGACTGCGCGCACTGAAGTAGCGACCACCCCCATTGACCGCGGTATGCCATAGATCATCAATTCGCTCGGCAGCAGGCGCATAGATAGGGTCTGGCCAATCTTTATTACCGCGCAGGATGTCCTGAAAATCTCCCTCGGCGGCAGACTCATAATCTTCGCGATAGCGCAGCGTGCCATTAGCGCCGAGACCGAGGGTATGCGTCACCATATGCTGATGCGCAGCACTACGGCGCCCGGGCACCACAGGCACCGTGTTTTCGCACAGCTGCTCGCGCGGACCGCAGTTGCCTAAAGCTGATGTGCGTAGATCATTTTCAAAATACCATGCAGCGACGTCTGCCAAGGTGTTGGTTGCTCGGCCCGCACCGGTAACTTCTGTGAAGGGTGTGACCGAATACGGAAATGAACCATCTGACTCAATCACAGGCGTCGCCGACACCTCGCCGGCAGATGCCGGTGCAAGAATGAACACTTGATTACCCTTGGCAAATGCGCGGTACCCCTGCCGCGCTATTTGCAGTGAAATCCAATACGCGAGTTCAGCAGCTTCCGTCATGACATCCGCACCCGGCTTGTGCAAGATGTTCGCGAAGTTGTTCATCAAGTTGATGTTGTTGACTTTCAGGCTGATCAGAACGCTGTACCACGGGTCCGGGTCCGTATGGCGTGGCTCAACTGTCAGCGTTGCCATACGCGCCGGTCGCGCACCGGCACCACCATCAAACATGGGGCGTGGTAACTGCGCATCCGGATTACCGACATCGGTAATGCCATCGATTTGCTTGGCTGCATAGCTGCCGAGTTCATCCTGGCTGGTCCAGTAGCCATCGGTCGACAAAATCGTCGTATTTTGCTGGCAGGCGTATTGCAGAGGATCATTGCTACCTGTGAGTAGCTTGCCGGCATACAAGCGGCCCGCCTTCGCCAGCGCCGCACGTAGCGGGGTTCCGCCCGTAGGGCGTGCTGCATAGAGCTTTTTATAGAAGGTGTTGCGATGCTCGCCAGCGAAATCATCAATCCGTAAAAAGTTGTCACTGCTATCACTAACGCCGGACTCGCTAATCGTCGAATAGCCAACACGAAAGTTGCCATCAAGCTGACTGAATGCACGGCCAACCGCAGTTTTCATGGTCAGTAGACGTGTACGGTGGTAACTGAACCAGTTGGCAAAGTTGATGGTTTCATCGCCGCCCGAGGGTCCTGATGATGTACTCACAATCACCTTTCGCCAGTTATTTGACGTGGGGCTTCCGCTATCTAGCGCAGTGTCGCGGCAATGATCCTGATCCGAGCCATCACCGAGGTGCTCTGGCTTATTACCGATGTATGCAAAATAATAGGCTGGCTCCGGGCGGTTGGGTAAACCCGTGCTGCTGACTGTACAACCGCTATCCGCAGTAGCACAGTCGATCCGGTAGCTCACATCACTTGTACTGCGCGGTGAGGCAGGCTCGCTGTTATTCGAGCGCCATGCCATAAAACCCTCAGATAAGTTGATCGTCATCGACCCGGGCTGAAAACCATCATACAAGGCAGCAAAAAAATTTTGTTGCGGGTATTCACTACCATCTGCATTGACGGGTACCGGGTAACGAACAGTAGGGTTATAGTAAATCTTGTTGCACAAGCTACTTCGGTAGCCGACGGCATTTTGATATTGCTGCGCTACCACCTCGTCACCAAGAAAGCTCCATGCCATGCTGCCTGAATCATCGAGAATGAAATAAATATTCGGCTTGACCGGTGTCGAAAGCAAAAAACTAATGGGCGCTTGAGCCAGATCTGTCAAAGCAAAGCAACGTAGTGCCGTCAACATCAGTAACGTAGCCAGAACATACTTGGTGTACGACATTAATCGCATTGAAATTTCCTTCAGTAATGCACTAAGGTCTGCACAAAAGCTGTGGTATTACGCGGGCCACGTACCTGTACCGTGATACGGTAATAAACCGTATCAGCAGACTGGAATCGTTTCGAAGCCGCATAACTCAGCTGACTACGATTACTACTCGCTCCTTGTGATGAGCGAAATAGCAGACAGCTATTGGCTGCAGCATCGGAACTTCCCGAGGTTCGACAGAGCCGGTGAATCACATAGCGCACGTGATGACCTGCTGCATCAACCGGTAATGCGGCTGCCGCCGTGAAGCACTGTATACCGCTACGGTGAGCGCATTGATCATCATCCCAATCGATGTATGCCTTTGGATTGTCGTTACCTTGACCACTCAAGCTAAGCCCGAGCGGAAGGCTGGCGTAGTAACCCGCAGCGGGCTGGTCAGATAAAAGCTCTGCTGTTTCTGCGCGGTCAGATAACCAATGGATCGCGAATTCGCTACCCGATTCTGCGGCGAGCACGGCTGCCTGACGAAATGCAAAATTACCGGCGACCAGTAAGCCGCTCGTCACTGCGCGTACCAGTGCCAATGCGCCCAGGCTCATCACGACCAACACAACCAGTGCAATCACTAGCCCGGCGCCGCGACAATTCGCAATAGATCTTCGTACCACTACTACTCCGCCCATAGCTGATTACGGAGCAGCACTTCGGTTTGAAAGACACGATAGCGCCAGCAACGCCAATCAGGAATATGCGTCAGCACAATATCGGTGACGACTAAGGCGCCAGTGGTGTCGCCCGCCAACCATGTGGGTGTCGGCGCATCGCAGCTTTCTTCGCGGCGCTGCACACTGCGCGCGACGAGAGCAAATCGAATCGCGAGCAAACGCTGCCAGTCACCGTTGTCACCCAGTTGACCATCGGCGTCTGCATCGACCAAGGCGTCACTCCAAAAAGTGACTTGCGGTGAGACCTGCGTACCCGCACGCGTATCGAAGCCATACTGCAGCTGCAAATTGACGATGCCATCTGCCTGTGGTGACGTAACCCATGTACCAAGAGCAGGATCAAAGCTATCCATCTGTAATCGGTACTGGGTATCAACCGCATAGCGTCGGTAACGAAGCCGTCCAAGATTCACGACCGTACTATCCGGCACGAAAATACGGCCGCTCAGCATGTTGGCGACGGTGTTGGGCTGCACACTGAACGCACCGATACTGACGGATGTCACAGCAAGTAATGCGCAGTCCGCTTGCCCCGCCGCATACAGCAAGAGTTGATGGCCATTCGCTATCCCCAGGGTGCTGTCGAGCGTGAGCTGATTTCCACCCATGGTGTACGGAGCTATCAGGCGTGCGGGTGGTAAGGCCTGATCACCGGCAGCGAGAACCGTCAAGGTATCGGGCGCGCCGGACGGCCCTTGCGTGATGCTGACGGGTACCAATAGAAAGCTTGCATCAGGTGTACCAACAGCAGCGCGATGGGTCATACAACCGAGCGCTGATGATGGGCTTAATCCATGACCCGCGATGCGCAACTCTTTTGCCAACCATCCACCCGCAAAACCGAGGTTGATCTGCGCATCTGAATGTCCAATAGTTGATCGCCTTCGTGCATCGAACATGATCATCGTACTCAGGATGACCAAGGTCGCGACCATTCCTACGGCGAGCCCGACCAGTAAATCAATCAGACTCAGGCCCTGTGAATGACGCTGAAGGGAGGTTGCCATGCGCTAATCCGTCACGCGAGTAACCACCACTAATTGATGCTTTTGCGCGTCCGAGGGTGTTTGCCAGAACAGCGTGAGTGTTATTTGCCGTTCATCATCAATGCGCAGATCGGGAAGATTATCTACACCGGTAATCCCGGGCAGCGTTGATCGAACTCTTGCCAACCAGTCCTGATACTCTGCGGCTGTTGGATAAAAGCGCTGCTTGAGTGATTGCAAAGACCGGTCACCCGACCACATACGACTCACCAGGTCAGTGGCGAGTAAACTGGCCTCGCTTCGGTAGCGTGCGTTATCACTCTCTCTGAGTGTTGCTGTTAGCAAGCTCATCAACGAAACGATCCCGACCGAAAAAACCAGGATCGCAAGCAAGCTCTCGATGAGTGCGCTGCCTTTGGCACGCGATAACATGAGTGGTGAACGCATGCACTGTTAGTTGCAGAACATCGGATGGGTATTGCTCACCGAAGCATCACAGAGCCGCGCCATTCCCTGGGCAGAGACCATGACCACCATACGCCGCGTGGTCGGCTCACCGTTGTAGGTGATATCAATACGTGCGATGTCGTCTCCGGTGGCGATATTCGGCGCAGCGCCCGTTGCATCAAAACGTATTGCTGCCGGGAAGTTAGCGCCTGCAGCGATCGCTGTATGGATGGGCGGCATCGCACTCAGCAAAGCAGCGCCCCAGCGCACTGCAGTGCCCTGATCAGTCGCTTGTTGCCGTATCAGCGACGGGCAACGCGCCGTTGGCTGTACACAGCCGAGCTGCCACCCTGGTCTGCCTTGGGTATCGCGCAGTTGTAGCCGAACCCACGCATTACGCGTGACCGCCTCAGTACGCGCAGCATGTAGCACCGCCAGTAGTGAAGAGGCATTCGATCGAACTTCAATATCTCTTACCCACTGAGCCAGTGCAGGTGCGCCGATAGCGAGCAAAATCGAGCTCAGCGTCAGCACAATTAAAAGCTCGGTCAGTGTCAGGCCGTGCGAATACATAGGGAAATGACGCGTCAGCATGTCGCGCCTCGCTTCATGACCCAACAATCTTGTGGTGCTGTTCCCCAACCCTCCGGTAGCGAGGTGGTCTGCGTCTGACCCAATTGATCAATGGTGTAGGCGAATGCGGCCATGGCACCGCGACCCGCAGCCGTCAGCACAAACGATTGTCCGTCGGCTGACGCGTTGCAGCTGAATAGAAAACGTTCACTACGAGGTAGCGTAATGCCGCATTCAGCACCATTCACGTAGCTACGATGATCCTGGTAGTACTGCTCAAGACGTAAAGCGCTTAGCTGCAGTCCGCTACTCATTTCGGGCAGATAGGAGCGCAGCGTATGGTCGCGGTAAGCGGGCACGGCAAACGCCGCGATGATGGCCGCAATCGCTAGCGCGATCATCAGCTCGACCAGGCTGAAGCCGGTCTGCAAAGAATCGTCGGTCATCGCGCACCGTACCGTAAGCGTAATCTCGGAATTAACTGATCAAGCTTGCTGAAGTCCGTGCATTACGTCATCGAAAGTTAGCCACTTGGCTAACAATTCAGTAGAACGAATTAGTAATCGAAACGACTAGCCGATTAACGGCGTTTAGGCAGGGGTGGGTTGCCGGAGGGGCAGGACGCAAGCATCGATGACGCGCAAATCATTATCGCGAGCAAAGTCTCGCAAGAAGAAGTAGGCAAGTGGCTCTAAAGCGTGAAGCCGATGATCAACCAGCACGGACCGCATGCCCTCGACAAGCGCTGGCGTTACATAGGGGGAATAGCGCAAGTGACGATCGAAGCCACCGACCTGCTCCGGATGAAAGCGGCTCATGATCCCGCACAAGCGATCAGCCCAATCACTTGGGCGAAAAGGACGCCCCTGACTCGTCTGCCCCTGAATAATGAAATCAGTGGCCGGGGTGGCGGAAGCTGAGGAGGAACTGGACATCATGAAGGGCGGCTAAGGCGCTATCTTACCGGAGCGCCCCTATCAAGAGAATAGGATGCGGGGTGTTACGTGGACAAGGCGCCACCGATTACGCCATTGGTTGTGTACGAGCGGCGATTAACCTAACCAGTTCGCGACGGAGGTAATCAATAGCAGCAAAATCCACAGCAGTAGCGCACGCCATATCAAGCCGACAGCGCTCTGCAGTGCGCGCAGGGACGGCTCATCACCCGGAAGAATTTCTATATCGGGGTTGGCTTCCAACGCTGCAATATCGACACCCGGCATATCGGGCGCATACTCAGCGGGCGTGCCTAGCCGAACGCCCATGGCTCCGCTGCCCGCAGACAGGATGATGCCCTCGGATTCATTTTGCCAGCGCCGCGCAAAATTACGCCACGCGTACACCGCATCTTCAAAATTACCAACGATAGCGAACGCAGTTGCGGTCAGGCGTGAAGGCACCCAGTCGATCACGCGGAACGCGCGCTGCGCAAACTGACCGAACGGCTCGTCCTTGAGATGTTCGGGCTGGTTCCAACCCCGCGCGAGGTACTCGGCAACCCGGTAGAGCACCGCGCCCGCTGGTCCGATCGGCATCAGCAGCCAGAAGAACACACCGAACACATGATGGTGCGTCGTTATCAGCGCGCGCTCCACCGCAATTCGGACAATTTCGTTAGCGTCCATGTCGCTGGTGTCGGTGCGTATCCACTCCGCCAGTAGGCGTCGCGCCTCGGGCACATTGCTCTCATTAAGTGCGATCTGAATCGCAGAAAAATAATGACTGTAGTGCCGGAATCCCAGTGTGAGATAAACAACCAAGACCGTCCAAGCCAACTGCGCCACAACACTGACGACCCCGAGCAGCCAGTAGATCATCAGCGTCGGCAAGGCCAGCAGCGCTATCATGACAATCCAACCCAGACGACCGTGTTCGGGCCGACCAGCGTTAAAACTTTGCTCTACTTTGCCCGCCAGCGCGATGATCCAACCATAGACCACGTTATCTCTGCGCAGTGGGCGGAATTGTTCCAGCACCAGTGCGATCAGAATAGAGAACAGAGTCATAACGGAGGAGCAGAGAAATTTTTATCAGGCGCTAGCTTAACAGGAAGCGCAATGCACCCCACACGCTGAGGCCTAGTCGGCGCGAAGGAAATGGTATAAATTCCGCAACATCGCCGCCGTCGCACCCCAAATGAAGTACTGCTCGAAAGGCATGGTGTAGAAACTGCGGCGGCTGGAGCGATTAGGAAATATGGCGCTACGACGCTGGTGGTTAGTACCATCCATCAGAAAGGCCATCGGCACTTCGAAAATTTCAGCGACCTCGAAGCTGTCTGCTTGTAATTCGAATGGGGGATGGACCAGGGCGGCTACCGGCGTCACCCGAAAACCGGTACCGGTCTGATAATCCGGCAGGCAACCAATCACCTCAACATGACGGCGCGACAAACCGATCTCTTCCTCGGTCTCGCGCAGCGCGGTCGCAATCGCATCGGCGTCTTCATCATCGACCCGGCCACCTGGAAAACTGATCTGTCCGGCGTGATCGTTGAGGTGGGCAGTACGCAGCGTTAGCAGTAAGTTCAGCGTGTCGTGTCGTACCACCATGGGTACCAATACTGCGGCCGGCACCGGCTCACGGCGCTCAGCATTCAACTCGGGCTCGACCACGAACTCCGGCGTCCAAGTCGCCGGCTGCGCAAAGCGCTGGCGCAACCAATCGGGCGCCAGACGCGATGCCGGCAACGCGGGCTCGTTGGCGACGGCATCGATATCAGCAGTAGTCGGGTCAAATAGCATGCGCGTGATGGTATGTCTAACCGGTAAGATCAGCGAGCATCGAATACAAAACAAAAAAGGGCACGCCGGGTGCCCTTTGGTTTGATGCGGTGGGGCTTACTGCGCAGCCGCTTCAGTCTTGCGACTTGGCAGCTTCTCGCGAATACGCGCCGATTTACCGGAACGCTCACGCAAGTAGTACAGCTTGGCACGACGCACATCGCCACGACGCTTCACTTCGATGGAAGCAATCAGCGGTGAGTACAGCTGAAAAGTACGCTCAACACCCTCGCCTGAGGAAATCTTGCGGACGATGAAATTCGAGTTAAGGCCACGGTTACGGCGCGAGATGACGACGCCTTCGTAAGCCTGTACACGTTTGCGGTTACCTTCAACCACATTCACGTTGACCACCACGGTGTCACCGGGTGCAAATTCAGGAATCTTTTTGCCAAGACGGGCGATTTCTTCCTGTTCGAGCTGTTGGATCAGATCCATTTTTTTCTCCTAGACCATCTTGCCGGCGCAAGAGTGCCTCACAAAGCACCGCTAACTACGTTGCGCCGGCTTGTCATCGACGCTTTGTGAGGCACTCTACTGAACTGATTGCCCGGTAGAGGATGGGGTTTAACAAAATCGGGCAATGCCCATGACGACAACCTGTTTCAACTTACTGCATTTTGCTGCTACCACTACTACTTCTAGCGCCGGCACTTCTAACGCTGATACTTGAAACGCTGATACTTGCAACTCTGTTGCTTGCGCCGCTGTTACTTGCACTCCGCTTACCTCTAACGCTGTGACTTAACCTACAGCTTCTTTAGCCAGGCTTCATCTGCCTTGCTCAACAACCCTTCATCGCGCGCCTTGGCGATCAGCTCGGGGCGCTTTTTCAATGTGGCCTCGAGCGACTGCTCGCGCCGCCATTTCGCAATCTCGGCGTGATGCCCGCCGAGGAGAACACTTGGCACCGGCGCACCTTCGTACACTTCAGGCCGAGTGTAGTGCGGACAATCCAGCAAGCCATTCACAAAACTGTCTTCGAGCGCCGAAGTATCGTCATTCAACACCCCTGGCAGCGATCGAATCACTGCATCCATCAGTGCCATCGCCGGTAACTCACCACCCGACAACACAAAATCACCCAGGCTAATCTCTTCATCAACACAGCGATCAATCAAGCGCTGGTCTACTGCCTCATAGCGACCGCACAACAGCACCAGCCCCGACTCATCAGCCAATTGCTTCACCTTACGGTGATGTAACGGCGCACCCTGCGGCGACAAATAAACCGTACGCGGCTTCGGAATACCTGCTTGCTGCTGCCTTGCCTTTGCTGCTGTTATCGCGGCCTCCAGCGGCGCCGCCATCATCACCATACCGGGACCACCGCCGTAAGGCCGATCATCCACAGTGCGATGCTTGTCACTGGTGAAATCTCGCGGATTCCACAGATGCAGCCCCACCTGTCGCTGCTCGAACGCGCGTCGCGTGATGCCGTGCTTGGTAAGCGCTTCAAACATCTCGGGGAAGAGTGTCACCACATCGAACTGCATCACTCCCCCTGCTCGCTCGCGCGATCAGTAATCTTTTTCCCAGTCCACCGTCATCTGCCGGTTCAACTGATCCACCTTGTTGACGAAGTGGTCCACGAAAGGGATCAGCATCTCGGGTGCTGCTTTATCACTCAGCGTCGGTGGCTGCACCCGCAAAATCGGATGTGCGCCATTGTCGATCAGGCCAACCACCTCGCCTAAGGGCTCACCCGCAAGGTTGATGACACTGTGGCCAATGAGATCAACCCAATAAAATTCTTCTTCACCCAGCGGCGGGAAATGTGCACGCCGGATTTGCACCGTCGCACCGCGCAGATTTTCGGCGGCATCGCGGCCCTCGATTCCCATCAGCCGGGCCACCACGTCCTCGCCCTGCGCCCGCACTTGCATTACTTCTACGTCATGCAAAGCTGGCTTATCCAACCACCAGGTTTTTGCACTCGTCAGTGCGCTCGCCTCAGCAGAGTAAGGTTTCAGTCTCACCCACCCCGCGATACCAAACGCACCCGATATGTGCGCCACCAGCACCAGATCATCGGGGATGGTTGGCCCCGAGCTGCTGCCAACAGTCAAATCAGGCGGCTTTCTTGGCCGACGATTTCACCAGACGCTCAACGGTCGGCGACAGCTGCGCACCAACGCCTTGCCAGTGGGCGAGGCGATCTTGATTGATGTTGAAACCAACCGCAGCGCCAGAGGCGATCGGGTTGTAGAAGCCGATGCGCTCGATGAAGCGACCGTCGCGGCGGTTGCGCGAGTCAGCGGCAACGATGTTGTAAAACGGGCGCTTCTTGGAGCCGCCACGGGATAGACGAATTACGACCATAGTATTCTCGACAAAAGGGGTACGGGCAGGGAAAAGCCTTGGATTATATCGGTTTTTGCAGGTCGCGGACAAGGATCGGGCCCATACCAGCAGATGCCAACGAACCCACCAACGCTAGTCCGGCCTAAAAAATATCCCTTTTGATAAGCCAGCTGGCGCAATGGCTGCAAAACAGCCGGCAGACGAACTTCGGATAAATTGTTTTTTTGAAATTATTTATTCAAAACGCTTCGATGTCGAGCGCCATGACACCTGCACCGCCCTCAACGATCGCGTCACGCGATGCGCCAGCTGTCGCGACATAGTGATCCGCAAAGAAACGGGCGGTCGCAATTTTGGTCTTGAAGAATTCGGCGTCGCCATCGCCCGTGGCTAGTTTCTGTTGCGCTGCCAGCGCGGCGCGACCCATCTGCCAGCCACCGAGCACCACACCGGCCATTTTCAGGTAAGGCACGCTACCGGCGAACACCGCTTTGATATCGGATTTCACGTGAGCGACCATGTAATCTACCACCTGCTCCAACGCATCAGCAGCCGCATGTAAACGACGTGCAATCGCATTAAGATCGGCATGATCTGCTTTGCCAAGATCAGCTGCGGTGGCACGCACCTGCGCAATGATGCCCTTGGCAACGGCACCACCATCGCGTACGGTTTTGCGACCGATCAGGTCGTTCGCCTGAATCGCGGTAGTGCCTTCATAAATCGTCAGAATGCGCGCATCGCGGTAGTACTGCGCGGCGCCGGTTTCTTCAATGAAGCCCATACCGCCGTGTACCTGTACACCGGTCGAGGTCACGTCAACCGACATCTCTGTCGACCAGCCTTTGACGATAGGCACCATGAACTCATAAAACGCGAGATTCGTTTTTCTACTGGGCTCATCCGGATGAAAGTGTGCAGCATCGAAAGCTGCTGCCGTGACATAAGCCAACGCCCGAGCAGCCTCGGTCTGCGCACGCATACTCATCAGCATGCGCCGCACATCCGGGTGATGAATAATCGCGACCGGGCCCGATGAGCCGGCCAGATCGCGCGACTGCACGCGGTCTTTCGCGTACTGCGTCGCCTTCTGATAAGCGCGGTCAGCTACTGCAACGCCCTGCATGCCAACGGCGAAGCGCGCCGCGTTCATCATGATAAACATGTACTCGAGACCGCGATTCTCCTGACCGACCAAGTAGCCAACCGCACCACCGTTATCGCCATACTGAAGCACCGCAGTCGGGCTGGCTTTGATACCGAGCTTGTGCTCGATCGACACACAATGCACGTCATTACGCGCACCAAGCGAGCCATCGGCATTGACGAGGAACTTTGGCACGATGAATAGCGAGATACCTTTGACACCTTCCGGCGCGTCGGGTGTTCGCGCCAACACCAGATGAATGATGTTCTCGGCCATGTCGTGCTCGCCGTAGGTAATGTAGATCTTGGTACCAAAGATTTTGAAGGTACCGTCAGGCTGCGGCAATGCACGCGAACGCACCAATGCAAGATCGGAGCCGGCTTGTGGTTCGGTGAGGTTCATGGTGCCGGTCCACTCGCCCGACACCATCTTCGGAATATACATCCGCTGCTGCGCCTCACTGCCAGCGGTCATCAGCGCCTCGATCGCGCCGTCAGTCAGCAAGGGGCATAAGGCGAACGACAAATTAGCGGCATTGATCATTTCCGTACACGGCGTACCCAGCAATTTGGGTAGCCCTTGACCACCAAATGCCTGAGGATGCTGCAAGCCCTGCCAACCGGCTTCAGCAAAACCGCGAAACGCCTCCTTGAAACCGGGGGTCGTGTTCACAACCCCATCGCGCCACATGCTCGGCTGCAGGTCACCCGCCCAATTCAGTGGTGCCAGCACCTCGGCGCAGAATTTTGCGTTCTCTTCGAGTACTGCTTCAGCAGTATCTGGTGTTGCATCTTCACAGCCCGGCATTTGACTTATCGCGTTCAATGCAGCCAGCTCGTTCATCACGAACAGCATATCTTTCAGCGGGGCGACGTAGCTCATGGATGTCTCCGGGTATTTTTTGCTTATAGTCTGAACAATAGGGTACGAGGCAACGGCCACGCCACCACACCAGGCGCCTGCCGACGCCTGCTCTATGCCTTACTGGCCTAGCCGAGTTCCTTGACCAAGGCCGGCACTGCCTCGAACAGATCTGCGACCAAACCATAATCCGCCACGCTGAAAATCGGCGCCTCGGCATCTTTATTGATCGCCACAATAGTTTTTGAATCTTTCATGCCGGCCAGATGCTGGATTGCACCCGAAATACCGACGGCGATATACAGCTGCGGCGCCACGATCTTGCCGGTTTGCCCCACTTGCCAATCGTTCGGCACATAACCCGCATCCACTGCAGCACGCGATGCACCCATCGCTGCTCCGAGCTTATCGGCGAGTGGCTCAAGAATTTTGAAATTTTCTGCTGAGCCAATGCCGCGACCACCCGACACAATCACTTTTGCTGCGGTGAGTTCCGGTCGATCAGATTTCGCCAGCTCGCGCGAAATAAATGTAGATTGTCCAGAATCCGCCACCGCATCGATTTTTTCAATCGCTGCATTACCACCGCTAGCAGCAGCATCAAAACCCGTGGCACGTACAGTAATCACCTTGATTGGATCGATCGACTGAACAGTCGCAATCGCATTGCCTGCGTAAATCGGTCGCTCGAAAGTATCCGGCGCATCGACCTTGGTAATCTCCGAGATCTGACCCACATCGAGACGAGCCGCGACACGCGGCAATATATTTTTTCCATACGCCGTCGCTGGTGCAAGTACATGGGTGTACTGCTTCGCAATCGACAGCGCTTGCGCAGCCACATTCTCGGCGAGGCCATCGGCAAATGCAGCGTTATCGGCAACGATCACTTTCGATACACCAGCGATCTGCGCTGCCGCAGCCGCAGCCGTATCGCAGTTGTGGCCAGCAATGAGAACGTGAACATCCGCCGCGCATTGCGCTGCTGCGGTAACGGTGTTGAGTGTGCTTGCCTTCAACGATGCGTTGTCGTGTTCGGCGATGACAAGTGCAGTCATGTTGATTCCTTTTGGGGTCGTACTCTTCGTGTCTCTGAATCTGGATCGCGGGCTATGCGCACGACCAATCAGATCACTTTGGCTTCGTTCTTTAATTTCGCGACCAGTGTCGCAATATCCGGCACCATCACGCCTGCAGAGCGCTTGGGCGGATCACTAACTTTGAGTGTCTTCAAACGCGGCGACACATCCACACCCAGCTCGTCGGGTTTGACGATATCCAGCGGCTTTTTCTTCGCCTTCATGATGTTGGGCAGCGTCACATAACGCGGCTCGTTCAGACGCAAGTCGGTGGTCACCACCGCGGGCAGGGTCAGCGAAATCGTCTCAAGTCCACCGTCGACTTCGCGCGTAACCGATGCTTTGCCATCGTCAATCACCAGCTTGGATGCAAACGTCGCCTGCGGCCAACCGAGCAAGGCCGCGAGCATTTGTCCGGTCTGATTGCAGTCATCATCAATCGCCTGCTTACCCAGAATAACGAGTTGCGGTTGCTCTTTGTCGACCACCGCTTTGAGCAATTTGGCGACCGCCAGCGGTTGCAAATCCAGATCGGCAGCTGTCTCGACCAGAATCGCGCGGTCAGCGCCAATCGCCATCGCGGTGCGCAGCGTCTCCTGGCACTGCGTCACGCCACAAGAAACCGCAACCACCTCGGTCGCCTTGCCCGCTTCTTTGACGCGCATCGCTTCCTCTACTGCGATCTCGTCGAACGGGTTCATCGACATTTTGACGTTGGCGATGTCGACACCACTACCATCAGATTTCACGCGCACTTTGACGTTGTAGTCGACAACGCGCTTGACCGGTACCAGCACTTTCATGGGAATCCTCGAGTGCCCCCGCAGGGCTAATTGACGTTTACGTAAACCGCGAAATTATAGGGGGGATCGGCAGGCAAGGTGAAATCGCCGCGCCGGTAATGACGCCAGCGCCGACCGCCACCCAGTCAACAGAGGCATCGGCGGACGCGACCGCACCCACGACTCGTTGCTACTTACGGCGCAGGTAGAACACGAACTCCTTGGGCTCGGCCTGCGCGTGCTCCTCATGCGACAGCAAGTCGTTGCCGGTTTGGCGCGCAAAAGCGTTGAAATCACGCACCGAGCCGGGGTCGGTCGCTTGCACCCGCAACACATCGCCACTGCCCATATCGGCTAGTGCTTTTTTGGCACGAAGAATCGGCAGCGGGCATTTCAGGCCGCGCGCATCCAGGTCTTTTTGAAAGTCCATCGTCCTAGCCCGCCAGCCGCTGCTCGACCCAGCCGCTGACCGAGGCCAGCGCTGCCGGCAAGCCGCTGGGGTCGGTGCCGCCCGCCTGCGCCATATCGGGGCGGCCGCCGCCTTTGCCGCCAACTTGCTGGGCGACGTGGTTGACCAGATCACCCGCCTTCACCTTGCTGGTGGCGTCTGCAGTCACACCGGCGATCAGGCTGACTTTGCCATCATTCACAGTGGCCAGCACGATGGCGGCAGTCTTTAACTTATCCTTCATCTTGTCCATCACGCTACGCAGGGTCGGTACATCAGCACCCTCCAACGTAGCCGCGAGCACCTTGATGCCGTGGATATCGACCGCTTGCGCCAACAAGTCATCGCCTTGGCCGGAAGCCATTTTTGCTTTCAGCGAGGCCAGCTCTTTTTCGAGCAGCTTGACCTGCTCCTGCACCTGCGCGATGCGGCTGTTCAGCTCATCGGGTGGCGCCTTCAGAGCAGCGGCAGCTTCATTGACACGCGCGGCGAGTGATTGCACCAGCGCCAGCGCGTTCTCGCCGGTGACCGCCTCGACGCGCCGAATACCTGCCGCAACCCCGCCCTCGGACACAATCTTGAACAAGCCAATGTCCCCGGTGCGCGTCACATGCGTGCCGCCGCACAGCTCGGTAGATGACCCGATAC
>VERA01000048.1 GCA_018882935.1 Burkholderiaceae bacterium | reverse complement strand
TTCACGACTGGATACGGCTAGTACCGGCGCCTCGTCTACTTCCATCACGGGCTCACCTTGCAAGACGGATTCTGAGTCACTGCTACCTAGCGGTCTAGGTCCAAACTGAGAATATCGCGGCTTGGTCACGCCAAAGGCTTCGCCGAATAGGCGCCACTGTTGGAATAGCAAGTTCGATACAAAATCCAATACTGAAGCGTCACATTTCAAGAGCGTCTCTACGATTTCAGGGATTTTGTCCCATTCCTCAAGCGTATCGACGATCACATGCCGCAACTGCTCTTCTAGCGGTAGTGCAGCAAACTCTGGCGTTACACGTGCCGGATCGAGTGCGCATAGCTTCTCGTGAGCCACTTTAACGAGTCGAATAACGGCACGCGCTATTGGCTCATACAAACCCCACTCACCCGTGATCCGCCTATTCAAGTCAGCTTCATTCAGTTGGTTAGTGCGCGAGATGTATACATTCATGCAGATATCAGGAAGACTGACGACCTGCCGCTCGAAGCGTGCGCGCAAGTTGGCAATGCCTTTCAGCATGAGTTCGCCCTGCGCGACCGCGATCTGATTCATGATCTGTTCGCCTTTGGCCGTCAATTTAAGGCCAGAAAAACACTGCGGCCAAGAGGGTGAGCAGAGCTCCTCCGATAGCAATTCAACCAAAATTTGTGTTTGTTGCGCCTCAAGTGCTTGTCGGCCTGAAGTGAATCTCTCTTCGAGACTGATGGTCGGACCTAGCAAATGAGCAGCTCTAACTCCCATTTCAATAAAATTTTTATTTACAAGCATTATCCCGAGCAAGCCTTGATCGCACCAACTAGATAGTGCGAGGTTCGTTGTGATGTCTGATATTCCAACACCACACTTTGCCAGGTGCTCTATAGCCCGCTCCGGGTGACGCCACAGTTGCGTGTCTGTTACTCGATCGGCACGCGTATTTTTAGCGACTTGTGTAGGAAGATGAATATACAGGTCTGTCATTGCGCCCCATCCGAACCAATGACAAGCCTCAGAATTCTTCAAACGTCTCTGGATCGTAAGCGAATCAGGACTCAGCGAGGAATTCGTCGGCGCTGCAACGGTTAGAGGAATCCCTTCATTCAACAAATATTCAATCACATGATAATGTTTGAAATGCATAGCTATAGTCCAGGGTCCCCGCAAATGCTGATTATCTGCGGTGATAAAAGGGGGGTGAGTCAAATTTGCCCCACGCTTCACCAGTGACCGAATCACCGCTAATGCACCGTTCGCGAGGGCTACATTCGCTATGGTGGTGTTTCTAGATGGATCCCAAAAATCCGCCGGCAACTTTTTTTCGTCCAGCCACCAGTCAATCAGCTCAACAAAGTCAAATAAAATCGCAAGAACTAAAGGCGTTTGCGCGCTGGATTGACCACCTTTGCCATCGCTTATGTTGAGTATCTGGCATAGGTCTGCGCCTTCGGTGATCAGTACTTTGCATGCATCTAAATGTTTATTCACCAACGCGTAAGTCAGGGCATTCCAACCAGTTTTCTGATTGATGAGCAACGGGTTGGCGGCGAGGCTGCAAAGCGTGGTAATCATTTTGACGTCGCCCTGCTCAGCTGCACACATGAGGGGCGTGGTGCCATTCCCCGAAGGAGTATTTGTGTCGCAGCCAGCAATCGCCAACATGTGGACGATGTTCAATTGCCCAAACCTGGCAGCGAGGCAGAGCGGTGTGAGACCCTCTTCGCCCGCATCGTGAGCCTCACGTAGTGTTGGACACTTCTCTATAAGCTCCCTAGCGTCCTCCGCATGGCCCGAATGGATGACGTACACCAATGATTCCTGATAATCCTTAAAGTCAAGCTCCGATTCTTCATCTGAGGTCCATTCCTCATCTGAGGACTCAGCACGCGCCAGCTTGAGCGCTGGCTCGCCAGCCTCGGGACTTTCTTCTTCTCTTCGACGCTTTGTGCCACGAGGATCGTCTGGCACCCTGACAGTTTGCATCTGCGGTGCGATCGCTACAGCTGGCGCGGGATCCTCGGGTGGCTGGGGTGGAGCTGGAATAAGTACGGGGGCTGGAATAGGTGCAGGGGCTGGAATAGGTGCAGGGGCAAGATCTCCCCGCGTATTTACTGGAATCATGAACGTTGGCCTTAGCGCAGGTTAATTGACAGGCATCTGCCGCGTTTGCGGCGATGGCGGCCGTGGGTAACACAGGGTCAGGCCGGAGTTCACATGCTGCAAACCTGTTGAGTGCCGATGAAATCCTCGGTATCGGCGCGCCAGAAGTTTTACTGCGGGGCGGACATAACGCCACGGCGCGATGCTGCCACTACTGGCGCCTCATCGACCTCCATCACCGGTGTTATTTCTGCCTCGAATTCTGGTTGACTGCTACTTCGCTGTTGAGGACCAAACGGTGAATATCGCGGCTTGGTCACACCAAAGGCTTCGCCGAATAGGCGCCATTGCTGAAGCAACAAATCCGACAGCATCTCAATATCTCGGTCAGAATTGCTTTGCCTTACCGACTCCATAATCTCAGGAACTTTGTCCCAATCTTCAAGCATGTCGATAACCACATGCGTCAGTTGCTGTGACGGCGGTAGCTTTGAAAATTGGGACGACATAGCTGATAACTTCGCCCTCTCAAGCTTGTCATAGGCTTCTTTTACCAAGCGCAAGACAGCACGCGCTACCGGGTCATACAAGCCCCACTCTTCAGTGAGTTTTCTGTATAGATCTGGCTCGTTCCAACGATTGGTACGTGAAATATAGACTTCGAGACAGAGTTGGGGAAGCGTTAGCACACGGGCATCGAACTCTGCACGATGCTGCGCAATTACAGGTAGTATGAAAGCGCTCTGACGATAAAATATCTGATTCATGACCTGCTCGGTCCCTACTGTCAGATGCAAACCCGAAAAGGGAGCATGCATCCCGCAAGCGATGGATAGCGATTCAATCATGATGTTAAGTGCTTGCGCCATCGTGACGCATCCCTCTGCCGGATCGGTAGGGCGCTTGAATGAACCATTACCTAAGCTCTTCAGGTTGCCGGGCGAAATCTTATCGATGGGCCTCAGGAAGCATCTCAATAGCCCCACATTTGCCCATTCATTAGAGAGGCTCAACGCTTCGTGCACAAGACTGTGTCCCTTTGCCAGATTGTCGAGAGTCATGGCACATGCGACCTTCTCTACCATTTTTTTTGGGTTATCCCGCACTTCTACAAGCTTCACACCATCACCCAACTGACCTGCCGCTGAGCTCCAAGTGCCTACATGACTCAAAATGTCTTTACCAAACGCGTTTTTTGTTGGGTTACGCATCACTTCCAAAACCTTGTCGACTGCCAAAAATGGAGCAATGCATTCAAGCAGGCGATAGTCTCTTCTTGCGAGCGCAAATTCGGTAAGGTCATTATATTTTTTTCCATTTTTTGAAATGATCGGCCTATTTATATCAGCACCCCGTTCCAAAAAAAGCTGTACGACATTAACCGCGCCGTACTCCGCAGCGATATGCAACACCAAGACCTGATTCCATGAGCGAGTGTCTAGTGCGCACGAATCCGCCGCCATGAATTGGATATCTAGCAGGTAATTGATCAATGCCGCAAAATCTTCGCGAATAATACTGAGAAGCGATGTTGTTATTTCTAGCCCTCCAGAAGAATTCCTCTGTGATTGAAGGAGTTGATTGATATTCGCGCCGCTATGCAGCAGATACTTACAAGCCTCCAGCTGCTTGTATTCAAGCGCAAACATCAGGGCGTTCATTGAGCCATCTGGTGTCATTTCATCGATATGCGCTTGGAAATTCCGTAACTGGGAGATGATACCGACGTGGCCATTTGCAGCTGCATACATGAGTGGTGTGCATCCGGCGGTATCTTTCGCATTAACGGGTGCATCGGACCGGAGAAGAAACTCGACGATCTGCTCTTGACCGCATTTAGCCGCAAAACCCAGCGGGGTCGCGCCAAAAAAATCGAGATGTAATGCAGATCTCAATGTAGGCGCTTCTCGTAGAAGCTCTTTAAGACGGTCAAGATCGCCTTGCTCTATGGCTTGGAATAGCGTTTGTATTGGCGAATCCACAGACGCGGGCCCAGTACGCGCCCGCTTAAGCGCAGGCTCACCTGCGCTCTCGATCACACCGTCATCGTGCTGCTCCAGTTCCCGCTTGGTACCACGTGGATCTTGCGCACTGTTGACATTATTTATTTGAGGAGAAACTGTAGCTGATACTGGAGCGACGTTAACGTTAGTTGATTGTGTTGCACGGTTCACTGGTGGGTGCTGAATGGAATGAGATGGTGTGCCAGAGTCAGGTATTGGATGCATGATTCGTCTGATAGAAAAACGGGCGCGGTTGAGCACCAAACAATATGTCGGCGATACCGGTTAATGCTTGCCGTGTACCGGCTGAGCGTCACGACGGGATACTGACGCTGCCGGTGACTCGTCTACTTCCATCACTGGCTCACCTTGAATGACGGGTTCTGATTCACTGGTACTTAGCGGTCTAGGTCCAAAGTGAGAATACCGCGGCTTGGTCACACCAAAGGCTTCGCAGAGTAATCGCCATTGCTGGAATAACAAATCAGGTACACCATGGGCCTTTTCATTATTCGAGCTTTCTACGATTGCCGCTACGATCTCAGGAACTTTATCCCACACCTCCAGGATGTCAACCATCGCGATACGCAATTTTTCCGCCAATGATTTCTCTGCAAATTCCTTTGAAGGGCTATTCGCATCAAGCAATCTTAGATTCCCGAGGGCTTCTTGAATAAGCCGAAGGACCGCACGAGCCACCGGATCATATAAACCCCAGCTCATCGTCATTTTTGTGTACAGATCCTCTTGATTGAGCTGCTGCGTGATCAAGATATACCTCGTAACACACAGACCTGGCAAAGACGTAACGTCACCTGCAAAGCGCTCACGTAAGTGAGCTATACCTTTCAGCAACAGCCCGATCTGAGCTTCGGCAATTTGGTTCATTTTGTGTTCCGACTCAGCGCTTAAATTAAGGCCGGAAAATAGCTGTCGAGCATCTGGTGAGCAAATAGAATCGGACAAGCGCTCGATGAGTATTTGCAGGCGCTGCGCCGAAGTCGGAGACGGCAGCCGATCGATCGGGCCCAAGGTATCGGTGTTGCGCCCTATGATGCTTGCGCAAGCGATGAAATCGTCGTTAAGTACCGGGGAAAATAAACTCCATAGGATGCGCTGGCTTGAAATCTGGCTCGTCAGTCCGGCTAATTCGCCACTTTCAAAGGAACCGAAGGGTTGCCGAGCTACAGCCAAAAGAATTTTTTCAGGGTACTTGCGAATATCGTCGTTGATCAGGCCATCAAGTGCTGTTACGGGATTTTTCTGTGGTTGCAGATGAATAAAAACATCTTTCGCTAAGTTGAAAATTATTTCACGCGAAAAACTTATATACACCCGATTTGCTAAAGACAGATAACGGCCTGACTCCAGCAAGTGCTCAATGACATAAAAGCGCCGAAAATATGCAGCAACCTCCCATACATTTGACAATAGGTACGGAGGCGCGATTCTATCTGTGCGGTTAACTTGCCAATCTAGATTTAAGTTTGCGCCTCTCTTTAGCAACATACGGACAACACCCAAAGAGCCAACCGCAGTTGCATGGTTCAATAAAGTTGTATTAGACGATGTTACGGATTTATCTATATCTAGTTTATTTATGTGGAGTAAGTATTCAATCAACTCGGAAAAATCGTAGTCAATGGCCATGTCTAGGGGCGTGAACATGAGTACCTTGTTGTCGCCTTCTCGCTGGGGTAAACACAAAGATTGCCGGATATCTGCCCCTGCATGAACTAGCCAAATACAAGCACGTATTTGCTTTGCTGCGATCGCGAAACATAGGGCATTTCTTCCAACAGTGCGATTGACAGCGTGAATCTTGGCGCCCGCTCTCAGAATAATTTCCAGTACGGCCGGATCGCCGCACTCAGCCGCAAACATCAGCGGCGTGCTGCCATTACTGGCTGGCCGGTCTATTTCTGCGCCAGCATTTATCAAGACCCTTAGCATCGTTGCATTACCGCGGTGTGCAGCAAGACAAAGGGGAGTAAGACCCTTTGGCCCGGGTAATGCGCTGTTGACTAACTCTGGAAATTTATCGATCAGACTGCAGCAAACGGATGTATTGCCTGCTTCGATAGCATTCAGCAGCGCCTGATCGGGAGAAATAGGCGATTCAGCTTGCGCGGTACGCGCGCGCTTTACGACGGGCTCTTCAGCATCGGTCACTTCATCTTGTCTGGGACGTTTTTCTCCTCGGGGGTCTTCGGCTACCGCGACCGTAGTGAGCTGAGGTGCGCTATTGACGACTGGTGGCACGGTATCAGTTGGAGGTGGCGCGGTGTTACCCGGGGGTGGTGCGATTCCTCGAACATGGAACACGGATGGCAGGCGCGGCTGAGGCGTTGGTGTCATGAAGATCGCTTTCACAGTGAATTGATCGGCAGCGCATCGACGCAGCTAAGGCGCAGTTGCCTAGATCGGTAACTATGAAGCGTTCATCAGTTCAGAAACAAAAACGGCCGGAGACAATGTCCCGGCCGTTTTTTGCGAAAGCCAATCAAGCGCGAAGTGCCGTAGCGAGTGGTACCGAAACGGTTGGTACCGAAGCGACAAACACGAAAAGGTTTTTCCGACTTATCGATAGTGCAGCATTAACTCTTGACCGCCGGCTCAGTCGCTCGCAAACGAATGTGCAATTCGCGTAACTGTTTCTCGTCGACGGCTGAGGGCGCTTGAGTCAGCAAACATTGCGCACGCTGAGTTTTCGGGAAGGCGATCACATCACGGATCGATTCAGCACCGGTCATCATGGTGACCAGACGATCAAGGCCGAAGGCGAGGCCACCATGCGGTGGCGCGCCGTACTGCAAGGCATCGAGCAAGAATCCGAACTTGATACGTGCCTCTTCATCGCCAATATTGAGCGCTTGAAAAACCTTGCTCTGTACATCAGCACGATGAATACGCACAGAGCCACCACCCAGTTCCCACCCGTTCAGCACCATGTCATAAGCTTGCGCAATTGCGCGCCCGGGTGCCGAATCGATAAAATCTTCATGGCCAGCCTTCGGCGCGGTGAATGGGTGATGCAACGCGTTCCAGCGATTTTCGTCTTCGTCGTACTCGAACATCGGGAAGTCAACCACCCACAGCGGACGCCAGCTCTCTTCAAACAAACCATGCTGACGGCCAAATTCACTATGGCCGATCTTTACGCGCAGGGCACCGATTGCATCATTGACGATCTTGGCTTTGTCGGCGCCGAAGAAAATCAAGTCGCCATCTTGCGCGCCCGTGCGCTCGAGAATGTGCGTTAGTGCCGCATCATGAATATTCTTCACAATCGGTGACTGCAAACCGTCACGGCCTTTGGCTTTTTCATTGACCTTGATATATGCCAGCCCTTTGGCGCCGTAGATCGCTACAAACTGCGTGTAGCTGTCAATCTCGGAGCGTGGCATTGCACCGCCAGCCGGAACGCGCAAGGCAACCACACGACCACCCTCCATATTGGCCGCACCGGCGAACACTTTGAAGTCGACGTCTCTCATTACATCGGTCAGCTCGGTGAATTCAAGCTTGACGCGCATGTCGGGCTTATCCGAGCCATAGCGTGCCATCGCGGTGGCAAAGTCCATTACCGGGAATGGGTTCGGCAAATCGACGTTCAACACATTCTTGAACACACCACGGATCATGCCTTCAAACAGATCGCGAATTTCCTGCTCGCTCATGAACGAGGTTTCACAGTCGATCTGCGTGAACTCGGGCTGACGATCGGCGCGCAAGTCTTCATCGCGGAAGCACTTGGTGATCTGATAGTAGCGATCAAAGTTAGACACCATCAGCAACTGCTTGAACAGCTGCGGCGACTGCGGTAAAGCAAAAAAATGACCCGCATTCACACGCGAAGGCACCAGATAATCGCGCGCACCTTCGGGTGTGGATTTAGTCAGCATCGGTGTTTCGATATCGATGAAGCCGTTGGCATCGAGGAATTTACGCACTTCCATCGATACGCGATAACGCAAACGCAGGTTGTGCTGCATCTGCGGACGGCGTAGATCGAGTACGCGATGCGTCAGGCGCGTGGTCTCGGATAAGTTATCGTCATCCAGCTGAAACGGCGGCGTGACTGACGGGTTGAGTACTTCAAGCTCGTGGCACAGCACTTCGATCTTGCCCGAGGTCAGTCCAGCGTTTTCAGTACCAGCGGGACGAGCACGCACCAGCCCGGTAA
The DNA here is from genome assembly GCA_018882935.1 of Burkholderiaceae bacterium. Taxonomy (GTDB): domain Bacteria; phylum Pseudomonadota; class Gammaproteobacteria; order Burkholderiales; family Burkholderiaceae_D; genus Pernthalerella. The sequence goes on along the minus strand of VERA01000048.1, from coordinate 10,282 downwards.
TACGTAAGCAAAATTCATTACGCACCGCTTCTGCGGCTTTGAACATATCGGCGCGATCCGGGTCGCAAACGACTTGCACCAGACCTTCGCGGTCGCGCAGATCAATAAAAATGACACCGCCATGATCACGACGGCGGTGCACCCAGCCGCACAAGCTGACGGTTTGGCCCATCTGCGCCTCGGAGGTCAGGCCGCAGTAATGTGTACGCATAGACATGAATAATTTCTCGACAGATTAGGAGTGTTAGTGACTCTTCGGCGTTGCTACCGTGGTGAGTTTTTTATCGGGTGGCGCAACTACGCCCATCGATACAATGTATTTCAGCGCTTCATCGACGCTCATCTCAAGCTCAATAACGTCGGTTCTCGGCAGCATCAAGAAAAACCCCGAGGTTGGGTTCGGTGTAGTCGGCACGTAAACGCTAATGTAATCACCCATCAGGTGGTTTTTAACATCGCCGCCAGGCACACCGGTTTGAAAGGCAATGGTCCAGATACCTTCGCGCGGGTACTGCACCAGCAACGCCTTACGAAACGCATTGCCACTCGATGACAGCAAGGTATCGGACACCTGCTTCACGCTCGAGTAGATCGAATTCACCACCGGTATGCGCTGCAGCAGCAATTCCCACAACCGAAGCACACGATTACCAATAATGTTTTGCGTCACCAGGCCGGTCACAAAAACAATCAGCAGCGTCACCAACGTACCAAAGCCAGGTAGATGGAAACCAAACAGTGACTCGGGTCGCCACTCAGGCGGCAGTAGCACCAGCGAGCCGTCGAGCGTACCCACGATGAGGTTCAGCACCCACAGCGTAATCACCAGCGGTACGAGTACCAGCAAACCGGTAATAAAGTATTTACGCATGCCTGTCTCGCTTAAGCGGCTGGGGCTGACTTGCTGCCCGCGCTATCGCCACCGCTAGCGGCGCCGGATGCACTTGTTGCTGCACTCCCAGTGCCGCTGTTATTACCGCCGCTTGCATTCGTGCTGCTGCTTGAGTTGCCTGCGCTATCGCCGGCGCCGCCAGCGGGGGCGCTACCGGCACTCTCACCACCGGCAGCAGTACTGTCGGATTTGTTCGCGTCAGCTGCGCCAGGTTTCGCGCCATTCGAGCCATTTCGAAAATCGGTAACGTACCAACCGGTGCCTTTCAACTGAAAGCCAGCGGCGGTGAGTTGTTTCTTGAATTTTGCCTCGCCGCAGGCGGGGCAGTCGGTAAGCGGCGCGTCAGAGACTTTCTGCAGCGCGTCTTTCGCGAAGCCGCAAGCTTCGCAGCGGTAGGCGTAGATCGGCACGAGTTTCTCCCTGCGAATTATAGAAAACCCTCGATTATAGGGGGTTTTGGCAGCGAGCAATGGCGCGCAGCGGGCGCTTGTTCTTCATCTTCGCCGATGGCGTGCAGCCCGCTTAGGTCACCCACGTAGCATGTGGCCTGACGCTATGCGCCTGCAAGACCACACCTCAGGCCGGCGCCTGTTCCGTCTGCTGGCCCACCCACTGCGGCGCTAGTGAGCCGACGATCATGCCGAGAAACGCTACCAGCAGGCCAACCAGTTGCGGCGGCCAGATCGATTCAGCACCAAAAACTTCCATCAGCACCCACGACAGCAAGCCACCAATCACCGACACCAGCGCGCCCTGCGTGGTGGAACGGTGCCAGTACAGGCCCATCACCAGAGGAATGAATGCGCCGACCAAGGGCACTTTGTAGGAATTACCCACCATCTCGTAGATCGGCATTCCTTGTGAAAGTAAGGCAAAAGCAGTAACGACGATGGCAAAGCATACGACCACGATACGTGTTGTCATTAGCAGCTGACGATCGTTCATCGGGCGCATCTCGCGAATGATGTTCTCCGTGAGTGTCACGCTCGGCGCGAGTAAAGTACCACTCGCCGTGGACATAATCGCGGATAACAGCGCACCAAAAAACATGATCTGCGCCAGCAATGGCGTGTCGCGCAAAATCAGGGTTGGCAGTATCAGTTGTGAATCTTCTTCGAGCAGTGAAGCAAACAGTGCGGGGTCGATCAGCTGCGAGGCGTACACCAAAAACATGGGAATGAATGCGATGACGAAGTACATCGAGCCACCGATAACAGCACCAGAGGCCGCCACATTCTCATTGCGCGCTGACATCACGCGCTGAAACACGTCTTGCTGCGGGATTGAGCCGAACATGATGGTGACTGCTCCACCAATAAATGCCAGCATGCTGGGCAGCGTCATCTCTGGCAAGAAGCGTAGTTTGCCCGCTTCAGACGCATGGCTAATGACTTTACCCGCGCCACCCGCAGCATCGGCGATGACCCAGGCAATGAATATCATGCCAGCGACGATCAGCAACATTTGAAACGCGTCGGTCAAGGCGACCGACCACATACCGCCAAACAAGGTATACAGCAGCACGATCGCTGCGCCGAGCACCATGCCGTACGACATTGGAATAGCACCGCCGGTGAGCACGTTGAATACCAGTCCCATCGCAGTAATCTGCGCCGATACCCAGCCGAGGTACGACGCAACAATACAAAGCGAGACGATGACTTCCACCGGACGGTTGTAACGCTGTTTGAAGTAATCGCCAATTGTCAGCAATTCCATGCGGTACAACTTGCGCGCGAAGAACAGGCCAACAAAGATCAGGCATAGCGACGCACCAAACGGATCTTCTACCGTGCCACCCAAGCCGTGTTCAGCAAACCGTGCTGGAATACCGAGTACTGTCTCAGAGCCGAACCATGTGGCGAATACGGTGGCAATAACAATCGGCAGGGGTAGTGAGCGTCCGGCGACAGCGTAGTCCGTGGCGCTCTTGACGCGCGTGGCGGCATACAAGCCGATGCTGATCGAGACCAGCAGATAAAGCAGCACAAATGTGAGCAGAGGCGTCATGTCGTCTCCCGGCACGGCAAATTTGTAGCCGCAAAAAAATTGCGGCGATTATAGCCGCGAGCTTTTTCTATCGGGCGCAAAATTTTTCAGATGAGGCTGCCGCAGCCCTTGAGTGCGCTGCAGATGTGATGGTGTGAGGGTGCGATTACGTAAAAAGTGATATCAGAACACTAACGAACAAACGTGCCCAAGCTGACTCGCGGCCGCTTGATTAGTGCTGATTAGCCGCCGCTGTGCAAGTAAACGAATAATTGCACCAATAAGATGCCGGCGAGCAGGCCGCCACCAAAATAGACGATCACACCAAGCAGCAAGTTGGTACGGCGCTGCTCTGAGATCAAGCGCTTGAGTAATGGGCTGTGATCTGGCGGCGGTTCGGCGCGCGTGGTCAAGGCCTGATGCAACAAGCGTGGCAGCGCCGGCAGCAGATGCGCGTACTGCGGCGCCTCAGCCTTGAGCTTGTCAAGAAATCCGCGCCAACCCATTTGCTCTTTCACCCATTGCTCGAGAATCGGCTTGGCGGTCTGCCACAAATCCAGATTGGGATCGAGCTGCCGGCCTAGACCTTCAATATTCAGCAGCGTTTTTTGCAGCAGCACCAGTTGCGGCTGAACTTCAATATTGAATCGGCGCGAGGTTTGGAATAAACGTAACAAGACTTGGCCGAACGATATTTCGGCTAAAGGTTTGTTAAAGATCGGCTCGCAACAGGCGCGTACCGCTGCTTCCAACTCATCTACCCGGGTATCTGGCGGCGCCCAACCGGATTCAATGTGCGCTTGTGCCACGCGTCGATAATCACGCCGGAAAAATGCGAGAAAATTTTGCGACAAATAATCTTTGTCAAAATCGGTCAGCGTACCGACGATACCAAAGTCCAGTGCAATATAGCGACCGAAAGTGGCAGGATCAGTCGACACCAAAATATTCCCGGGATGCATATCGGCGTGAAAAAAGCCGTGCCTAAATACCTGGGTAAAAAAGATTTCAACACCATCACGCGATAGCTTTTGCAGATCGACGCCCGCCTCACGCAGCTTATCAAGCTGCGAAATAGGAATGCCATGCATGCGCTGCATAACAATCACCGACTCGGCACAGTAATCCCAGTACATCTGAGGCACCAGCAACAACGCCGACTGCTCGAAGTTGCGCCGTAGCTGGCTACCATTTGCCGCTTCACGCATTAGATCAAGTTCGTCGTGCAGATATTTGTCAAACTCTGCAACGACCTCGCGCGGACGTAAACGCCGACCATCTTCCGACCAACGATATACCCAACCCGCGATGATGCGCATGAGCGCGATATCGCTCTCAATCGCACGCAAAATACCGGGGCGCAGTACTTTGACAGCGACTTCGGTGCCATCTTTCAATGTCGCGAAATGTACCTGCGCCACCGAGGCAGACGCTACCGGCTCACGCTGAAAGCTACCGAATAGCTGATCTGGGGGGGCACCCAGCGCACGCGTGATCTCGGCAACCGCCAAGTCAGAGGCAAATGGCGGCACACGATCCTGCAACAGCGCGAGTTCATCAGCAATATCGGGCGGCATTAAATCGCGTCGCGTTGATAGCAGCTGACCAAACTTCACAAAAATCGGGCCTAGCTCCTCGAGCGCACGCCGCAGGCGAGCACCGCGTGCTACCGAAAGATCCCGCCAAAAACATAGGATGCCTATCAACCTCAACGGCATCGGGCGGCGCGCGCTGGACAAGACAATTTCATCGAGACCGTAGCGCAAGACGACGCTGACAATTTTCAACACGCGAAGCACACGCACGATCATGCCGCACCCGTGCGAGCGCGTCGCTCGATCTGCTCGATACGTTTACTCATGCGCTCGACATCATCCCGCAGCCGCGCCACTTCAGCGGCAAAATCATCGCCCGCATGGCGGTATAACAGTGTCGGGTTTTCTTCCAGCCAGTACTCGGCCATGTTTTCTGCCAGATTTTGTGCAGTACTCTTTGCCGTGCGCAAAAACTGACGAGCCGCATTCGCAATGCGTACCGCGGCAATATCACCGACCCATGGCACCAGTTCTTCTTCCAGATCCCAACGTAGCTCATTCGCAAGCTCGGAAATCACACGTGCGAAATCAGCATCACCGCTGATCGTCACATACGAAAACGCACGATCCATATCGCTCAGGATGCGCGGGATATTTGCTGGTTGAACAGTGATGGTGACATTCGGCTCGATGACGGCGGGCTGCATTAAACCGTCGGTTGCAACGCTTAGCTTAAATTGGGTCAGGCTGACGTCGAGGCAAGCAACCTTGCCCGCATGGGGCCTGAGTTTGTCGCGCAGCGATGGCTGGCGCGATAGCAGATGATTGATGACGCCGATCAGTGATCGCTCCGGCAGCATGGGCGTGATCAAAGCTTCACGCCCACATGTAACGCCGCCACGCCGGCGGTAAGGTTGAAGTACTGCACGCGTTCCAAGCCAGCATCTTGCATCATGGTTTTCAAGGTCTCTTGATCCGGATGCATACGAATTGATTCCGCCAGATAGCGATAGCTATCGGCGTCACCGGCGATCTTGTTACCTAGCCACGGCAGCACCTTGAACGAGTACACATCGTAGGGTTTTTGCAGCGGCTCGGCCACTTTAGAAAACTCCAGCACCAGCAATTTTCCGCCAGGCTTGAGCACCCGGCGCATCTCAGCCAGCGCCATGTCTTTGTGCGTCATGTTACGCAAGCCAAATGCTACCGATACGCGATCAAAATAATTATCAGGAAACGGTAATTTCTCAGCATTGCAGATGAGTGTTGGCAGCAATAGACCCTGGTTGATCATTCGATCACGCCCAACGCGCAGCATAGATTCATTGATATCGGTGTGCCACACCTGCCCGCTAGGGCCCGCACGTTTGGCAAATGCCGCCGTCAAGTCACCCGTGCCGGCAGCGATATCTAAAACCTTAAACCCAGGCCTGACGCCGGCTTGCGCGATGGTGAATGCCTTCCACAACCGGTGCAAGCCGGCCGACATCAGATCATTCATGACGTCGTATTTGGCGGCGACAGAATGAAAGACCTCGGCGACTTTTTTTACCTTTTGTGCTTCTGGAACTTGCTGGAAGCCGAAATGGGTTTGGGACATGATGGATTACCCAGGAGACGTTTGACATGACGTTGGCTGATTATACAAGCGCAGCCTATGCCTGCTAGATAGCGCTGCCAAAGTCGTAAAAGTATTGACGGTGCACTGAAGTGCAATAGGGCGTCGCAATACGTGGTTTAGGGTCGGTAGCCGATCCGGTCTGATCGTTGAACCAAATAGGAGGCGTCACCACTCACCGCCCGCAGACAGGGATGGCCCTGCACTTTTCTAGGAAATACTCACTATGACGCCTGGTGGCCTCGGTAGTTTTAGCTACGAACTTTCCGATTTCGATTTGTGTGACGATGAGCATGAAAATGAAACGCCATCGCACCATAAGCAGCAAGCACAATCACCGCAGATGGTTCAGTACACACAGGAATCAGCCGACGATGGGATGGAGGTGGATAATCCGGAGGGAGATGATTCCCGTACTTCAAAACCGTTGCGCAACGCAAAGCGCGCGAGGGACGACGATGCTAACGAGCAGGTCGCACACAACGAACCGACATTAAAGCGCGCTCGCCTTACAGCTGAAATCTCCTCCAGACAGACCGAACGCGATCAGCCCGAGAGACCTTCATCTTCATCTTCATCTTCATCTTCATCATCGTCTTCAAGCAGCTTATCGTCATCCTCAATGACGAGCGTACCACCTGGTTCAACCATTCACCCAATCCGATATGTATTAGAACCGGATCAAGCTCACGCTATAGCAACCATTGATGGGTTAGATCTGGGGTTAGCTACTCGTCTGCTTTTTGGAGACGCGGTAAAAGAATGGCCCGATGGATATTCATTGATATGCGTCGGCCTTCTGCCGCCGGAGTTGGAACAGCTGTTGCAAGAATGTGGGTTATTCGTTTTGTCGCACGAAATGGATGACGAACAAAATTCACCAGCACTTTGGCTGATTACACCTGAATCTGATCGGAAACGCTTGGCTTGCAGCCTATCGCAATGGCATACCAACCGGGGCGGCACCTTACCTGATCAAGAAGCTAATCACATCGATGATGATTCAAGTGATGAGCATTCGGAAACATCCTCTGACTTGCCGGGTAGCGAATACTGTACGCCATTGATGATGGCGGCCGCCCTCGGTGACGCCGAGCTCATACAAACCCTACTCAATGCTGGTGCAGACCCCAACGAAAGAAATCAGAATGGCACAACTGCGTTGATGATGGCGGCTGAACACAATCATATCAGCTTAGTGCGGGTCCTTTTGCACAACCCTAAAACACAGGTGAATGTGAAGGATTCGGTTGGTAGAGATGCACTCAGCTATTCCGCAGCGCGCGGAAACCTCGAGATGTTTGCTCTTTTGCTTACGTTTGGCGGGGCTCATTTGGAGAAAAATCCTGCAGCCGCCACCAAGCAGCATCCACTGTTTGTGGCCGCTCGCAAGGGCAACTATCCCATCTGCGAGCTCATCTTTAAGTTCGGCGTAGATATTGATTTCGTAGACACATCAGGCTTGACAGCGCTTTGGTATGCGGCAGCGAATAATCAGATCGAGTGCTGCTCACGATTGCTTGATAAAGGCGCCGATTTACGTATCACTACCAATACGTTTTTTTTTGGTCATTTCCGGTGTAGATCCGTTTTTTATACGGCAGTCGAAACAGGTCGTATGGCATTGTTCGACCTACTTTTAGAACATGAAGACCCTATAAAGCTCCAGGAACTTGGTTCGACACTCCTCAAAATAGCGGCGATTTCTGATCAAGCCAATATGGTCAAGCGCTTATTTGAACTTGAACGTCAATTTGGACTTAATCTTCATACCAATGATGTAAACGATCATTCCTACGACACCGCACTTAATCTCGCATGCTACGAACACGCGAGCAACGCAGCGAAGATGCTACTTAAATACGGCGCCAACCCTAATATCCCTGGTGCACTTGGTAAAAATGCGCTTGTTCACGCAGCACAACATGATGATGTCGACCTATTGAAGTTACTGATCCAGCGCGGCGCCGAACTAAAAAGCAAGTGGCATTTCGGATACAAAGCACTCGCTGTAGCAATACGGTTCGGGGCGCTGAAGGCGATTGAATTCCTGTTATCGGTGGGCGCGCCCGCTTCGCTACCAGCTCATGCGATCCGAAGACGAGACACTGATAAATCTTTGCTCATGCTAAGCCTTAGCACTTCGGCAAAACTTCTTGCTGAACAGCGATTTCACGTAGTAGCGCTGCTATTGAGGCATGGCGCATCGATCTTTGAAATTGACGAGACGGGTAACGATATTCTGATGCGAGCGGTGCAATTTGGTGACCAAAGCTTAGTTGATTTCATCATCCGATTTGGCGTAAAAATTGGTCAGATGAACACAAGCGGCTTGAATGCATTAGAGCTTGCCGCTGAGTTGGCCAGCCTTGCCCTCAGCAATACCGGCGTGTTCAGCTTATGGGATTACGAAATCATCTATATCTTCCAACTGGTTCTAGAGCAAGCAAAGCGCCAAATTGATTGGAATTCATTACGTTCGGCCGCCATCGGTAAAGCGACGCAACCAATCATTCGCGAGATGCTCATGCAAACTGCAAGTCCCTTTAGGGGTATTCGTCCTTCTCCGAATTTTTCGCCTGACTTCCCACCGGTGTATGAAAATAGGCTTGCTGCGACGGTTAGGCTCGCACTCAGCAATGCTGATAAAGACTGGGATCGCACAGCAACTGAAATTCAGCTCACCGAATGTGGTACTCCGCTTCCGGTGATTAATTTCTTATGCGATTACATCAAAGCGGTTCCGCTCATACGGTTCAAGTTATTCGGCCCTACGCCGCTTGTCTTGGTATCTGAGGAGCATTTCAAGCAATTCTTCTCCGGCATCATGGCTACTATGGAGAAGTTGGCTCTGGAAGAAAATTCGATCAACGACGCGTATGACCCGCTCGGCTGGCATCAACTGCGCGACAAAATAGTGTCAAGCTCCCGACTAAAAATTAGAGCACTTTTTTTGAGTGCCCATAACTATGAGTCATCAGTGATAGCCTTGTTCACCGAACTCTTTGAAAAGTGTTTGTATCTCACGGTGTCGAAACAGCACGGAGCTATTCCTAAAATGCCTCCCGCGCCGGGTATGATCGCCGCACAGATGATGCATCACGGCGTCTACGCGGCGCTTGCCCTTGAAATTGATCATGCGTGGCGCACTGCTTGGGAAACGACGTTCATGATGCCTTTGGTCGACACAGCAGATGCATCTACGACGATACCATCCGCATCAAGCAGCAGTAGTGAGTTTTCTTTGAATTCATTAATCCCTAGCCAAAGCAGCGTCGCAACCAATATCGATGATGAGATGGGCGGGAGCCCATTGAGCGATCTGCAATCGTCGCAATTGCTGCTAGCTTTCAGAGAAGCACTAAAAATCAAGGTCGACTCTGCTGATTTATTAAAGCTGCCTGACGCACTTGCAGAGGAGGCTACCTTGTACGCCGATCTGATGTACCGGCAAATTTATATGCTGATGCAATTTATTCGACCACAGATGGCCATTGAAGAAGAGCCGGCACCAAGAGCGATGGCTCAGCCGATAAGTACCGCTTCCCATACGACCACTGCGATCACGCTTGCTGAGGCCTTTTCCAATTTGCCTAACTCTCGCAATGTGATTGACGCACCGCAGCCTGCGCCGCAAAATTTTTCACACAGTGCCACACCCGGCGGCAACCGTACGGACCCGGGATGAATCGGAGCGGGTGCGAAAAATTTATAGGCTTATGGCTCGCTAGCTCGAGCGCGTTGTCATTGGTTTATCACGGCCGGATTCTTCAGTGAATCCGGCATTCTCCAGCGCCTGAATATATTGTCGCCAGAGTTGATCGCGGTTGATGCAGAAGCGATGCAGCAGATCCCAGGAATAAATACCGCTGTCATGCCCATCCGAGAACACCGGTCGTATCGCGTAGTGACCCACCGGCTCGATCGACGTAATCTCCACCAAGCGCTTGCCCGTCTGTAGTGTCTCTTGCCCCGGCCCATGGCCACGCACCTCGGCAGAGGGCGACAACACCCGCAGCATCTCGAACGAGAGCGTGTAACTTTGATCGCCGAAGGCTAGCTCCAGCGTGCGCGATGCTTTGTGGAGTGTAATGGCGGTTGGGATTGGGGTATCACTCATAGGCTTGCAGGATCAGCTTTGGTCAAAAAAACGGTGCATTGTGACACTTCGGCATAAAGCGTGCCGACGACCGAGTGGGATAAGCGTGAGGAATATTCGCCGCGCTTGATAGTGCAGCCGCAATGCGT
>VERA01000129.1 GCA_018882935.1 Burkholderiaceae bacterium | reverse complement strand
GTATAAGCAGCGGCATCATCGGCAGTTAAGCGTTTTTGAATTGCCCATGGCATCAGTGGCAGTTCAGCGTTTTTGAAGAGCCCATTTGAATAGTGGCCAGCTGACGATGATGAATGTGGCTGCTGCCAGCCACATCGCAATCGGCCGAGTGAAAAACAAGAGGGCGTCACCGTCCGATTTGATCAGCGAGGTGACCAAGTTCTCTTCCAGCATTTTGCCCAGCACTGCACCAAGAATAACCGGTGCAATCGGGAAGCCGTTTTCCTCCATGACGAACGCAATCACCCCAAAGCACAGGATCAAGATCACGCCCAGACTTGAGTTGGTGACAGCAAAAGCACCAACGATACAAAATACAAGAATAGTCGGCATCAGAATATTGCGCGCAACATTCAATACTTTGGTGGCGAGTTTGACGGTTAACCAACCGAGCGGCAACATAATCAGATTTGCCAGCATGAAGACGATGAAGATCGCGTAGATGTTTTGCGGATTATTGATGAATATGGTCGGACCCGGGTTCATGTTCTTTAGATACAGAACGCCGATCGCGATTGCGGTGATTGAATCGCCAGGTATGCCAAAAACGATTGCCGGTATCCACGCACCGGCTAACGCCGAGTTGTTGGCAGCGCCGGATTCTGCAATCCCTTCAACATGGCCAGTACCGAACTTCTCGGGTTCCTTGGAAAATTTTTTACTTGCGGCATAGCTCATCCACGCCGCCATGTCAGCGCCCGCGCCGGGTTGAATACCAATCAGTGTGCCAAGTGCGCTGCCACGCAGCAGCTGCACCGGATAAGTTTTCAGCAGCCCCCACATGCCGCTAAAGATATTGCCAATCTTTGTCGCGACAACGATCGGCGGAGGCGCTACATCGGTCACGTAGCGCAGCAGCTCTGATACTGCAAAAAGCCCCACCATCATGGGTATCAGCTCAATGCCGCTCATCAGCTCAGGCAAACCCAAGGTGAAGCGTGGATGCGCTGCCGGATTTTCCATACCAACACAGGCAATCAGCAGCCCGATCAGTAGTGAGATAGATGCCTTTAATTTGCTTCCACTACCAACAAATACAGCAGCGGATAATCCCAGAATCATCAACCAGAAATATTCGAACGATGAAAACTGCAGCGCAAATTCTGCCAGTGACGGCGAAAACATGATCAATACCAAGGTGCCAAACAAACCGCCAATAGCAGAGAACACCAGGCAGGTACCGAGCGCCAGCTCGGCCTGGCCTTTGATGGTCATTTGATACGCTTCATTGGCGTATGCAGCAGATGCTGGTGTGCCGGGTATGCGCAGCAAGGCCCCGGGGATATCGCCCGAGAATATCGCCATCGCGGTTGCGGTCACAATCGCTGCCACTGCGGGTACCGGTGGCATAAAGAAGGTGAGCGGCACCAAGAGTGCAGTGGCCATAGTGGCGGTGAGGCCGGGTATGCAGCCGATCAGCAGCCCGAATATCGCGGCACCTAAAATAACGATGAGCACCTGCGGATCGAGCACCAGATCCAACGCAGCCATCCATACTGACATACTCATACGGTTCGCCTCACCACTGGATTGGGCTTAACACGCCCCACGGCAAAGGCACGCGCAGGCCCTTGTAAAACAACGTATGAATTAACAGGGTGACACCTATTGCAAGCGGCAAGATTCGCGTCGGCTGTACTGACAGCGCGTAAAACATCGCCGATAAAATCGCTACGCTGCACAGCAGAAAGCCAAGAAATTCCGATGCCATGACATAAAAGATCAAGCACGCCAGCGTGATCAAAAAATTACGCCGATGCAGCGGTGATTGCAGCCACGCGCCTAGCTGCACCCAGGTTTGTCCGGAATTTGCTTGCCGACCGCGCAGTATCAGTAGCGCCGCGCACAGCGCCAGTAAACCCGCCAATGCTTTTGGAAAAACCGCAGGCCCGATTTGCTGGCCTGGTACCTCGGGAAAGCTACTCGCGTTCCAGCCGATGAGCAAGGCCAGTACCAGCAGTACCAGCCCGCTTAAGGTGTCATGTAGTTTCATGCTGCGCTTTACTTCACCAGACCGACAGATTTCATGGTGGCGCCCATGTCGGCATCACCGCGCAGCATGAATTGTTCGAAGGCTTTGGCATCGGCATAGGTAATGCCGAAGCCACGGCTGGCCATGAAATCCTGAAACGCTTTGCTGTCGTAGATTTTTTTCAGTGCGCTGCCGAGTTTGACTTGTGTGTCGGGCGGCAAGTTACGCGGCGCCGCCAGACCGCGCCAAGCACCCAAGGTCCATTTGCTGTTTGCTGCGGCCTGTAGCGTAGGCACATTCGGATACAAGCTGGATGCTTTGTCAGACATGATCACGAGTGGTCTGGCTTTTCCGGCATCGATCAGTGCGCGGGCCTCCGGCAGCGAGCAGGTGACGAACTCGACACCACCTGCGACCAAATCGTTCATGGCCTGCGCTGCGCCGGTAGAGGGTACCCATGGCACGCTAGAGGTATCTATGCCGACATCTTTCAGCATGCCGGCCATGGCCAAGTGCCAGATACCACCGAGCCCGGTACCTGAAGATTTGAATTTGCCGGGGTTGGCTTTAATCGCTTTGAGTAAATCATCCAGTTTTTTATATGGCGCGTCGGATCGTACGATGATCGCCGCCGGATCAATATTCATCAGCGCAAGCGGCGTGAAATCACGCCCGGTGAGTGGGGTCAGTTTGGCCCAATGCAGCATGGTGATATCCACAGTAACCATACCGAGTGTGTAGCCATCTGCTGCTGCTGCTGCAATAGCAGCATGACCCACCACGCCATTACCACCGGCGCGGTTGACCACATTCACCGGTTGCCCGAGTTCTTTCTCGAGCAAGGTGCCGATAATGCGCGCCACACCGTCGGTACCGCCACCGGCTGCAAATGGCACGATCAGCGTGATCGGTCGGGTAGGGTAGTTATCTGCCGCATGCGCAGTGTGCGCAATGCCCAAGCTCAGCAACAGGATGGCGATCGTACGAGCCCAGTATCTGAAAAACATGCGTATCTCCCTGTTTATGCCTGTTTAAGTGGGCGTATGTCGTGCGCTGTTACGTGCCTGGCAAGCAGCGCGCGCCAGCGCAGTGATATGCGACCAGTTTTTATTTTTCACCGCATCAGCGGGTGTCATCCAGCTACCGCCAACGCACAGTACATTCGCTTGCGATAAATAATCGGCCACTTCATTGTTGCTTATGCCACCGGTGGCACAGAACTGTGCAGCAGGGAACGGCCCGCGCATTGCTTGCAACCAGCGCGTACCACCGATAACGGCTGCCGGAAAAGCCTTCAAAAAATCATGACCGTCGGCGAGCGCGGCCATGATCTCGCTAGCTGTGGCAACGCCGGGTATCAGTATTTGCTGCTGCTTGCGGCAATAGCTACCTAGCGCAGCTGAGTAACCCGGGCTTACCAAAAACTGCGCGCCAGCATCACAAGCGGCGGCGGCGGTATTGACATCGCACACTGTGCCAGCGCCAACCATGAGCGAGGGAAGCGCCTCACGTATGTGCTGAATCGCCTGCAATGCCACCGGTGTGCGCAGCGTAATCTCAAGGACACTCAAGCCACCCTCATTGAGTGCGCGGGCGAGTGGCACCGCATGATCGAGATCATCAATCACCAGCGTCGGTATCACGCCAACCGATTGTGCAAGATGTTTTAGCTGTTCAATCGATGACATCGCTGACTTCTTTCTGCCGCGAAGCAAGCCAGCGCTGCACATCGGCGCGCGTTGGCAAAGGCGCGACTGCGCCGAAGCCGGTAGTCGATAGCGCTGCTGCTGCATTGGCGGTATGTAGGGCTGATGCGATCGTCTCACCGGCGCACAGGCAAGCAAGCAGAGTACCGGCGAAGCAATCGCCGGCGCCGGTGGCGTCTAAACGATCAACACGATACGGCGCGAGCGAAATACGCTCACCGGCCAGCCATGCAAGAACACCGCGATCGCCGAGCTTCAAGATAATCTGACGGGCACCGGTATCGATACACCATTGCAGCGCTTCCTCTGCCGACTGCAGACCGGTCAGTGTGAGAATGTCTTCCAGACTTGGCAGGAACACGTCGGCGTGTGCTGCGGTGGCGCGTATGGTTTCGCGCGCGCGCTCCACGGGCCACAGCGCCAGGCGCAGATTCGGGTCGTAGCTGATCTGGGTGCCGTGTGCTTTGGCGCATGCTATTGCTGCCGCGACCGTGTCATGTGACGATGCACTAATGGCTTGGCTGATTGCGGATACATGCAGCCAACGTGCTGCTTCGATCGCAGCGACGGGCAGCTGTGCCGGCGTAATACGACTTGCGGCACTGCCACTTCTGAGGTAGCTGAAGCGGTGGCCCGACGCTGTGTGCGACACAAAAT
>VERA01000005.1 GCA_018882935.1 Burkholderiaceae bacterium | reverse complement strand
GTCCTTTACTCGCTGCAGAGCTTGACGCATTAGGCAAGGCGCTTGGTCAACCGGCGCATCCTTTAGTGGCCATCGTGGCAGGCTCCAAAGTATCAACCAAGCTCACTATTTTGAAATCGCTCGCCGACAAAGTAGACCGGCTGATTGTCGGTGGTGGCATTGCCAATACCTTCATGCTGGCCGCAGGCCTACCCATTGGCAAGTCATTGGCAGAGGCCGAACTGGTTGATGAAGCGAAAGCCATCATCGCGTTAATGCAGCAGCGCGGTGCCAGCGTACCTATTCCGACCGATGTGGTGTGCGCCAAGACCTTTGCTGCAGATGCTGTTGCAGAAGTTAAGTCAGCGCACAATGTGGCCGACGATGACATGATTCTCGACATCGGGCCGGAGACAGCGAATGCACTTGCTGCGCAGTTACTTGACGCGGGCACCATCGTCTGGAACGGTCCGGTAGGTGTATTTGAGTTCGATCAGTTTGGTAACGGCACCAAAATGATTGCGAAAGCGATTGCTGATTCGCATGGGTTCTCGATTGCAGGTGGCGGTGACACCTTGGCCGCTATCGCGAAATACGGCATTACCGATAAAGTCGGCTACATCTCCACCGGTGGTGGCGCTTTCCTGGAGTTTTTGGAAGGACGAGTATTACCCGCAGTAGACATACTTCAGCAACGAGCCCACAGCTAAGCACACCACTCAATCATCGGAACCCAAGCATGAAACAGCGCGCCACCAAGATCGTAGCCACCGTTGGTCCGGCATCGAATACCTTAGAGATTCTGGAGCGCATGATCGCGGCAGGTGTTGATGTCGTGCGATTGAATTTTTCACACGGCAAGGCGGAAGACCATGTTGAACGCGCGCAGATGGTGCGCGATGCCGCGACCACCTGTGGCCGGGAGATCGCCATCATGGCAGATTTGCAGGGCCCGAAAATTCGTATCGGTAAATTTAAAGACGGCAAAATTCAGCTCGACAAAGGCGATAAATTTATTCTTGATGCGGATTGCGAACTCGGTGATCAAGAACGTGTAGGCCTGGATTACAAAGAACTGCCCAAAGATCTCAGCACGGGCGATGTGCTGCTATTGAATGACGGCTTGATCGTACTGAATGTAGAGCGTATTGCTGGCCATCAGATTTTTACCAGCGTAAAAATCGGTGGTGAGCTATCCAACAACAAAGGTATCAATAAACAGGGCGGTGGATTATCGGCACCTGCATTGACCGCCAAAGATATGGACGACATAAAAACCGCGATGCGTCTGGGTGCGGACTATGTCGCGGTGTCATTCCCAAAAAATGCCACCGATATGGCGATGGCGCGGCAACTCGCCACGATAGCCGGCGAGCCGTATGGTCATCGCGCGCGCATGATCGCGAAGATCGAGCGCGCAGAGGCGATTCCGAATTTGCAGGAAATTCTCGATGCCTCAGACGGCATCATGGTGGCGCGGGGTGATCTCGCGGTTGAGGTTGGCAATGCGGCTGTGCCGGCGCTGCAAAAGCGCATGATTCGCATGGCACGTGCATCTAACAAGTTGGTGATTACCGCAACGCAGATGATGGAATCCATGATCCAGAACGCGGTGCCGACCCGCGCCGAAGTATCGGATGTGGCCAACGCTGTACTGGATGGTACCGATGCCGTAATGGCCTCGGCAGAGACCGCTGCGGGCAAATACCCCATCGAAACAGTTGAGACCATGGCAGCGGTGTGTATCGAGGCAGAGAAGTCCGAGCTGAGCTCGCTTGATACAGATTTCATGAACGTCACCTTTACCCGTATTGATCAATCAATCGCGTATGGTGCGTTGTTCACTGCGCATCACCTGCGGGTACGTGCGATTGTTGCGTTCACTGAGTCAGGCTCGACTGCGTTGTGGATGAGTCGGCACGATGTCGATATACCGATTTATGCGATGACGCCGAATCTGGGCACGCAGCGCAAGGCCTCGCTGTTTCGTAATGTGTACCCGATGCAGTTACCAAGCAAATCAAATGATCGTAATGCGGTGCTCGCTGAAGTAGAAAAAACACTTTTAGAAAAAGGCCTGGTTGATAAGGGCGACATGATTGTCGTGACCTGGGGCGAGCCGATGGGGCAGGTGGGTGGCACCAACGCGCTCAAGATTACGCAAATTGGAAATATATAGTTCTTTTTAGGAGATTGTGATGGCTCTCGTATCCATGCGCCAGTTGCTCGACCACGCCGCTGAAAACGGCTACGGACTACCTGCATTCAATGTTAATAATTTGGAGCAGGTCACTGCGATCATGCAGGCGGCAGACGAAGTAAACGCGCCGGTAATCATGCAAGCCTCGGCGGGTGCGCGCAAATATGCCGGCGAGGCTTTTCTGCGTCATTTGATCGAAGCAGCGGTCGAGGCCTATCCACACATTCCCGTCGTGATGCACCAGGACCATGGTCAGTCACCGGCTGTTTGCATGGCGGCGATCAAATCCGGTTTTACCTCGGTGATGATGGATGGTTCCCTGATGGAAGACGGCAAGAGCGTCGCCAGCTATGAGTACAACGTCGAGGTATCAAAGAAAGTCGTCGAGTTTTCGCATGCGATCGGCGTGACGGTTGAGGCTGAACTGGGCGTGCTTGGCTCGCTCGAGACGATGATGGGTGATAAAGAAGATGGCCATGGTGCAGAAGGCACGATGACCCGCGAGCAGTTGCTGACCGATGTGAATCAGGCAGCCGACTTTGTGCGTCAGACCCAGTGCGATGCGCTGGCGATTGCGATCGGTACGTCGCATGGTGCGTATAAATTCTCACGCAAACCCACCGGTGATATTCTGGCGATTGATCGCATTAAAGAAATCCATCAACGCATCCCGAACACGCATTTGGTGATGCATGGTTCATCATCA
This sequence comes from Burkholderiaceae bacterium, assembly GCA_018882935.1. Lineage (GTDB taxonomy): Bacteria > Pseudomonadota > Gammaproteobacteria > Burkholderiales > Burkholderiaceae_D > Pernthalerella. The sequence continues at coordinate 60,409 of VERA01000005.1, read as the reverse complement.
GTGCCACAAGAATTGCTTGCTGAAATTCGTCAGTTTGGTGGCGACATGAAAGAAACCTATGGCGTGCCGGTTGAAGAAATTCAGGAAGGCATACGCCACGGTGTACGCAAGATCAATATCGACACCGATATCCGTCTGGCGATGACTGCAGCGGTGAGACGCTTCATGTTCGAAAATCCGTCGAAGTTTGATCCACGGGATTTCTTGAAACCGGCACGTGAAGCTGCAAAACAAGTGTGTAAGGCGCGCTACGTGTCGTTTGGGTGCGAAGGTCAGGCGGGAAAGATCAAGCCAGTGCCGCTCGACAAAGTGGCGGAGCGTTACAAGAAAGGTGAGTTAGCGCAGCTTGTCAAATAAGCCTCTGCCACCATGATTGGTGCTAGGTCCTGGACCCCGGCCTGCGCCGGGGTGACGTTTTTCAGGGCCACTGTTTTTTGACCGTCATGCCGGCGCATGCCGGTATCCAGAATGCTTGAAATATCCTGAATGTTGACTTGGAATTGAATTGCCCCATAAATCGAATCAGATGAATAGTCTCTACGAATCGCACATCAAGAGCCTTCCACTGCTCGGTCGCGGTAAGGTGCGTGACAACTATGCCGTCGGGGATGACAAGCTGCTGATTGTCACCACTGACCGTTTGTCTGCCTTTGACGTGGTGATGAATGAGCCGATTCCGGGTAAAGGTAAGGTGCTCAATCAGATGTCGGATTTTTGGTTCGACAAGCTGGCTCACATCGTGCCTAATCATCTCACGGGCATCGCACCTGAAATCGTTGTCTCCGGCGATGAAGTAGCACAAGTTAGCGGACGCGCGGTGGTCGCAAAACGCTTGCAACCGATTTTGGTGGAAGCGGTCGTGCGCGGCTACCTGATTGGCTCGGGCTGGAAAGATTATCAAAGCACGGGGGCTGTCTGCGGCATTCCGCTACCCGCCGGCCTGAAACTCGCGGCAAAATTACCGGAACCGATTTTCACCCCTGCGGCGAAAGCCGACTTAGGCGAGCATGATGAGAACATCAGCTTCGACGACATGATCAGCCGTATCGGAAAAGATTTAGCCGAGCATATCCGTACGGTGAGCATTCAGCTCTATCAGACTGCAGCCGACTACGCTGCTACGCGCGGCATCATCATCGCCGACACCAAATTTGAGTTTGGCCTGGATGCACAAGGACGCTTGCACCTGATGGATGAAGTACTCACCGCAGACTCCTCGCGCTTCTGGCCCGCAGATTCTTATGCCGAGGGAATCTCGCCGCCTTCATTTGATAAGCAGTTCGTACGCGACTACCTTGAAACGCTGACCGATTGGAACAAGACAGCGCCTGCCCCCACGCTACCGCCCGAGGTGATCGAAAAAACCGGTGCCAAGTACCGCGAGGCATTACAACGACTCACCGGTAATGAGTTGAAGGACTGAGATGAGCACAACAAAAAAGCCTTTGATCGGTGTGGTGATGGGGTCATCGTCGGATTGGGAGGTCATGCAGCATGCAGTGGCGATCCTGAAAGAGTTCGATATACCGCATGAGGCGCAGGTGTTATCAGCGCACCGTATGCCTGATCAGATGTTCGCCTATGCCAAAGCGGCGAGCGAGCGCGGCTTGCACGCCATCATCGCAGGCGCCGGTGGTGCCGCACACTTACCAGGAATGATTGCTTCGCAAACCATTGTGCCCGTGCTCGGTGTGCCGGTGCCATCCAAGTACCTGCGTGGTGAAGATTCATTGCTATCGATTGTGCAAATGCCGAAAGGCATCCCGGTAGCGACCTTTGCGATTGGCGAGGCGGGCGCCGCGAATGCCGCGCTGTCTGCGGTGGCGATACTGGCCTTGCACGACGCAACACTTACAGACCGTCTGCAGCAGTACCGTCGGAAGCAGACTGAGGCTGCACAGGCAATGACACTACCCACATGACACAGAGCGACCCGAGCGATAGCTTCGTTCCGGCCGCGCATCCCTCAACCTGGCTTGGTGTGATGGGTGGTGGTCAGTTAGGCCGCATGTTTGTCCATGCCGCGCAAGCGATGGGGTTCAAGGTTGCGGTGCTTGAGCCGATTGCCGATTGTCCTGCAGGTCACGCAGCAGATCACTTGCATGTCGCTGGTTACACCGACGCCCATGCCCTGGCAGCACTTGGTCAGCAGTGCGTCGCCGTGACGACTGAATTCGAGAATGTACCCGCGCAGAGTTTGTCGCAACTGGCGCAGCATGCTTTTGTGGCGCCCGCTGCGGCTGCTGTATCAGTCGCGCAAGACCGCATGGCAGAGAAAACATTTTTTACGCGCTGTGCAGAACGTTCGGGGGTCATGCCGGCACCGCATCAGATGATCAGCTCGCAGGCAGATATTGATGCCTTACCGGATGATCTTTTCCCCGGTATTCTCAAAACTGCGCGCATGGGCTATGACGGTAAAGGTCAGGCGCGTGTCCGATCCCGAGCAGAGGTGAGTGCTGCATTTGCACAGATGCAGCACGTGCCGTGCGTGCTGGAGAAGATGCTGCCACTCGCCTATGAAATTTCGGTACTGGCGGTGCGCGGTGCGGATGGCGAGGCGGTGGTGTATCCGATTGCTGAAAACGTGCACCGAGGCGGCATCCTGTTCAGCACCACGGTGCCGGGTCCGAACGTTACGCCAGACTGTGCTGCACAGGCACAGGCGGCAACGCTGCAGATCATCGCGCAGCTCGATTATGTTGGTGTGCTGTGTGTCGAATTCTTTGTGTTGAGTGATGGTTCGCTGGTCGTCAATGAAATGGCGCCACGGCCGCATAACAGCGGTCATTACACCATTGATGCCTGTGTCACCAGCCAGTTTGCGCAGCAAGCGCGTGCCATGGCCAAGCTGCCGTTGGGTGATGTGCGTCAGCATTCGCCTGCGGTCATGCTCAATCTGCTGGGTGATCTTTGGTTCAAGGCAGAAGATGATCAGCCACGCGAACCCGCCTGGGAAAAACTACTCGCGCTACCCGGTGCCAATCTTCACCTGTATGGCAAAGATGATCCGCGTCGTGGCCGCAAGATGGGGCATGTGACTTTTGTTGCCAGCACCTTGGCAGAGGCGCAGCAGAATTGTGCTGCCGCCTGCCATCTGCTCGGCATTACTGCTTGATGATGCCTGATTCAGGAGCGATTGCGCAGGCCGCTCGTTTTCTGGAAGAGGGTAAGCTCGTCGCCATACCCACCGAAACTGTTTACGGCTTGGCTGCGGATGCAGATAACCCGGCCGCAGTCGCTGCAATTTTTACCACCAAGGGTCGGCCTGCTAACCACCCGCTGATTGTGCATGTGGCACGTGATGCTGACTTGTCGCACTGGGCGGTGGATATTCCGTCTGAAGCCCATCAACTGATTGCTGCGTTTTGGCCCGGGTCACTGACGCTGATATTGAAGCGCGCGCCCAAGGTGAGCGATGCAGTCACCGGTGGTCAGGACTCGATTGGTTTGCGTTGCCCGTCGCATCCGGTGGCACAAGCCTTGTTAAAAACATTCCGTGATGGGCAAGGTGGCGTAGCGGCACCGTCAGCGAATCGCTTCGGTAGGGTTAGCCCCACCACCGCTCAGCATGTGGTCGATGAATTTGGTGCGCCAGGCGCCGGGCCGATTGCCGCAGTGCTTGACGGTGGCGCGTGTGCGGTCGGAATCGAGTCAACGATTGTTGATCTAACGCGTCTCGATACCTATGGGCCCGTACTGCTACGTCCGGGGCAGGTTAGTGTGCAGGAGCTCGAGCAGGTATTAGGACGTTCGTTAGCAATGGCAGCGCATGATGCACCACGTGTATCGGGCAGTCTGGATGCGCATTACGCGCCACAAACGCCGTTGGTACTTGTTGAGACCGATAATTTCGTCAAGACCTTGGCAGAGCTGCAAGCCAAGCAGCGACAGGTCGCGAGTTTGCGCGTGTCTACTAATCCGCAAGCGTATGCGCATGACTTATATGCTCAGTTGCGTAGCCTCGACCAGCTTGGCGCCGATGTGATTTTGGTTGAGCAACCACCCGGCAGTACAGCGTGGCAAGGCATCAATGATCGCTTGCGTCGCGCCGCATTTGATTCCCTTGGCGTGCTAGAACGTTTGCTCGCGTGACTAAGCGGACGTAGCGAACGTAGCGCGCTTGGCGAGGTCGGATTACTGAAACGCGTCTGATGCCTGTTCGCTTTGTTCAGTTGAACCAATCAAGTTGAACAGATCGCGTTGGACGGGTCAGGTGGGTGTGGCTTTGAAGCGGCTGTCATGAAACACCAGCGCCGGTTTTCGCTCAAATGCGCAGCGCTCGACTTCGCCCACAAAAATTACATGATCGCCTTCGGGGTGGCGGTTGCGATTGTGGCATTCGAACCAGGCTGAGACGCCGCTCAAAATCGGTAGTCCGTGGTGAGACAGCGTAAAGTCAACGCCATTGAAACGATCGTCAACACGGCTGGCAAAGCGCTCGGCCAGTTCGGCCTGGTCTGCGGCGAGCACGTTGATCACGTAGTGGGCGTTCTCTGCGAACAGCGGCATGCTGCGCGATTGCCCGCTCAGGCTCCACAGTACCAGTGGCGGCGTCAGCGAGACAGAATTGAATGAGCTGGCAGTCAGACCGAAGAAACCGCCATCCGGGTCGCGGGTGGTGATGATGGTGACGCCAGTCGCGAACTGCGACAACGCAGCACGAAAATGCTGCGCGTCGAATTCAGGTTCAACCGGAAGTTTTGCAGGGGTGAGCATTTTGGAAATTTTTGCGGACATCCTGAATTATGCCGAAAAAGTGCGTATCAAGTCGGCGGTTGCTGATTCTTGCGTAGAATCATGCGGATGAGCATCAGAAATCATGACATGTTGGCGCTGCTGCAGGATCATGCCGGCCGGTTCGGTGACGATCTGGCCCATGTACTGCCAGATCGGGATATTACCTACCGACGCCTGTGGTCGCGCATCGAGCGCGGCTCGGCCAGGCTGTGCGGCGAGTGGCATGTGCGTGCGGGTGATGTGGTGGCGTATGTAGGCCGGGGTCATCCGGATGCGATCGTGCTGTTTTTTGCTTTGCTTCGTATTGGTGCAACGCTACTGCCGCTAGAGGCTATGTCAGCGGCGCAGGTGACCCAAGTGCTGGCGGCTTATCAGCCCACCTTGGTGATCAAGGACCACGCCGGTGCCGACCAACTCGCTTCAGATCATCGGGTGCATCCATTACATGAGCTGTTAGCCAGCTGGAGCCATCATGCGCCAGCGCTAGTCGATCAGACCGTCTCAGCGCGAGCGTTGTGGTTACCTGATCCTGATCTTGAGTTTCAGGCATACAGCCTTGAACAGCTATGCGATAGTTTGCCAGCGACATCGCGCAAGACCTTTATTGATCAGAAAATTTTTACTGCGGATGTGCTGCGCGAGGTTGTACTACCTTCGCTACGCGATCATCGCTTGATGCAATTTGCGGCGACCGACCCTGTATCAGATACTGGCTCGTGATTATTGCTGCCCCTAATTACTTTATAGCGCTGCGTGTCCCGTGAGCATGCTAATGGAATCATTCGAGGATAGTGTATGAGTACAGAGATCGCAACATTGGGCGGTGGCTGCTTCTGGTGTCTTGAGGCGGTGTATCAAGAGCTACGTGGTGTCTCGCTGGTCGAGTCGGGCTACAGCGGCGGCCATGTGGTTAACCCGAGCTACGAGGCCGTGTGCCAGGGATCGACGGGTCACGCTGAGGTGGTGCGCATTCACTTTGACCCTTCGCAAGTGAGCTACCGAGATGTGCTTGAAGTATTTTTTACAATTCATGACCCCACAACACTCAATCGGCAGGGCAATGATGTCGGTACGCAGTATCGATCGGTCATTTACACCCACGATACGCAGCAGATGGCTATAGCCAAGCAAGTCATCGCTGAAATGGCGCATGTCTGGGATGGACCCATTGTGACCGAGTTGGCTGAGGCGCCGGTGTTCTATCGCGCCGAGGAATATCATCAGAATTACTTCGTGAATAACCCGTTGCAGTCGTACTGCGTGTTCGTGGTTGAGCCGAAGCTTGCGAAATTCAAAAAGATTTTTGGTCAGCGTCTTGCGCGCTAAGTAAAACAGTAGCCGCTATTGCAGATACATATATCTACGTGACCACGGTAGTGCTGCTGAGTTTCGGCCCGCTTTGCCACACAGTACCTGATACAACGCAACCCAGTCATGCTCAAACGCATGAGCGCAACCGGCGAGATAAATTCGCCAGATACGATATGTTTTTTCGTTTACAAGGGTGCGTATGTGGCTGTCGTTTCGCTCGAAGTTATCTGCCCATAGCGCACAGGTGCGGGTGTAGTGTCGGCGTAGATTTTCAACATCACGGGTTTCCAGGCCGCTATCTTGCATGGCGCGCAGCACAGTGCCAATATGCGGTAACTCACCTTGTGGAAACACATACTGCGCAATAAACTCGCCCGCCCCGTAACGCGCAGTTCGTTGATCGGTATTGGTGGTGCAGATACCATGGTTCATCATCAGCCCATCATCAGCGAGTAGCTGGTTCAGCTTCTGAAAATACTGCGGTAGGTTTTTTAAGCCCACATGCTCGAACATACCCACGCTGGTAATGCGATCATACTGACCGTGAACATCACGATAATCCAGTAGTTGTATTCGAATGCGATCTTGTAGTCCCAATTGCTGAATACGTTCAGTCGCCCATAGTTGCTGCTGCCGTGAAAGCGTAATGCCGACGCACTGCGCGTTGAAGCGCTGCGCAGCACGAATCACCAGCGCACCCCAGCCACAACCAATATCCAGTAGTGTATGCCCTGGCTGTAATGCGATTTTCGTCAGAATATGATCAATTTTTTTCTGCTGCGCTGTCGCTAAATCCTCATCACCCTGGTCGAAATAAGCGCAGGAGTACACCATCGCCTGATCGAGAAATGATTGATAAAACGCATTCGATACATCATAGTGATAGGCAATCGCACGTGCATCCTGCGCCTTGCTGTGCGCACGCGGAATAAATAGTCGCCCCAAGCGCGAGCGCTGACGCTGGCCATGCTGAGCGAGTTGATTGGCAATTTCTACAATCGCGCGTAAGCGACCCTCGACTTCCAACTTACCCTCAACATAGGCACGCCCAAGCGACGCCAACGACGGTTCCAACAGATAAGCCAGTGCAGAAGGCTTCGGTAGCCGAATCGTGACTTCGGGCTCAGCACCACCAAGATCAACCTGATGCCCATTCCACAGTTGCAGGCGTAGCGGTAGCGCGAGATGCGCCCGCACATGACTGACCCAGCGATCAAGCTTTTTTTGCCACCACATTGCGCACCTCCAGCGCAGCACTTTGCTGGTGGGTGGCCCGGGCTGTGTTGATATGTATCTATCGATCAGCTATTTCAGGTTCGCTCAAGGCTGTAGCCGTTGGCGCGACCATGATCCATCCTCGTTACGCTGATACGCGATCCGGTCATGCAAGCGAGAGCGTCTTCCCTGCCAAAACTCGATCCAGTTCGGCGCGAGACGATAACCACCCCAGTGCGCGGGTCGTGGTGGTTGCTGCCCAAACTGAGTCTCTGCTTGATTGAACTGCTGCTCGAGTTGCTCGCGGCTATCGATCGGTCGGCTCTGCGCCGAGGCAATCGCACCGATACGACTCTTCAATGGACGGATGCCGAAGTAGGCATCGCTTTCTTCTGCCGCGACACGTTCGACGGTGCCTTCAATACGAATTTGTCGCTCCAGATCATGCCAATGAAAACTCAATGCCGCATGAGGATTAAGCAGCAACTGCTCGCCCTTGCGGCTCTCATAATTTGTATAAAAAGTGAAGCCACGTGCATCAAAGTCTTTCAGCAGCACGATACGCAGTGACGGGCGACCATGACTATCAACAGTCGCCAAGCCCATCGCGTTCGGCTCGGGTACTTCGGTTTCAAGCGCCTGTTGAAACCAGCGCGCAAATTGCTTGAGCGGGTCGCTGTCGACTTCATTTTCAGACAAGGTAGCCTGGCTGTAATCGCGGCGTAGATCAGCAATAGAGATCGTCATAATAGGCTATTGATCACTGAAGTAAAAAAAGATAGTGCAGCGAAACTGATGGCGCAGGTAGTGAGCTCATGTAGAGCGCAGCGCCTATCGCAGCAAATGTGCATCGTTATTGTAGTCTTTAATTAGAAGTACTTACTCAGAGGTGCTCCGCCTTGCGCGTCTTGCGGCCACTGGGATCGCGAAGCTGATCAGCGTGCCCAAGCCCCAAAATACCGCAAATGGGCCGAGCGCTACGCCAAGCGCGCCATAAGCCAGTGGTAATGAAACGGAGGAGAGATTGCCCAAGCTCGCGCGGATCGCAATTGCCTCGGCGCCGCGTCCTACGGGTGCGCCGCTATGCAGTAGTGCCAGCACATTTGGCTGACCACTGCCGAGTGCGAGCCCGAGCCCGAAGGCTGCTGCTGCCATCGTCAATGGCTGCTGGGTGAACGGCAGTAGCACGTAGCACAGCGCGGCGGCGGAGAGCGTGATACTGAGAATACGCCACTCATGGTAGCGCCGCACAATCCAGGGCATGGCAATACGCACGGTGAAGGTCGCTACCGAGAAGGTCGCAAGAATCAAGCCGATGGTTGAAGCCGAGAACCCTAATTGCGTACCCCGCACCGGGACCATGAAGGTAAATAAATCCCATGCCGCTGCCAGCGTGATGCTGACAAAATACAAGCCGCGCAGCTCCCGGTGGGTGAGCAGTGCTAATGCGCTGCCACGCGACCGTGCATGCGTACTTGGTGGAGCGGGTAGCTTGCGTAAGGGTGCGCTTGAGGCAATCGCAAAGGCAATGAGCGTGAACGCGCCGCAGGCCAGAAAAGCTGCTGCGTGTCCAGCGTGATCGATAGTGAAACCGGCGAGCATCGGCCCGATAAACGCCGATACCGAAAAGCCGACAGCAAGCTGAGAAAAGCCTGCGGTTTTTTCATCGCCTTCAAGCAGGGTGCCGACCGCATACTGGGTTGCGATGAAAATCGCCATGAAACCTGTACCGATCAATATCGCGGCCAGGTACAGCACCGCCACCGATTGCGCTGCCGCAGCCAACAGTACGCCTGCCGAGCCGATCAGGGCGCCGAAACGCAGCGGTTGGTAGATGCCGATGCGATCAATAATGCGGCCCATGCCCACGGCCAATAGCATTGGGAATAGCGCGAACAGTGCGATCAGTGTGCCTACGGTGAATTCGGAGGCATGCAGCGAAAGCGCATACAGCGAGGTCGTAACTCGCGCTGCCGCCAGCGCGACATGAGCGCAGACGGCAACGCCAATCAGGGCAAGCAGCGGCGAAGGGCGGGGCACAGGGGCAGCAGCAGATCAGTCAGTGGGCGTACGGGTAGTGTACGTCTAACTTGAACCCAGTCCGCTAGAATGCGCCGATGAGCGCCAATCTCACGCATCATGCTGCCGCCCCGGCTGCGGATCAACCCAACGATATTGACAGCAGTATCGATGCAGACCGCCGGTTTGCCGGTGTCGCGCGATTGTACGGCGCGGCGGCTTTACACACTTTTCGTGCCGCACATATTTGCGTGATTGGCGTCGGCGGCGTTGGCTGCTGGGTGGTAGAGGCCTTGGCACGCACCGGCATTGGTCGCATTACCATGATCGATCTTGATCATCTGGCGGAATCGAATATCAATCGCCAGATTCACGCGTTGACCAACACCCTCGGCAAAGCCAAGGTGCTCGCGCTGGCCGAGCGAATTGCGCAGATTAATCCGGCTTGTCAGGTTGAGACGATTGAGGAATTTGTCAGCGCTGATAATGTCGCGCAGTTAATCAAGCCGGGTCATTTCGATTTTGTGATTGATGCGATGGACGATGCACGTGCCAAAACAGCGCTGATTGTGCATTGTCGCGAGCATCAAATTGCACTCGTCACGCTCGGCAGTGCCGGTGGTCAAATCGACCCGACGCGTATTGACGTCTGCGATTTATCGCGTACCGAGCAAGAGCCACTGCTCGCCCGCGTAAGAAAAAACCTGCGTACCAAGCACGGCTTTCCGCGCGGCCGTAAACACAAATTCGGTATTGATGCGGTGTACTCGACCGAGCCGCTGCGTTTTCCTGAGGTATGCCTGCCGGATGATGAGGGCGTTGCGGTAGACGCTGAGAGTGCCGTGAATAGCGCTGCTGGTCTCACCGGTTTGCACTGCGCGGGTTATGGTTCGGCGGTGGTGGTGACCGCCAGTTTCGGCTTTATCGCTGCAGCCCATGTGCTGAAACAACTCGCCAACGCTGCTCATCCTGCCTAGTACGCCGGTTGCTTTTTCCAGCTTCCGGTATCTCCCGGGTCAAGTCCCGCCTGGTTTTCAGCCGCCCGCTAGGGTATTGATCTGTTTGCTGAAAATCAAATCCATGGCCATCTTTTGTTAAAAAAGTTAGCGCCTACTTTCTCAAAAGCCATTGTAAAAATTGCTTTGTGACGTTAAGCAACAGCGCTTAGCGCATTTGTACTATTTAACTTTTGGCAATACCCGCCGACACTGCAGCCAATGACAAATAAGCAACACTTTGTCAGGCGTCCGTTAGCGGATTTCGGTTCGCATGCGGTTCAGCGCACCGGTATCCGCACCCAGTTTCATGCTGTCACGGACCCGGAGGCTTTCAGTTGATCCCCTTAATCAAGGAGTCGGTAAATGAATACATTGAAGCAAAAACTGCGGTCCTTCCTCGCTGACGAACAAGGCGCGACCGCTGTCGAGTACGGTTTGATGATCGCATTGATTGCGGCTGTGATTCTGGCGACAGTCGGGCTATTGGGTACCGAGCTGAATAGCAAATTCACTGCGGTGAAAGATGCGGTTAAGAACGCCGGTGGTGCTGCCACGGGTGGAGGCACAGGCACAGGCGGCTAAAGCGAAGAATTCACCCTAGCCGGATGGCGGTGGGCTCACCGCCATCAGTCACCCATCCCCTTTCTTCGCCCAGCCCGCACTTATGACTGAATTTTCGACGATTCCCGCTTTGCTTTCGCTGCCGAGCACTGTGGCGGTGCTGACCACAGCCTGGCTAGCGGCAGTATCCGATTGGCGATATTGGCGCATACCTAATCAGTTACTCGCAGCAAGCATGGCCGCTGCGCTGATGCTTGCCATGTTCACCGCCGACAGCATCACGCTACGTGATTGTTTACTTGGCGGGGTCACCGGGCTGCTGATTCTGATGCCGTTCTATTTGATGGGTGGCATGGGTGCCGGTGACGTCAAATTACTGGCAGTGCTAGGGCTGCACATGGGCTGGCTGGCGACCTTGCATGTGGCACTGATCAGCGCGTTGGTGGGTGGCGTGTGGGCGATTGCCCTGTTATTCACGCGCTCAGCCTACGGCGAATGGATGAGTGTCATGGCCGACAGTTGGATGCGTTCGCAGCGTCGGGCGCCGGCACCTGTAATGACCAAAGAATCACGTGCGACGCTGCCATACGGAGTGGTGATTGCCATCGGCAGCACGCTGGTGCTGGTTGCCATCGAGATGTACCCGCAACGTTAGTCACACAGCGACCACGCGAATCACACAGCGACCACGCGACCGGAGAAACTATGCGAACAACAAGAACATGGCTGATGCTGAGCGTTGCACTTATCGCGGGGTTGATAGCAGTACTGCTCGCCTCTCAGTGGCTGGACGCGAAATCCGGCAGCGGCATGACCAAAGTCGCCGTCGCCGCAACCGATATCAGTCTGGGACAAAGGCTGACACCAGAGCTGGTGCAGTTGGTTGATTGGCCTTCGCGCAGTTTGCCACCCGGCGCGTTTCAGCAGGTCGATAGCCTGGAAGGACGCGTATTAAAAACGAATGTATTACGCGGTGAACCGGTTTTACTAGCCAAGCTCGCGCCACAGGGAACGCAGGGTGGTTTATCGGCCGTGATAGGTGAAGGCCGGCGCGCGATTACGGTCAGGGTAAATGATGTGATCGGTGTTGCGGGCTTTGCTTTACCTGGTAATTACGTCGATATCATCGTCAATACGCAGCGCGACTCTGCAGATAACGGCGTCCGGGACAAGACTATCTCCAAGATCGTATTAGAAAGAATCCTGGTATTGGCGGTAGCGCAAGAGGTGGGTCGTGATGACACCAAGCCACGGGTTGTGAATGCCGTCACGCTCGAAGTTACGCCACAGCAGGCAGAAAAAATCGATTTGGCGCGTAGCGTCGGCACCTTATCGCTGGTGTTACGTAATCAGATTGACCCGCTGGCTGCGGACACGACAGGGGCAACAAAAAACAGTTTACTTGAGCAGGCAGCGGTACCTGCTACCTCTGAAGCGCCGCACACACCGAGTACTAAAACACCGCTTCGAGTAAAGCGCAACACACAAGTCGTATCAAATAGCGCAGACAAATCGGCGACTGCAACCAAGCCCGCTACCTACGCTGAAGCCACTGCTGCATCGACTTCGACAACATCGACAACAGCAGCGACCACATCGGTGGCTAGCACCTTACCTGCCTCAACCGCAGCAGCACCGCTGACCTGTATCGGCGTCATCAACGGCTTGCGGAACGCGCAGGAATGCTACTGAACCGCACCACGCCAAGCTATCGGAGACTGATTATGAAGACAAGCGCCTACCACATGCGCCTGCTGCTGTTGTCGAGCTTGCTCGGTATGTCGAGTATGACCGGCACGACTATTGCGCAGGAATCTGATAGCGTCGCACGCCGACCTGCCAGCGAGAAGCTGGCATCGAATCAGCTGCATGCACTGTCACCGCTTAACTGTAATGGTGAGCCTGCCGCACCAAGCCGTATCACACTGCCAATCGGTAAATCGACATTGTTGCGGTTGCCGGATGCGGTAACCAACCGCACGCTCGGAAACCCGGCGGTGGCACAGGCCATGCTGGTATCTGCCGAGACGCTGTATCTGCTGGGTGTTGAAATCGGCAGTACGAACATGATTGTGCAAGGCCGTAGTGGTCGCTGCAGTGCTATTGATATTGTTGTGACGCTCGACCCTGGTGCACTGCAGGCGACGCTGCAAGAGCTGATGCCCGAGGAAAAGCAAATTCGTGTCAGCGCAGCAGCAGATAGCCTGATTCTCAGTGGCACGGTGAGTGATACTTTTGCAGCGGCACGCGCGCATGATCTTGCGCTAGCCTATGTACGACGACCAGCAAGCATGAGTCAAGGTGCCTTGCAGGAGGGTATGGGGGCGTCGAATACAGGTGCTATCACCGGGGCACAGTCCAGTAATCTCGCGCTACAGCAATTGCGTGTAGTGAATCTGTTGCAAGTAGAAGCTGCGCAGCAGGTGATGCTTGAGGTGAAGGTGGCGGAAGTCTCGAAAGCGCTGATCGATAAACTGGGTGTTGGCGTTCAGGGAGCGCCTGTAAATGGCTCTGTCACGACCAGCATCTTGTCGAATTTTTTGGTCGGAAATCTTGCGGGTAACCTGAGTGTCACGCGTGCTTCGGGGTCAGGCGTTTATCTTGATGCGGAGAGAAAAAACTCACTGGTCAAGGTGCTTGCTGAACCCAATGTGATGGCTATAAGCGGGCAGGAAGGCAGCTTTCTCGCAGGCGGCAAGATTCTGATTCCAGTAGCTCAAGATGCACTTGGCCGGATTACGCTTGAAGAAAAAGAATTCGGCATCGGCTTGAAATTTACGCCAACAGTGCTTTCAGGCGGGCGTATCAATTTACGTGTATCACCCGAGGTATCCGAGCTTTCGCGTGATGGTGTGGGAATCGGTACAGGCACTACGCAAGCGCGCGCTATTTTGCCGCTGATTACAACCCGCCGGGCATCAACCACAGTGCAGCTCGCAGATGGACAAAGCTTCGCGATTGGCGGCCTGATAAAAAACAACTCGACTTCCAATATCAAAGCCTTTCCTATTCTGGGTGAAATACCGGTGCTGGGTGCTTTGTTTCGAAGCACTGACTTTCAAAACGATAAAACCGAGCTGGTATTTGTCGTAACACCAAGGCTGGTGAAACCCTTGGCTCAGACCACCAAGTTACCCACCGATGGCTTGAATGATCCCAGTCGTAGGGAGCTATTCATCGACGGCAAACTGGAAGGCGGTAGTGATAACGCATCGGCGACAGAGCAACGCAGAAGTAGTACTACAACGGATATGAAGTGAGGAGCATAGCCATGAACAAGCTCAAGCAAACACTACGCACTTCATTTATCTGCATCCCGATTATCACAGCGCTAAGCGCTTGTGTGCCAACAACGCCGCAGTGGGATTCGCAATTCGGTCAATCGGTAAGGCAGGTACAACTGCAGCAGACGATTGACCCAAACGCAGGTCGTGATGTTGCGGTGAACGGTATCGACGGTGCTAGCGGACGTGAAGCGGTGGTGCGCTATCGTAACTCGTTCAAAGAGCCGTCGCCTGCAAATCCTTCGTTCACTATTGGCGTTTCACGCTGAATAAGCAGCGCGAGCGGGAGACTGTAGCGTGCCTCAAGCTATGCCCAGACACAGACGCATGCGTGAGCAGCAAGGCGCGGTTGCGATAATTTTTGCGATCGTGATCACAGCCATGATCGGTATTGCCGGCCTGGCGCTCGACCTTGGGCAATTGTATGTTGCCAAAGCCGAGCTGCAGAACGCAGCAGATGCCTGTGCCTTGGCAGCTGCGCAGTCGCTTTCAGGCAGCGATGGCAAGCAGCTTCAAATCAGCGAGGCAGCGGGGCTGACCACAGCGCAGCGGCATAAAGTGCTGTTTCAATCTCGCACCGTCGCAACCCAAACCGATCATAGTATTGATTTTGCTGCAAATATAAATGGGCCCTGGTATCACAGCAGCGATCTCGCTGTGGGCAACGCTACCGTACTGACTATGCGTTATGCGCGTTGTGGCTTGGTACAAGATAACATCCCCACCTGGCTAATTCAGGTACTGAATGTGCTACCCGGCGTGAACATCGGCGCGCAAAGTATGTCTGCCTCGGCCGTCGCCCGGCTGCAGCCATCGCAGACGACCTGTGCCATGCCGGTCGCCGTATGTAATGCCAACCTTACGGGCAAGGGTAGTTGGCTGGAAGGCGCGGTCAATGCCAGTGGCGCGCTGACCGGTAGCTTCATGTGGGCCGATTTGAGTCCACCGCAAGGTGGCGCGGCAGAGTTGGCCGCGAACCTGACAGGTGCCGGTCAGTGTCAGTTACCACCGACCGGATCACCGGTGGGTCAGGCCGGTAATGTCACCTCGCTGGCCAATGAATACAACAGCCGGTTCGGTATTTATCAAGGCAATGTACGCGCCGCAGACGCGCAACCCGACCGAACCGGCTTCGCCTACACCGATAACACCAGCGGCGGTAACTGGAGCAAATCGGCGGGTAATGCCTATGCCGACTTTATCTCCAAGCGCACATCCAACGCTGCTTATCAAGGGGGTAATCCGGATGTGCGTGGCAGTGTACTCGGTAGCAGTAGTCTGGCTGCTCAAGGTGGTGATCGCCGCATCATGATCGCACCGGTCGTTGATTGCACTGCCTATCAAAAAAGCCAAACCGCACCGGTGCAGCAGTGGGCCTGTGTATTGTTGCTGCATCCCATACTGAATAACGCGAGTGGAAACTCGCAGCTCGTGGCAGGTGGTACTGCCACCACGGCTAGCTCGACTCAAGGCAACGGTAATGCCAAGGGTAACGGCAATGGCAACGGTAACGGCAACGGTAATGGTGGGGGTACGGTAGCCACCCCCCGCATGTATCTTGAGTATCTGGGAAGTGCCAATGCTGCCGGTAGCCCATGTGCTTCAGGCGGCTTACCGGGCGGTGGTACATCAAGCGGGCCGCTGGTAGCGGCCTTGGTACGATGAGTGCGGTGCATGATTTAATGAGTGGCACACGCTCTCATGGCCGAGGCACTCGCAATCGGCGCTACCAGGCAGGCGCGGCAGCGGTCGAGTTTGCTTTGGTATTAATCCCCTTGTTGGTACTGGCGTTCGGTGTTGTCGAGTACGGTAGGGCGATTTATCACTACGACGCTATCGTCAAGTCAGTCAGAGCCGCATCACGTATGCTGGCGGGCTACGACCCGACCGACAGCGCAAGTTTCGCTGGTGCTGCTACGCAGGCGCGCTGCCTCGCCGTATTCGGACAGACCAACTGTGAAGGTAGCCCTCAGCCACTCGCACCAGGCTTGACCACGTCGCATATAAAAATTTGTACTCGCGCATCAGTGGTGGAGTGTCCGGATTTACGAACCAGCGATGTACAGAATGTATCAACAGGTAGCGGTACCGGTACCGTGCAGTTACTGGTGGTACGTGTTGATGGCTATCAATTCGGATTTCTTGGTCTGCCGTTCACCGGCGCTGGCACGTCGGTACAGTTCAAGCCTGTTAGCTCTGTCATGCGAGGGTTATGAGAGTGCAGCGTAGACATCGGCATCAGCGTGGTGCGGCGCTGGTTGAATTTGCTCTGGTGACTACAGCCGGTTTTATCGTATTGCTGCTAGCTGTATTTGAGCTGGGTCGTTTGCTGTTTATCTTTAACACAGCCAGTGAGGCTACCCGGTTAGGTGCCCGGCTGGCTGTGGTGTGTGATGCGAATGCCACGCTGATCACACAGCGAATGTCTGCGCTACTGCCACAGCTTAATGCAAGCACAATCAGTATTCGCTACGACCCGCCGTCATGTGCCGCAGATAGCACTACGGCGCGTGCAAGCTGCCGCTCGGTGACGGTTGCCGTAAAGCCGGGAACCGTGGTGAGTACAAATATCCCGCTACCGAATTTTTCGGTAGAGATTCCCACCTTCACTACCACACTAACGCGCGAAGCAATGGATAGCGCAAGCTGTATATGAGCAAGAAGGAGGATGAATGAATGCTTTGATTCTTACCACCGACCCTGAGCTGAAACTCAAACTACAGCAACTGTGCGCAACACTATCGCCGCCCGTAGAATTGGTGCGCGATATGCCGGGGATGTTACGACTCGATCCGGTAGCCATAACAGCACCCGATCTGATTTTCTTTGATGCGCGTGGTGATCAGCGCGAGGTTATCGCCGCACTGGAACGTACGTCAGTAAGACATCCAGAGGCCATCATCGTGTTGTTGGTGCCTGAACGTACGCCCGATCTGTTAATCGCAGCGATGCGGCTGGGTGTTCGCGAGGTCGCAAGTTTCCCGCTTGATCTGGAAGAACTGTCGCTGTCTGTCGAGCGCATCTATCAAAAGCGCGCAGAGCATAGACGCGATCAAGGCAAAGTACTTTCGCTGGTATCAAGCAAAGGCGGCTGCGGTGTAACCTTTATTGCGGTAAACCTGGCCGCTGCTTTAGCCAGTTTGGCGCATAAAAAAACCTTGCTTATCGACCTGAATTTGCAATACGGTGATGCAGCATTGTTTATATCTGATGCAAAATCACCGGTCACGCTGACCGATATTTGTGCGCAGATCCATCGTCTTGATACGCAATTACTTGATAGCAGCGTGATTGGCGTCGCGCCTAATTTTGATCTGATTGCAGCGGCATCAGACCCTGATCCTGAAGATCGTATACAGCCAAACCATATCGCTGCACTGCTCGCTGTCGCCAAGCGTCGTTACGATTTTGTCTTGCTCGATATCGGCCGGCAGGTGAATGCGGTCAGTATTCGTGCGCTCGACGGCAGTGATCTGATCTTCCCGGTACTGCAGCAAAGCATTCCGTTCATTCGAAGCGGGCAGCGTATGCTCGATATGTTCAGTACCTTGGGCTATCGCAAAGACACTATTCGCCATCTACTGAACCGCTATGACGATAGCGCAGCCGTGACACAGGCGGATCTCGAGCGTGGTCTCGGTCACCGTATTGCGTATCAGATACCCAATAACTTCACGATTGCCAGCGAATCCATCAATCAGGGAGAGCCGGCACTGAATCTTGCACGAGGTAGCGCACTTGCAAAGAGTTTCGGCAAGATTGTGCAATCGTTAACCCAAACACCTACGCCATCGTCGAGCAGCCTGATTCGTCGGCTTTTCACGCGCGGTACTTCACTCACTCACTGAAGATCAGTTTGCCATGTATATGGAAAAATCCGCTGCGTCCAGTGCGCAGCCATACAGAGAGCACCGTGTAGCAGTAGAGCCGGTGAATGATGCCGCTCTTCCGGATGAATTCAGCACAGAGGCATTTCGCGCTCTCAGCAAACGGCTGTATCAAGTCGTATTCGAGCGTATTGATTTGGAGCGCTTGCAGAGTTTATCGAGTGATCAGTTTCGGCGTGAGCTGGCGCTGCTGGTTGAGCGCATATTGGAAGATGAACGTTTGCCTGTGAATCAGGCCGAGCATCGCCGGCTGGTACAAGATATACAAAACGAAATGATCGGTTTGGGCCCGATTGAGCCGCTCATGTTGGACCCGACCATATCTGACATATTGGTTAATTCGCATCGGCAGGTTTATGTCGAGCGTAAAGGGCAGCTGATGCTGACCTCGGTGCAATTTCATGATGATGCTCATGTCATGCGCATTATCGAAAAAATTGTGTCACGGGTGGGTCGCCGTATTGATGAATCTAGCCCGATGGTCGATGCGCGACTGCCCGATGGGTCACGCGTGAACGCAATTATCTCGCCCTTGGCGCTCGATGGGCCTGTGCTGTCGGTACGTCGCTTCTCTGTACAGCCACTCACTATGAAAGATCTGGTGGCACGTCAAACGCTAACCCCGCAGATGGCTGAATTATTACAGGCACTAGCCTGTGCCAAGCTGAATATCCTGATTTCTGGTGGTACGGGCAGTGGCAAGACCACGTTACTGAATGTGATCTCCGGATTTATTCCAAGCGCTGAACGCATTATCACGATTGAAGACGCGGCCGAGTTACGACTGCAGCAACCGCATGTGGTGCGTTTGGAAACCCGACCACCGAATATTGAAGGTCGCGGGGAAGTACCACAGCGGGCTCTCGTACGTAATGCCTTACGTATGCGTCCAGACCGAATTATTCTTGGTGAAGTACGCGGCGCAGAAGCGGTGGATATGCTACATGCAATGAATACCGGACATGAGGGTTCGCTGGCGACGATTCATGCCAATACACCGCGTGATGCACTTGCACGTCTGGAAAACATGATCAGTATGGCCGGTGCAAATTTAGGCTTGCGTGCGATTCGTCAGCAAATGTCGTCGGCAATTACGGTTGTTATACAACTGATGCGCTTATCCGATGGTAGTCGCAAGCTGGTCAGTGTGCATGAGATTACTGGTATGGAGGGTGACGTTATCACTACCCAAGAGATCTTCTGCTTTCGCCGTACCGGTATTGCGCCCGATGGCAAAGTAAAAGGGTATTTCTCCGCGACCGGAATTTGTCCGCAATTCGAGCAGCGGCTAAAGGAATGCGGGGTGTCGCTACCCGATTCAATTTATCAACCGACACCTGCGTTAGCTTAACTAACGACTGGCGCTATGAATCTTCTATATCTTGCTACGACGCTGCTGATTTTTATTGCAACAGCCTTTACTGTAGAAGCGCTATGGCGCTGGTGGTTTTCAACCCAAAGCGAAGCAGCGCGGCGGTTCAGCAGGCGCATACAAGCACTCGGCGGCACTCAAGCAGAGCGCGCGCATCGCATATCGCTGCTGAAGCAGCGCAAACTTGCCGATAGCCATAGCATTGATCATTTATTGCGCCGATTCCCTGTTGCCAGCTCTATCGATACTCAGCTTCAGCAAGCAGGTAGTAGCGTCAATGTCGGTCGATTACTTGGTTATTGCGGTATCAGCTTTGGTGCGGGGCTATTAGTCGGGCTGCTACTGTTTAGTATGTGGTGGCTGGCGTTAGTAATTGCAGTTGTCTCAGCGCTGGTACCGTTTGTCTGGATCAGCCGACAACGCGCAAATCGTTTACACGCGATACAGCAGCAATTACCCGAAGTTGCAGATCTTATCGCCCGTAGCTTGCGCGCTGGCCATGCGCTGCCGGTCACGATGCAGATGGTTGCAGAAGAGATGCCCGAGCCGATCGCCGGTGAATTTCGTCAAGCTGCCGATGAAATTAATTTTGGATTGGGCTTGCATACAGCGATGCAGCATTTATCGCAGCGGCTACCTATTGATGATCTGCGTTTTTTAGTGGTTGCTGTGCTGATACAGCGCGATACCGGTGGTAACTTGGCCGAACTCATGCAGAGTATGTCGTATTTGATTCGGGAGCGCCTCAAACTGCTCGGCCAGGTCAGCGCTTTATCTGCAGAAGGGCGCCTCTCGGGTTGGATCTTGTTCCTGATGCCGGTTGCGATGGCGCTGCTATTGTCGGTAGTGAATCCTGATTATTTATCACGACTGGTGCAAGACCCGATTGGGCGAGTAGCCCTGGGTATCGCCACCGTGCAAATGCTGCTAGGCGGTCTTTGGATGCGAACGATCATCAAGTTGCGCGTCTGAGACGGTCTGGTTATCGATCTATACGGAGTACATCATGACATCGCAGGCAGTACTGTTTCTGGTGGTAGTGTTTATTGCGATCGCAAGTCTGTCTGCCGGGGTGATGTGGTGGCTGACATCAATTCGTGTGCGGCAGCGTTTGGCAGATACTATCGCCGTGAATGTCGCCACAGAGAGGGTAGTACGTTGGCGTGAACGCATGACTCGCGTCATACAGCCGCTCGCCAAGCTCTCATTGCCAGAAGAGGGATGGGAGGCATCAGCCTTACGTATTGCCTTCATCAACGCCGGCTGGCGCCATCCGTCTGCGCCAACGATTTTTTTTGGCATCAAGACACTCCTCGCCGTGTGCCTTCCGCTGATCGTATTGATGCTCGGTGGTGAGCGGTTATTAGGTGCCGGTATCAGCCGAATAATATGGATACTGCTTGGCTCGGCTGCGATCGGCTATTACCTGCCTAACCTGATTTTACGTATCAAAATCGCTGAACGACAGCGCGAGCTGTTCGAGTCATTTCCGGATGCGCTGGATTTACTTATTATCTGCGTTGAAGCAGGCTTGGGGCTGGATCAGGCGATCGCCAGGGTCGCTGCCGAGATTGATATCAAAAGCAAAGTGCTCGCGCAGGAATTGCAGATGGTTTTACTTGAGCTGAGGAGCGGATACTCGAAAGAGACTGCGCTAAGGCATATGGCGCTGCGGATAGGTATCGAGGAAGTTGATTTACTGGTTGCGATGATGGTACAGGCTGATCGCTTTGGTACCAGTATGGGCGACTCGCTTCGCGTTCATGCAGATAATTTACGCACCAAACGTCGTCAGCGGGCAGAAGAAGCAGCCGCCAAGATTGCGGTGAAGCTGTTAATGCCGCTCATCTTCATGATCTTCCCAACCTTGATGCTGGTACTGGTCGGGCCGGCAATGATACAAATTTATCGCGTACTAATGCCCAGCCTCGCAAATTGACGGCATAGACATTTGTCATGCAGCGAATAGACAGGCATGCACTTCACCTAGGCTAAAGCGATCAGGCGAGACGCTTTCATGCGCGATGCCAGTAGCTTACCCTTGCGCGCACGCTTGCCGATATGGTGGGCCAGATCAGCACCGGATAGATTAGTTTCTTGTGCCTTGCCACTACGCTGACCGGTACCGATCACGCGTACACCTTTTTGGGAAATCGGTTCGGCTGCCAGAAGTCGTTCTTTGTCATCCAATTCCATCAGCGTCACACCACGCCCACCAGCGGATTGTTGTTTGATATCAGTAAGCCCGAATACCAATAATCGTCCGCGTTCAGAAAGGCAGGCAACTGCGCTGGCATTGGCAGCAATCACGCGCGGCATCAGCGGCTCATCACCCTCATCCATGGTCATGAAAGATTTACCGCCTTTTTGTCGCGATACCATATCGCCCGCTTTGGCAGAAAATCCGTAAGCAGCTGTTGAAGACAGCAACAGCGGCGTATTGGCAGCACCCGCAAAATAATGCAGTAGGCGTGTGCCAGGCTCAAGCTCAACCAGAGTAGTTACAGGCACACCATCACCCCGTGCCCCCGGCAACTGTGCGACTGCTACTGAGTACACCCTGCCATTTGAACCAAACGCCAGCAGCGTATCGACTGTGCGACACTCAAAAGCCGCATACATGGCATCGCCCGACTTGAAGCCGAATTGCTGCGCATCGTGGCCATGACCCTGGCGTGAACGTACCCAACCTTTTTGCGAGATCACGACCGTAACCGGCTCATCGATCAGCTTTTGCTCGGCGACTGCGCGCTCGGCTTCTTCAATCAAGGTACGCCGTGCATCACCATACTGTTTTGCATCGCCCTCAATTTCTTTGACCAGCAGCTTTTTCATGGAAGCCGGCTGGTCGAGCAGGTCTTTCAAGATGACACGTTCTTTGCGCAGCTCGGCTAACTCTTGCTGAATTTTTATGGCTTCGAGCCTTGCCAGCTGACGCAAGCGAATTTCAAGAATATCCTCAGCCTGTCGATCCGACAGCTTGAAGGCTTTCATCAGCGCCGGCTTGGGCTCATCGGATTCACGAATAATCTTGATAACCTTGTCGATATTCAGCAGAACAGCTTCGCGGCCTTCAAGGATGTGAATACGGTCATCAACCTTGCCGAGACGGTACTGGGTGCGGCGGGTGACGGTATCGAACCTGAAACCTATCCATTCACGCAGAATATCGCCCAGGCCTTTTTGTCGCGGGCGACCATCGGCACCAATCATCACCAGATTAATAGCCGCATTATTCTCGAGCGAGGTATGCGCCAGCAGCAGATTGCTGAATTCTTCCTGATCCTGATTTTTTGATTTCGGCTCAAACACCAAGCGCACCGGCGCCTCGCGTCCCGACTCATCGCGCACCGTATCCAATACGCCGAGGATGGTTTGCTTAGTGGCGAGTTGCTCCGGGGTGAGGCTCTTCTTGCCAAGTTTTACCTTGGGGTTAGTTAGCTCTTCGATTTCTTCCAGAATTTTTTGCGCGGATGTGCCCGGTGGCAGCTCGGTGACAACCAGTTGCCACTGGCCGCGTGCGAGATCTTCAATCTTCCAGCGCGCACGTACTTTGACACTGCCACGCCCCGCTTGATAAATCTCGCTGATCTGCGCCGCTGGCGTGATGATCTGACCGCCACCCGGAAAATCCGGCCCTGGTATCAGCGCCATAAGCGCGTCATGCGGCAGCTTGGGATTTTTAATGAGTGCGACTGCAGCCTCAGCCACTTCGCTCAGATTATGTGAAGGGATTTCCGTCGCAAGACCAACTGCGATGCCTGAGGCGCCGTTGAGGAGTGCAAAGGGTAGACGCGCAGGTAATAGCTTGGGCTCTTCGCTCGAGCCGTCATAGTTGGGCACAAAATCTACTGTGCCCATATCGATTTCATCGAGCAGTAGCTTGGAGATGGGTGTCAGCCGCGCTTCGGTATAGCGCATGGCTGCTGCGCCATCACCATCGCGCGAACCAAAATTGCCATGCCCATCAACCAGCGGGTAGCGCAGCGCAAAACTTTGCGCCATACGCACCATGGCGTCATACACTGATTGGTCGCCATGCGGATGCAGCTTACCTAAAACATCACCGACGACCGCTGCAGATTTACGTGGCTTGGCAGCTGGATCGAGCCGCAGCTGATCCATGGCGTAAAGAATACGACGCTGTACCGGCTTTTGACCGTCGCAGACATCCGGAAGTGCACGGCCTTTGACGACCGAGATCGCGTAATCGAGATAAGCGCGCTCGGCAAATGTGGCAAGCGTGAGCGATTCACCACTATCGTCGGTGGCGGATTCGAATAGATTGGTTTGGTCGGCCATGAATTTTTTAACAGATCTTAATGACTACTGGATTTCACTGGATTCCGGCTTCCGCCGGAATGACGGATTTGAGGCTATTAGTCCTTAAATCGTCATCCCGGCGCAGGCCGGGATCCAGTACGTTTTACCTCAGATATCAGCCTCGACTTCATTGCCATGCTCTTCCAGCCATGCTCGGCGAGCGGCCGCTTCGCCTTTACCCATCAGCATCGTAAAGCGCTGCTCAGAGGCTTTCATGTCGAGCTCACCCAAAGCAACTAGAAGCAGGCGACGCGTATCCGGGTTCATGGTGGTTTCCCAGAGCTGGTCTGCGCTCATCTCACCCAAGCCTTTGAAGCGGGCAATATTCCACGCACCGTCTTTCACACCATCTTTACGCAGCTTGTCTTCAATCGCCTCAAGCTCGCCATCATCAAGCGCATAAATTTTTTGTGCTGGCTTCTTGCCGCGCACAGGTGCATCAACCCGATACAGCGGTGGCCGGGCAATATAAATATGGCCGTGGTCAATTAGCTTAGGAAAATGCTTGAAGAATAGGGTCAATAGCAGTACCTGAATATGCGAGCCATCGACATCGGCATCCGACAAAATACAGATACGACCGTAGCGAAGATTTGAGAGGTCCGGACTATCGTTTTTGCCGTGCGGATCAACGCCGATAGCAACAGCGATATCATGAATCTCGTTATTGGCAAACAAACGGTCACGCTCAGTTTCCCAGGCATTCAGTACCTTGCCGCGCAACGGAAGGATGGCTTGGAATTCTTTATCGCGCCCCATCTTGGCGGAGCCACCTGCAGAATCACCCTCGACCAAAAAAATCTCATTACGCGTGATGTCGGTTGATTCGCAATCGGTGAGTTTGCCGGGCAAAACCGCGACGCCGGATGACTTACGCTTTTCGACTTTCTGCGCTGATTTCAAACGGCTCTGCGCCTGACGGATCACCAACTCGGCGAGCTTGCGTCCGTAATCCACATGCTGGTTTAACCAAAGCTCAAGCGCTCCTCGTGAGTAGCCAGCGACTAGTCGAACCGCATCGCGTGAGTTGAGTTTTTCTTTGATCTGCCCCTGAAACTGCGGGTCAAGTACCTTCGCCGAGAGCACAAACGAGGTTCGTGCAAAAACATCTTCCGGCAGTAACTTCACGCCCTTGGGCAGCAGTGAGTGCAGTTCAACAAAGCTCTTTACGGCGCTAAACAAGCCCTCACGCAAGCCGGATTCATGCGTACCGCCAGCGGGTGTGGGTATCAGGTTGACGTAAGACTCGCGCACCACATTACCTTCTTCGGTCCAGGCCACTACCCAACTCGCGCCTTCGCCTTCTGCGAAGCCGTCAGCATCTGCACTGGCAAATTGCTCTCCCTCGAAAAACGGAATCAACAGATTGCCGCCACCGCCTTGCGACAGCGACTCATTCAGGTAACCACGCAGGCCTTGTTCATACAGCCAGGACTGGGTATCGCCGGTTTTGGCGTGCGTGAGTGAGACTTTGACGCCGGGTAAAAGCACTGCTTTGGATCGCAAAAGACGCTGTAACTCTGCCAGCGGAATCTGCGGTGAGTCGAAGTACTTGGCATTGGGCCAGACAGTGACGCGCGTGCCCGATTTTTTGTCATCTTTACCAGCGGCGCGTGATTTCAGCTTTTGCGTGAGATCGCCGTTGGCGAAGTGAATACTATGGACACCTTGCCCTTTATCGTCTTTGCGCCAGACAGTGATCTCAAGCTTCGAAGACAGCGCATTGGTGACTGACACACCAACCCCATGCAAGCCACCCGAGAAGGCATAAGCGCCGCCGGAACCTTTGTCGAATTTGCCCCCGGCATGCAAGCGCGTGAAAACAATTTCAACCGTCGGTACTTTCTCTTCCGGGTGCAAGCCGACGGGAATACCACGCCCATCGTCCTCGACGCTAACGCTACCATCAGCATTGAGTATCACATCGATATGTTTGCAGTAGCCGCCGAGTGCTTCATCCGAAGCGTTATCGATAACTTCCTGAATGATATGGAGTGGATTCTCGGTACGGGTGTACATGCCCGGCCGTTGTTTGACCGGCTCAAGGCCTTTGAGGACGCGAATGGATGATTCGCTGTAGTCGCTTTTTCGGGTTGCCATGCTGAATGTCGAATGCCTGTTTGCTAAGAGATATTGCTCGGGCGAGCAAAAACTGCTGCATTCTAATGAATATCGGCGAGTGCAGCGTGCAAAACGGCCGGCCGGCAGGTGCTTGGGAGCAGAAAATGCTCGTCAGTACCCGCCTGCCCGTGGAGACATCCACATGAAAACGCTTGATAAGGCTACGGAGTGTGCGGAATCACCCGCTCTTGGCTAGTGAGGTTGATTGAGGTATGTCCGGTGAGCCGCTGGATCCTGTCTGACGGAGGTGGCCAATAGTTCGAGCAGCCCAGGATCTTTCATACCAGCCTCGGCTGTTGCCTCATCGAGTGGCACATGGAGCTCATAGACAGCGGTACCACCACAGGGTACCGATAGTACATAGCTCGAGCCCTGTTTGTAGAGTGTATGGCTCCATACATTTTCATCAAGAGTGATTTTTTCCATCAAGCGCTCCTTAGGTTTCGGCTAGTTTGGCATGACGAGAGGGGGTCAGTGTCATCAATTGGGTGTGAATGCGGTCTTGCTAATGTTAGCAAGTGGGATTTGGTCGCATACGGCTTCCGGTAGTCCATTAGGCAAGTAGCCGCCTGGCATCCAGTATTTGTTCGCGCCTGATTCATTTCCCGACGCCATTCGTAGATTTGGAATCGTGTTGATCGTTACCCGAATAATTTCTTGACCCCGCCAAGCGCCGGTGGGTATGCCAAGCTCCGCCTCGGCGGCTGCAAAAGTTGCGTCATACCGGAGTTGTTGTTCAAGCCGATCACCAATATCTTTTGGGATTAAGAATTGGCCATCGGGTCGGCCAACACTGGTCTTGCAGAATCTATCGAAGGCGTCTCGTGTCAGGAATAGGCAAGGTTTTTCCTTGAATAAGGATAAATGGTTTTCAATGGCGGACGCTGTTAGATAAGTTTTTGGATCTGGTCGGTTGAATTTACGGACAGTGACGTCGATGGTCCGCCCCTGACTACTGCCATCTTTTTCCTTGATTTTTATGGTCTGTATTTCGGTGGTGTAGCTATCACGAATCTGCTCAAATTTTTTGAGGCTCTCTCGGCTTAAATTTTGTAGTGCAGCCGGGGATAAATCGTCGGGTAAAAAGCTCAGCATAGTTTCATCGGCACCACCGCCGATAAAATGGCTATTGCGTAGCGACGGTGACGGGCCCATGTAGAGCGGGTTCATATCATTGGATAGCCAGCTTTCAGGGGCGTGATTACTCGGAAAGACGGCTTGCTTTCCTACTGACGTCAATTCATGCTCAGTATGGTCTATGCCGCCGATCTTGAATTCACCCATGGCTAGCGTAATGTCTGGCTTTTGTTGACTAGTCTGACTTGTCTCGAACGTACTGGTAAAAGCTAATGGTGGCAGCGTTAGCGTTCGAGCGACAAGTTCGCGCGTAGGAAGATTGGCGGACCCCATGAACAAAGGATGTGCACTCGTCTGGTTAGCGCTAAGCATGTTGGCCTGCATCGGATTGGTGCCGGTTACTGGTGCTGTTTGAGTTGAAAGGCTGTTAGAAATATTAGGTAAAGCATTCATGATCCGTTCCTGATGAATTCAAATGGTCGAGTTCTTACGAGAAATTTTTCAGGCATGACTCACCGATGGCATAACTGGCTTGGTCGTTAGGTTGTGTTGACAATCGAGCCATATATCTTTTATCTGCGTTCGTAGTGATTCTATTGTTCGTGGTAGGTTTTGCAGGATATTCTGAAATATCTGCGCATCTAAGGCTTGTATGGGCTGCGCGAACATCGCGATTAGCTGATTTGAACTCGCCTCGAACGTAATAAATGCACCATTCGTACGTGAGGTTTGCGAATTCAGTGTTAATATTTTTTCGTAAAATGTGGGCGGGATATTATCTGGAACGCGCATCAAATCGCTGTACAGAAAGACTTCATCGCCTTCTTCTGGTGCGTACACCACAACGCCGGTTTTATTATCTCGTTGCAGGAAGCACCTGCCGGAATCATCCAAATTAAATTTGGCGTCCAGATTTTTTAGCCAAGCGTTGACTGAATGCCTGCTTTTTGACATGACTATCTCCGAAAGTTTGATAGAAAAACTTTTTCGCTTTCAGAGAACTTGGTGAGCTACCAACGGCTACCGTTCCGCTCGGATCGGCGTGAAGCAAAGTAATTTGAATGATGGATGTACTATATTTAGCGCTTATCCGGGGTGATAAAGGCTTGTCATTCAATTGCACCCGCACAGCAGGGTAGGTTGCTCTGAGCGATGAGCCGTACGGTACGTTGATGTAGCCCGGTATGGGCCTATTATTTGGATAGTAGTTGCATCGCCCGGTCCAAGCCTTCCATGGTGATCGGGTACATGCGATCCGACATCAGCTGGCGAATAATCGCAATCGATTGCCGATACTGCCACAGTCCCTCCGGCTCTGGGTTAAGCCAAACAGTTTTGGAAAACTGGTGGGTAAAGCGCTGTAGCCAGACTGCGCCAGCTTCTTCATTGTTATATTCGACCGAGCCGCCCGGCTGTACGATTTCATAGGGGCTCATAGTGGCATCACCCACAAATATCAGCTTGGTATCAGCAGGGTATTTACGTATGACGTCCCAACTCGGAAACCGCTCGGCATGGCGGCGGCGGTTATTCTTCCAGAGCTGATCGTAGACACAATTATGGAAGTAGAAAAATTCCATATTCTTGAATTCGGATTTCGCAGCGGAGAATAGCTCTTCTACCTGTGCGATGTGGTCATCCATGGTGCCGCCGACATCCATCAGCATCAGCACCTTGACCTTATTTTTTCGCTCGGGCTGCATTTTTAGATCAAGCCAGCCGGCATTATTAGCCGTAGCGCGTATGGTGTCATCCAGCGCCAGTTCTTCCTCCAAGCCCTCTCGAGCAAATTGCCGCAACCGACGCAGTGCTACTTTAATATTGCGCGTACCTAGCTCGCGCTCGCTGTCATAGTCACGAAACGCACGGGCATCCCATACCTTGACTGCGCTACGGTTACCACCCTCACCACCGATGCGAATACCCTCGGGATTGACGCCACCGTTTCCGAAAGGGGAGGTGCCGCCAGTACCTATCCATTTATTGCCACCTTCGTGCCGGCCTTTCTGCTCATCCAATAACTCTTTCAGCCTGTCCAGCAGCTTGTCATAGCCGAATTTTTCAATCTGCGCTTTTTGCTCGGGCGTCAATTCACGTTGTAGCCGCTTAATGAGCCAATCAAGTGGTACGTCAGGTGCCTTGTCGAAAATTGTCTGTGCACCATGGAAGTAGTAGCCGAAAGCTTTATCGAATTTATCGAAGTTGGCTTCGTCTTTCACTAGAGTGGTGCGGGCCAGGTAGTAAAAATCATCAATCGACGGAGAGATGACTTGCTTATCCAGCGCTTCGAGCAGCAGCAGAAATTCCTTGATTGATACAGGAACCCGTGCATCCTTCAAAGTGAAAAAGAAGTCAATCAGCATGATGCTTGCGTAATGCGTACTGCTTCAATTAGCGGTTATTGCGCGACATGAATACCAGTCGCTCGAATAGATGGATATCTTGTTCATTTTTGAGTAGCGCACCATGCAGCGGGGGCACTACATTTTTTTGATCCTTCGCGTGCAAGGCATCCGCTGGAATATCTTCGGCTAGCAACAGCTTAAGCCAGTCGAGTAGCTCGGAAGTCGAGGGTTTTTTCTTCAGACCGGGGATTTCCCGCATCTCGAAAAATGCATGCAGGGCAGCAGCCAGCAGATCTTTTTTGATGCGAGGGAAATGAACATCGACAATTTGCTGCATGGTCGTTTTGTCGGGGAATTTGATGTAATGAAAAAAGCATCGCCGCAAGAAGGCGTCAGGCAATTCTTTTTCATTGTTCGACGTGATGATCACCAGTGGTCTGTGCTTGGCCCGCACCATCTCGCGCGTCTCGTAGACGTAAAACTCCATACGATCAAGTTCGCGCAGTAAATCATTCGGAAACTCGATATCCGCCTTATCTATTTCGTCAATCAGCAGCACGACGGGCTGGTCAGCGTTGAAAGCCTGCCACAGCACGCCTTTAATAATATAGTTATGAATATCCTTTACGCGCTCGTCACCCAGTTGTGAATCGCGCAAGCGCGATACAGCGTCATATTCATACAAACCCTGCTGCGCCTTGGTGGTAGATTTGATATGCCACTGCAGCAGCGGCATGTCGAGAGCAGCAGCAACCTCTTCAGCCAGCATGGTCTTGCCGGTACCAGGTTCACCTTTAATGAGCAGCGGACGTTGCAGGGTAAGTGCGGCATTCACTGCCAGTTTCAGGTCTTGGGTGGCTACATATTGCTCGGAGCCGTCGAAGCGCTTAGGGGTGGTCATGTGCGTCTATCTCGAAAAATACCTAAAGGGTAATACCCGCCTGGCGAAGCCACTGAGTATAAACGAGCATGGCGGTCTATACGGCTGCGCTGGCGTCGCTTTAGCGCGTGCGGCGTAATATGCAATCAATATAGCCCGAGGCATCCGGAGCGGTACCGTTACGCTGCGCATTCCAGAGCATCTCACCAAGGCATTCCATTATTTGATGATGCGCATCATGCTCGCCTAGCCGTGCTGCGAGCAGCTGAAACGCGTCGCGGATTCCGATGGGCTGATCAATCGAAATTTGTTCAGCGATAGAGAGATGCATGGATAGATGCAGGAACGGATTGGATTGCCCTTGCCCGATATCGAAATCCTGGCTTAGTGCCGCTTCGGCATCGGCGAGCAGGCTCTCATATTCGGGATGTTGCAGCAGCCAGTCACGCGCGATTACTTCAAGCGCAGTCAGTGGCGAATTAGCCTGAGTTTTCTGCCAGGTGTCACAGAAAAATCGCCGGACTTCTTCTCGGCTTGGATTAAACATCACGACTCATTATGCAGGTGTTTTTTACGAAACTCACATAAATCCAGAATCACGCAGTTCCAGCACTGCGGTGTGCGTGCGAGGCAGGTATATCGTCCATGCAGTATCAGCCAGTGATGCGCATCCATCAAAAACTCGGGTGGAATGAATTTCATCAGCTTTTGTTCGACGATATCCACATTCTTGCCGGGTGCAATACCCGTCCGGTTCGAGACGCGAAAGATATGCGTGTCGACTGCCATCGCCGGCACGCCGAATGCGGTATTTAAAACAACATTGGCAGTCTTGCGCCCCACCCCTGGCAGTGCCTGTAATGCCTCACGCTCGCGCGGTACCTGACCACCGTGTTGCTCAACCAGCAGGCGGCAGGTTTCGATCACATTTTTTGCCTTGGTTTTATACAAACCAATGGTTTGAATATAGGGAATCAGGCCATCGATACCCAGCGCAAAAATAGATGCGGGCGTATTCGCTATCGGGTACAGCTTGCGGGTAGCTTTGTTGACTGACACATCGGTTGCTTGTGCAGACAGAATGACAGCGATGAGTAATTCGAAGGGGGTGGTGTACTCAAGCTCGGTCGTAGGGTGCGGGTTAGCCGCTCGCAGTCGCTCGAAAATCTGTCGGCGTTTGTCTGCGTTCATGATTTCTTCCCGGGCGGTGCAGCTGCTTCTTTCTGCTGACGCGCGCGTTCAATAGCAGCTTGAATAATCGCGCGCTTACGTTCTTTCTCTGCGCGCTCGGCATCAGTTTGTGCAGTTGATGCATCTACCTCGGCAAGTTTTGCAATGGCTTTAGCCGCCAAGCGTGCATCATTTTCTTGTTTTTCTCGCTGCAGTCTAAGTGCGCGTGCATCATGCCGCGCGCGCGCAGCATCTGCGTCAGCTTGAGACCACGCCGACCAACCCGTTTTATTGGGTGTCGCGACGTGCATATCGATGCAGTCGACAGGGCAGGGGGGTACACATAAATCACAGCCGGTGCATAGTGATGCAATCACGGTATGCATTTGCTTGGCTGCGCCGACAATCGCATCGACCGGACATGCCTGAATACACAAGGTGCAGCCGATGCAGGCACCCTCATCAATCACCGCAACCGGCCGCTCGCGTTCTACACCATTGACCGGATTGAGCGGAATAACCGGCTTACCCAACAGCGCCGCGATACGTGCTACGCCTTCGGCTCCGCCGGGCGGGCATTGATTATGAGCAGCGGTACCATTTGCAATTGCCTCTGCATACGGGCGACATGCCGGGTAACCGCATTTGGTGCATTGGGTTTGCGGCAGCACATCTTCGATGCGATCGGCGAGCGTTTTTCCGGAATCGGCCATAGCGCCACATTATCCGCGATTTGCAAGGTGCAAGAGCGGGAAGTGACAGCTGCGGTCAACGCATGCTGACCGCGTCAGGGCGTATTTAGCGCCGGCTCAGTCGCTATGCGCGTGGATAAACTCGCCGATACGCGGTGCAATCATTTCGCGCCAGCGCCTGCCCGAGAAAATGCCGTAGTGTCCGCATTTTGGCGCGGTGTAATGCTGCTTCTTCTGCTTGGGTATGCCGGTGCATAGCTCGTGAGCGGCGCGCGTCTGGCCCTGACCGGAGATATCGTCGAGCTCACCTTCAATTGTCAGCAGCGCCACTTGTTTGATGTCTTGTGGCCTCACCAGCTTGCCCTCGACTTCCCAGGTACCCAGCGGTAGCGCGTGATCCTGGAAAACGGTCTTGATGGTCTCGAGGTAGTACTCAGCCGGCATATCCAGCACCGCGTTGTACTCGTCATAGAACTTGCGATGCTCTTCGGCAGACTCGTTGTCGCCTTCGCGCAGATGAAGATAAAACTCCCAGTGGCTTTGCGCGTGCCGGCGCGGGTTCATGGCGACAAAGCCGGCGTGTTGCAAGAAGCCGGGATAAACGCGTCGGCCATAGCCAGGGTAATTCGGCGGCACGCTGTAGATTACGTTGTTCTCGAACCAGTTGAATGATTTGTTGGTCGCAAGGTCATTCACTGCGGTCGGTGATGCGCGCGGATCGATCGGCCCGCCCATCATGATCATGGTCTTGGGAAGTACGGCTTCTTTCGCGCTAGACATCAAAGAAATTGCTGCGAGTACCGGCACGGTGGGCTGACACACCGAAATAACATGCAAACCACTGCCAAGGTGACGGATAAACTCTTGAACATAGTAGATGTAGTCATGCAGGTGAAACGCGCCCTGCTCAAGCGGCACCATGCGTGCATCAGTCCAGTCGGTGATGTAGACGTCGTAGTCGGTCAGCAAGGTGCGCACGGTATCGCGCAGCAAGGTGGCGTGATGGCCGGACAGTGGCGCTACCACCAAGACCTTTGGCTGCTGCAGATTTTTTAGTTGCGGCGCGTGACGATCTTTGCGGAAGTGCAGCAGCTTGCAGAACGGCTTGTCGAGCACGACATCTTCAATGACGGCGGTGCGCACGCCATTGACCTCAGTGTGGTTGATGCCGAATGCAGGCTTTTCGTATTCCTTGCCTAGCCTGAACATCAGCTCGTAGCCGGCCGCGATTCTTTGTGCGAACGGGGTATGCGCGAATGGCGACACCGGGTTGGTGAAGAGTTTGGACGATGCCTCGGCCCACTGAACCAGGGGGCTGAGCAAGGTCTTATGCATTTCGTGCAGTTGGTAGAGCATGGTGACCCTCAATCAAAACGCTCGCATTGTGTCGCCGACGCAGGATTTCTGCAATGCAGCAATAACAACGCGTGCTTATGTGACCGCAAATTCCCCTGATGCCGAGACACTTTTATCAAAACTACAGCGCTTTAGACGGGGCTAGTATTGCCTGACACACCACTCTTGCCCAAATGTAACACAGCTGATCTGGCGGTACGCAAAAATAATTAAATTTTCAATAACATAGTGAATACTAACCTTCTCTGAAATCTTTTCCAATCAGGGACTTGGGCACTAAAAATTTGATCGATGCAGCGCGAAAAATGCTCCTAAAAAGCGTCGGAATGAAACCTTGATGCTTGAGCCGCTGCAGGGTTGCTGCGCTTTGCTCGCCACGGCCTCGGGCCTCGGGCAATGTCGGTCAGGGCGGGCAAGTCGTTATAATTCGGCCCGCTATGATTCTTCACGCTATCCGCGCTCGTCTCCTCGCCAGTTTGCTGCTGCTGTCGTTGCTGCTTCAGACGATGCTGCCGGCCTTGGGTGGCGCAGCGGTTGAGACGTCGAGCCGCTGGATTGAGGTCTGCGCTAGCTCGGGTGTGAAATGGGTGCAGCTTGATCACGACGCGCCCAAGCCGAACCACGGTGCCGCTGATCACTGCGTGCTGTGCGCAGCAACCGGCGCGGTACCGGAATTTGATGTTCAACGCTACCTATCGGCCCTCACGGCCACTATTTATCTCGTCCCCTCTCGGGTAGATGCCTTTGGCGTTTATCCCGGTCATATCCAGCGCTCACGCGCGCCGCCAGTTTTCTCCTAGCAGCCCTTTGAATAACGCCAGCGTTTCTTCGTGCGCTGGTTCATATGTCTTAGGGGTCGTTGCCGCTTGATGCTCATTCGCTCAAACGCTTGAGCTGCTTTGCTGTCGCGTTTTCAGCGCGACCGCTTGGCGCGAGCTGAGATACGTCAATCAGCAATAGATGCGTCAGAGCATGTGTATGCCGCAGATCCCGCTTGCAGGAATAAAAATGAAAACAAACCATTATGTTTTTCGCGCAGCATGGCTTGCTGCTGCCGGCATGCTCTCTGCGCATGCGATGTCAACCGAAGTTTTACCGAGTATTACGGTTATTGGCGCCACAGAGAGCTCCACCACACAAAAATCTATCATTGAAGCGGGCAAAGAGGTGCGCGAGATTCCTGGCGGTGCTTCCATTGTCGACATGCAGACCGTTAAGCAAGGCCGTGTCTCGACGTGGGTGGATTCACTCGGTCTTGCGCCTGGCGTTTTTGTCCAAGAGCGATTTGGTGCGGAAGAAGCACGAATCTCAATTCGTGGGTCTGCCTTGAGCCGCACTTATCATGGTTTCGGCCTGCGCGTGATGCAAGATGGCATCCCGGTCAATTATGCCGACGGGTTTTTTGATATGCAGACGGTGGATCCAGCCGCTGCGCGCTATGTTGAGGTATTACGCGGACCCAATGCCACGCCCTATGGATCAGGAACGCTTGGCGGTGCGATCAATTTTGTCTCTCCAACGGGCTATGACAGCCCGGGCAATATCGGCCGCGCAGAAGCAGGAAGTTTTGGTTATTTGCGTTTACAGGCCATTACGGGCGGTGTCGCTAAGCCTGCGCAAGAGGGGCAGAATGTCTGGGATTACAACTTTTCTGCCAACGCGACTCGGCAAGATGGTTTCAGAGATCATTCCGCACAAGATAGTCAAAAATTGGTCGGTAACCTCGGCGTGAAAATTAATGCTGACCTCGAGTCGCGTTTCTTTCTAAGTGCAATACGCAGTCGATCGCAGTTACCTGGTTATCTGACGAAAGCACAATTGCAGGCTGATCCAACGCTTGCCAACAATTCGGCCTGGCCAGCGAGCTTTCAGCGTCGTGATGTTGATTCACAGCGCATAGCCAACAAGACAGTGTATCGATACGGTGATTACCAACTGGAGCTTGCCGCCTATGTCATGCATCATGATTTATGGCATCCGATTACCTTCGGCTTTATTGAGCAAAATACGTATACCTATGGTGGCCATATAAAGCTATCCGATACATCCAAGTTGTTTGGCGCAGATAATGTACTGACACTGGCGTACTTACCTGACATTGGCCAAACTGATGGGAGGACACGCCGCGTTGATACGGGCTTTGTGCCAAGTAGCATTTCGACTCAGTACAAGCAAGATTCTTCGAATCATAGGTTTCTTTTGGAAGACAAATTGAGTTTATCGAGCGATACACTTCTGATTGGATCGATTCAGTATCATCAATCGAATAGAAAGAAGACAGACTCTGTCATACCTGCAGCGAATTACGACATTAATTACACGCGCTGGATTCCCCGGATAGGCGTTGTCCATAATCTATCACCCGCTAATCAAATTTTTGCAAATATCAGTCAGAATTTCGAGCCACCGATTTTCGATGTGGCATCAGTCATGCTGGCATCAAAAGCACAAACGGGAACAAGTTATGAGCTAGGAGCTCGCGGGCGGGCTGAATTATTCGATGGGCGTGGCCAAATCGATGTCGACGTGACGTTCTACCGAGCCAATCTGCGTAACGAGTTTCAAACTGTTTGTAATAGCGCTCCACCCTGCGCCTCTTTTGGCCAATCCTCAACGGTGAACCTGCCAAAGACGATCCATCAAGGGCTCGAGATGGGTCTGAGCGCATTACTCGATCGTCAGTGGCAAGCACGTGGTGCTTTGCTCTACAGTGACTTCCGTTTCGACGAGCACTCGTTGTATGGAAATAACCGTATGCCCGGTTTTCCGCCGCTGATGATGCGCGGAGAATTGCTCTACCGCGAAGGTCTGGATTCCGGATCGACACCGGTGCTGTTGTCATATATCGGACCTACATTTGAATGGGTGCCCATGTCGGCGCCGATGGATAACACCAATAGCGTGTCGAATGATCCGTATGCCATCTTCGGGTTCAAGGCAGGTGGTCAGCTTGATCAGGCATGGTCATGGTTTTTCGATGCGCGGAATCTGGCGGATAAAAAATACGCCGCTACGACCAATATTGGTGCTGGATACGCGAGCAGCGGCCCGGGCGCAGCTTATTACCCGGGTGTTGGTCGCTCAGCCTATGTTGGACTTGAGGGGAGATGGTAATGAAAAGATGTCGATTGATCGGCGCTGCCTGCTTGGTGGCCGGCGCGCTATTGCCACAGCAAGTGCTGGCGCATGCCACCGTATCACCAAAATTTACGACGCAAGGCAGTTATCAGCGTTTAGCGTTTGGCATAACGCATGGATGTGAAGGGTCAGCGACGATCGAAGTGATTATCCAGTTGCCAGAGTCGATTATGGGTGCCAAGCCGATGCCTAAGGCTGGGTGGACCGTCGAGACCGAGGTGCAGGATCTTGCGCAGCCTTATGTGTCACACGGCAAAGAAATTCGTCGTGACGTTAGGTCGATACGCTGGCGAGGCAAGCTGCTGGATGCGCACTATGACGAGTTCGTTGTGATGACAAAGGTCTGGAATAAGCCAGGTCCTGTAGCCATTCCCGTTACTCAGTTATGCGAAAAAGGACGTATGGATTGGAATCAGTTACCTGATGGCTCAGGTAAGCGAACCGAATACCCAGCGCCGGTGCTCGAGATTATGCCAGGTGAACATAAGCACTGAATATGATGGCAGGCCTTCGGTGCTGTCTCTGAAGTTGACTGCGGCGCGTTAGAGCGCCGCAGCTTCAGTCAAACACCGGCGACTCCACGCCCAGCACCTTGTGAAGCTTCGGTGAGGTAGTGGTGTACTGCATGTGGATTTTCTTGTCCGGGAAAATATACGGCGCGGCGCCGAAAGCGGCTAACGCAGCTTCATGGAAGCCCGACAAAATAAGTTTCTTTTTACCCGGATAGGTATTGATATCGCCCACCGCGAAGATACCGGGAATATTGGTCTCAAACTTTTCTGTATCGACCGTGAGTTGCTTACGCTCGATATCCAGCCCCCATTCTGCGATAGGGCCAAGTTTGGGCGATAGGCCGAAGAACACCAGCAAATCATCCAGCGGCAGGCGCCGAGTAACACCATCAGCGCCAGTCACTTTGATCTCGGTAAGGGTGTCGTCGGCTTCTTCGAAACCGGTGACTTGGCCGATCAGTAGTTGCATTTCCAGCTGCTCGCACAGCTCTCGCATTTTGGCGACCGAGGCAGGCGCTGCACGGAACTCCTCGCGACGGTGGATCAAGATGACCGATTCCGCTTTGCCGTGCAGATTGAGCGCCCAGTCGAGCGCGGAGTCGCCGCCACCGCAGATAACGATATTGCGGCCTTCGAAGCGAGCCGGGTCCTTAACCCGATAGAACAATTGTTGGTTATCGAACTTCTCGATACCATCAACCTTGATGGTACGCGGCTGGAATGAGCCCACACCGGCGGCAATGAAAATCGTTTTTGTGATGAACCGTGTGCCCATCGATGTTTCGAGATCGAAGCGGCCATCATCGCGTTTTTTCACCAGCGTCACTTCCTGCCCAAGGTGGAAGGTGGCACCAAAGGGCGCGATCTGCTTTAGCAGACTATCGGTGAGTTCCTGACCGGTACACATCGGCACTGCGGGAATATCGTAGATCGGCTTGTCTGGGTAGAGTTCAACACACTGGCCGCCTACAGCAGTCAGAGAATCGATCACATGCGCTTTGATTTCCAGGAGCCCGAGTTCAAATACCTGGAACAAACCAACCGGGCCGGCGCCGACGATCACGGCGTCGGTTTCAATAGGGGTAATAGCAGAAGTATTCATCGGGATAAGGAGTCACGCGGGGGCCACATCTGGCCCGTGTGCTGTGCGCCGGCGTATCGGACGCCGACGCGTTGATGGTTGAACGAATTAGCGCTCGAGGTATTGGAGTTTTTCTTTCACGTCTTTCCAATCGTCGGCGTCAGCCAGCGCGCTCTTGGATTTGGTGATTGATGGCCATTTACGCGCCAGTTCAACATTCAATTTGATGAACTGCTGCTGGTCGGCAGGTACGTCTTCTTCGGCGTAAATCGCGTTAACCGGACACTCGGCCACACATACCGCGCAGTCGATGCACTCATCCGGCTCAATTGTCAAAAAATTCGGGCCCTCGCGGAAGCAATCGACGGGGCAGACATCAACACAATCGGTGTAGCGACAGCGGATGCAGGATTCGGTTACAACGTGGGTCATGAGGCGCGTCCTATCGGGTTGTCGTGCGCAATTCGCAAAGCCTTGTATTTTAAGGCAAATAGCCCGCACCTACCAAGCGCCCTCAGACATTTTCTGAATATGCAAATACCCCCACCATTGAAGCATAGGTTTGACCAAACAAGCCGCCGCGCTATTTTTGGCAACAAGGGCGTGAATATTTTGCCAAGCTGTGCTGAATTCTAATCATGCCGGTCGGCGGCTGGCGTTCGTCCAGGGTTGGCTTGACGCGATAGAATCGCCTACCTTTCAGAGGGGAAAACATGGACACATCAGCAGCGCGCGCTGCGATTTTTAAACGCATCCGTCAGGCTCAGGGTCGGCCTGAGCAGGTGTCTGACGCCGAGCGTCAGCAGGTGCAGCAGTATCTCGCAGAGCCCAACCCCGGCCCCAAGCCGGACATCGGATCCGACTTGATCGGCCGATTTTGCCAGCAGGCCGAGCGCACCTCGCAGACCATAGCTCGCGTTAGACAGATGAGCGAAGTGCCCGCAGCGGTTGCGCGTTACCTTGATGGGCAAGGCATCAGCCGGCAAGCAATTGCATGGCGCACGCTGCAGGATTTGCCGTGGCAAGAGAACGGTATAGCGGTTGAATATCGCAAGCCGGTCAATGAAGATATGGTCGGCATTACGGGCTGCTTTTGTGCGATCGCCGAGACGGGCACCTTGCTGCTGCTGTCCGGCCCCGACACCTACTCATCAGCAGCGCTATTGCCGGAGACGCATATTGCGCTGCTACCGGTTACGCGAATTGTTGGTGCCATGGAGGATGCATTTGCGCTTGCCAAGGCCGAGCGTGGCGAGTTACCACGCGCGACCAATTTCATCTCTGGACCATCGCGCACCGGCGATATCGAGCAGACGATTGTGTTGGGTGCTCATGGGCCCTACCGCGTGCATGTCATTCTGATTGACGCTTGAAATTTCAAAAAGTGTTTTTGGGTTGGCGATTTTGCGTTCGATTTTCTTTTGCGTTCGACGTTCTTGTAGTGTCGATGCTCATCACTGGCAGTAGTTAACCAACACGGAATCATGGCATTTGGCATCATCATTATTGGCGACGAAATTCTCTCCGGTCGGCGCAGCGATAAACATCTGGCAAAAATTATCGAGCTTCTTGGTGAGCGCGGTTTGACATTGAGCTGGGCTGAGTACATCGGTGATGATCCCCAGCGTATCACCGCTACGCTGCGCCGTACCTTGGCGACGGACGACATCGTATTTTGCTGTGGCGGTATTGGTGCGACGCCTGACGACCATACCCGCTTGTGTGCTGCCGATGCCCTTGGCGTGCCTCTGGTTTTACACCCAGAAGCAAAAGCATTGATTCAGCAGCGCATACTCGAGATGGCAGAAAAAGATCCGATCAAATCGGATTTGGGCTCTGCAGAAAATCAGCACCGCCTGAAAATGGGTGAATTTCCAAAGGGTGCGGATATTGTTCCGAACGCATTTAACAAGATTCCCGGGTTTGCTTTACATGGCTCGCAGGGCGGCAGGCATTACTTTGTACCTGGCTTTCCGGTGATGGCCGAGCCGATGATGAAGTGGGCGCTTGATACTCACCACTCGCATCTATTCCACGCCGTAAAGCATCTTGAAAAAGCAGTGATCGTTATCGATGGAATTGAATCGGCGCTGACTCCCCTGATGGAATCGATTGAAACAGAATTTGCAGGTGTGAAGGTATTCAGTTTGCCGAGTGTTTCCGAAAATGGCCGGCGCCGACATATAGAGCTTGGGGTCAAGGGTGAGCCGGCGCAAGTGGAGCTCGCCTACACGCGTATGCTGCAGGGCCTGGATGCGTTGAACCAGCAATACACCGTTGACTAGTCAGCTTGTATAGCATGGACGCGTTCTATAGCGATTGTTTCGTGCTGCCATTGCCACCGGGCCACCGCTTCCCGATGGCAAAGTACCGTATGCTGCGCGACCAGGCGGTGGCACAAATTCCTGATTTGCGCTGTCATGAGGCGCCCACGATCAGTGATGGCGTACTCGCGTTGGCGCATCATCCGCATTACATTCATCGTGTGATTAGCGGTGCCTTATCGGCTGATGAGCAGCGCGCGATAGGATTTCCATGGTCGGAGGCAATGGTCGAGCGCTCGCGTCGCTCGTCAGGTGCCACTATCGCCGCCTGCCGCGCTGCGATTGAAGGCGGTGTATCGGTGAACCTGGCTGGTGGTACCCATCATGCGCATGCTGATCGCGGGCAGGGATTTTGTGTTTTTAATGATGCAGCGATTGCGGCACGATTGATGCAGGCAGAGCGCCGCGTAACGCGGGTTGGGATTATTGATCTGGATGTGCATCAGGGCGATGGCACAGCGTCTATTCTGGCCAACGATGACTCGATATTCACCTTGTCGCTGCACGCACAAAATAACTACCCATTTGACAAGGCGTGCAGTGATCTGGATATTGCGCTACCGGATGACACCGACGATCAGTCTTATTTGCAGCAACTCGATCACGCGCTGAGCATCTTGTTTGATCGCTTTGATCCTCAACTCATTATCTATTTGGCGGGGGCAGATCCGTACGAGGGCGATCGCCTTGGCCGTTTGAGCCTGAGTGTGGATGGTCTGGCTCAGCGTGATCGTGCAGTTCTGACTGCGGCGAGGGCGCGTCAGTTACCGGTGGCGATTGCGATGGCGGGTGGTTATGGCCACAGGATCGAAGAAACCGTTGCGATTCATTTGCAGACGCTGCACATCGCGCGGGAGTACGTGATCGAGCAGCCAGAGCGGGTAGCGGTATGACTATCTGCCACTGTTTTTAATGATTGAACCAGAAAGATGAGTTGACTACGATGATTCAAACACCCACGCAACATACTGTCGACGAAGTAATTCAATCACGCCGCTCAATACGCGCATTTCTTCCGACGCCGGTCGCACAAGAAGATATCGAAGCCTTGCTGAATGTTGCGGCGCGCGCGCCATCGGGCTCGAACACGCAGCCGTGGCGGGTGTATGTGGTGACCGGTGCAGCGCGAGAGCTTCTCTCACAGAAAATCGTGAGCGCCTACCTCGACCCGGCGCAGAATGCATCGCACACGGAAGAGTATCCGTACTACCCACGACAATGGGTGGCGCCGTATATCGAACGACGACGCAAGGTCGGTTGGGATTTATACGCGCTGCTCGGTCTGACACGCGACAACAAATCCGGCATGCAAGCGCAGCACGCGCGTAACTTCGCTTTTTTTGATGCACCTGTCGGGCTGATTTTTACCATCGATCGCGTGATGGATCAGGGCTCGTGGCTCGACTACGGCATGTTTTTGCAAACACTCATGATCGCCGCGCGCGCGCGTGGGCTTGATACCTGTCCGCAGGCGGCATTCACGCAGTTTCATCGGCTGATCAGTGAGACTTTGTCGATACCCGATGATCAGCAGGTCGTATGCGGAATGGCGCTCGGCTACGCTGACCTCAATAAGGCCGAAAACACCCTCATTACCGAGCGGGCGACCGCTACAGAATTTGCCAAATTCATAAGTTAATGGCTGCCCGAAAAATGCGTATCGGGAGTAACACACCGTAATAAAGCCGTTTAATTAGCGCTTATAACCTTCTCATTTGCTTGCCTATTTTTATGAATTTGCTAAACTGCAAGCCTCTTTTCGCACCAACATGGGGTCAGAAATGCGTGGTTTTTCGCTGAAAGTAGTGCTGTTGACGTTGGCGACCGCGGTGGCCTTGCCGGCTGGTGCGGCCTCTGCCCCGAACCGTACTGCTACCCCTGAAGCGAAAAAGAAATCGGTGCAGGTGCGTGGCACCAAGCAAAAGCGGGATGCGCGCGAGACGCGCGAGGCGCGGGAGCATCGCAAGCGCCAAATGGCGCTCGACAGCGGGATTGCTCCGAAAAGTGGCAGCAAGCGACGCGGTGGTTATCAGAAGGTCGCTTTCGCATCGGCGCTGGCTGGTGTGCCACCAGTGCTCACCACCGGCGATCTTGCGGGGCTAAACCTGACCCCCGATCCGCTTGCGCTCAGCTCGAATGTGGCGCTGGTGATGGATCAAACTACCAACGAAATTCTGTTCGAAAAGAACGCCGCCATACCGTTGCCTATCGCCTCGATCACCAAGCTCATGAC
This sequence comes from Burkholderiaceae bacterium, assembly GCA_018882935.1. Classification (GTDB taxonomy): domain Bacteria; phylum Pseudomonadota; class Gammaproteobacteria; order Burkholderiales; family Burkholderiaceae_D; genus Pernthalerella. The sequence continues at coordinate 17,770 of VERA01000005.1, read as the reverse complement.
GAGCCTGGTTGTTGTTGAGGCTGGCCAGGATCTTGACGAGTTACTCACCGTTACCGAGGATGACGTCGATCGCGAGAAGTTCACCCATTCGCGCTTGAGGGTTGGTGCACAGCTCTCTCGCGCCAACATGTTGCACATTGCCTTGATGAGCTCGGAAAACCGCGCCGCTGCGGCCTTGGGGCGTAATTACCCGGGCGGCATTCGTGCTTTTGTGGCAGCGATGAATACGCGGGCACGCGAGCTGGGCATGGATAGCTCTCAGTTCAGCGACTCTACCGGCTTGAATAGCTCTAATGTATCAAGCGCGCGCGACCTCGCTAAACTCGTGATGGCCGCTTACCAGCACCCGCTGATCCGGCAATACTCCACCGACAGCCGCTACGCGGTTGACCCAGGCGGTCGCACCCTGGAATATCGAAACTCCAACGGACTGATCGAGAGTACCGACTGGGAAATCGGTTTGCAGAAAACAGGTTACATCTCCGAGGCAGGCCGCTGTCTGGTGATGCAGGTGCATGTATCGGGGCGGCCGTTCGTGATGATCTTCCTTGACTCCAAAAGCAAACAGGCGCGCCTGGCAGACGCTAGTCGCATCCGTAAGTGGCTTGAGTCACGCGGTGCCTCTATGGTGTCGGAGCGTCGCGCAAGCCGCAGCTGATGGCAGGTCAGGCACTCTCGGCCGCACGGTAGCCCAGTACCTCGGAGATACTGCTCGCGGTTGCAATCAAATCGTCCAGCCACTCGTCGCGTAGCCGATCGACCGGCGCTGAGATAGACAGCCCCGCCACCAGACGACCCGCATCATCGCGAATACCTGCTGCCATGCAGCGCACGCCAAGCTCCAGTTCTTCATTGTCACGCGCATAGCCACGCGCGCGCACCAACGACAGCTCACGTTCCAGCTTCGCCAGATCGGTTATCGAGTTCTTGTTGTGTCCGGCAAGACCAGTGCGTGTGGCGTAGGCGCGCACTGCCTTGGCATCATCCACTGATAAAAACAATTTTCCGGTGGAGGTCAGGTGAAGCGGCGCGCGGCCACCGATCGCTCGGACGACCTGCATACCGGAGCGTTCCGAAAATGCGCGGTCGATATACACAATCTCGTCGCTCTGTCGCACCGACAGGTTGACGGTTTGCTGCGTCTTGCGATGCAGCGCTTGCATCCAAGGTAGCGCTGCCTCGCGAACGTTGAGCCGGCTTTTGACAATATTGCCCAGTTCCAGCAATCGCATGCCCAGCCGGTAGCTGCCCGGCTCGGTACGGTCGACAAAGCGCTTGGCGACCATATCGTTCAGGATGCGGTGCGCGGTCGAGGGGTGCAAACCTGTGGCACCGGAGAGGTCTTTCAGGCTGACGGGATCGGTGTGCTCAGCCAGCACGTCAAGCAGCATCATCATGCGCTCGATCACTTGGATCGAGGTCTTGTCATTACTCGGGGTGGAATCGGATTTCATGGTGGGTTGGCATCAAGCAGGCTTACCTTATATCACAATGTGAAACGAGATTTCAAGTGAGTCCGGTGTTCGATCAATCCTTGGACCCCGGCGAATTTATTTCATCACCCCACGCTGTTCTCAGACTGACCGCGGCAACGGATAATTCGCCATGTCAAAAAATGCAAGCTCGCTGAGGAAAACATGCGCGTCGGATTAATGGTCACCTGCTTGGTCGATGTGATGCGTCCGGAGATCGGTTTATCTGCAATCAAATTGCTTGAAGCCGCAGGATGCGAAGTGGCAGTACCCGAGGCGCAGACCTGCTGCGGGCAACCTGCCTACAGCGCGGGCAACAAAGCCGCCGCGCGCGCGCTGGCCGAGAAATTTCTGGATGAGTTCGAGCAGTTCGACTACATCGTGATTCCGTCTGGCTCATGCGGCGGTACCATCCGCACGCACTACGCTGACATTTTCGACGATGCGCCCGCAGCGCTTGCGCGCTACCAGCGTATTCAGCAGCGCGTTTACGAACTGACCGATTTCCTGGTCAATGTGGTGAAGCTTGATGCATTGCCTGCTGCCATGCCCACCGCGTTTCGCGGCAGCGTGACTTACCACGACTCGTGTAGCGGGTTACGCGAGCTGGGTGTAGAAAGCCAGCCGCGTGCGCTGCTGGCAAAGCGCGAGGGTATTGCGCTGACAGAGATGCCGCATGCCAGACAATGCTGCGGCTTCGGTGGTGCATTTGCAGTCAAATACGGCGATATCTCGACCGCTATTGTGGACGAGAAGTGTGAGTACATACAGAGCAGTGGCGCCGACGCCGTGGTTCTCGGTGACCTTGGTTGCATGCTTAACATTGAAGGTCGGTTGCGCCGTACGGGTGACCACAAGACGCGTGTGCTGCACGTGGCACAAGTACTGGCAGGAGATAGTTAATGCAAGTTCAGTCAATGCATTTCAAGGCGCGGGCAGGTCAAAAGCTGGCCGATGTCCGCTTGCAGCAAAACCTGAAGAAGCTGTCTACCAAGTTCGTAACAGCGCGCTCGGCTGCGCTTACCGAACTGGATGATTTCGAGGCAACGCGCGATCAGGCCGTTGAGCGCCGGATGCGAGCGATTCACAATCTTGATGTCTGGCTGGATACGTTCGAGCGCGAGGCGACGCGACGTGGCGCTACCGTGCTGTACGCAGAGACCGCGCAGGATGCCGCTCGATTGGTGGTAGAGATCGCGCAAAAGCACGGTGTAAAGAAAGCCATCAAGTCAAAGTCGATGGTGTCGGAAGAAATGCAGCTCAATCGAGCGCTGGAAGCGGTGGGTGTCGTACCCATCGAGACTGATCTCGGTGAGTATATTTTGCAGATTAATGATAACGAGGCACCGTCGCACATCATCGCGCCGGTAGTTCATAAAGACAAAGATGAAATTGCTGATTTGTTCGCGAAGGTGCATCAGAAGCCGCGTCTGACGGATATCCCGCAGATGACGCGTGAGGCACGCGAGGTACTCCGTCCGCATTTTTTGTCGGCGGATATGGGTATTACAGGTGGTAACTTCGTGATCGCCGAATCCGGGTCGGTGGCGGTGGTAACCAATGAAGGTAATGAGGGAATGTGCACTATCAAGCCAGAGAAGGTGCATGTGGTAGTGACGGGTATCGAGAAGGTGCTACCGACGCTGAATGATTTGGCGACAATTATGCGGTTGCTACCGCGCTCGGCCACCGGCCAATCGATTTCAAATTATTTTTCCCTGCTTACCGGGCCGCGTGGTGCGCAAGATCATGACGGCCCTGAGCATATGTATTTCGTGTTGGTAGATGCGGGGCGGAGCCGACTGATCGGCTCTGAATTTGAAGACATGTTGCGGTGTATTCGGTGCGGTGCTTGTATGAACCACTGCCCGGTGTATCAAAAAATTGGTGGGCATAGTTATGGTTGGGTGTATCCCGGTCCGATGGGTAGCGTGCTAACTCCGTCGTATGTGGGTATCGAGAATGCGGTCGATCTGCCACAGGCCTCCACGCTGTGTGGTGAATGCCATGTGGTTTGCCCGGTGAAAATTCCTCTGCCTGATTTGCTGCGCAAGCTGCGTGAAAAACAATTCAAAACGGGTCTGCGCCCGACGTTCGAGTATGTCGCGTTCGGCGTCTGGGCATTTTTCGCGCAGCGCCCGACACTGTACCGTTTTGCGACCAAGTGGGCAGCACGCGTGATGAAACTTATGGGCGGACAGCAGCGCTTGATTCATGCACTACCGGGCGCGGCAGGGTGGACGGATCAGCGCGATATGCCGGCACCTTCGGGTAAAACTTTTCGTGAAATTTACCGCGAGCGGCAGCGTAGCTAAATTATGTCCGAGCACGAGCAGCCGATCAGCGAATTCAAAAGCAAAAGCGGCATCAAGCGTGTGTTCTCCGCTTTTTTTTATTCGATCGACGGATTTCGAGCAGCCTGGCGCTATGAGCATGCTTTTCGTCAGGAGTTGATGATCGCGATTCCTGGCGTGATGTTGGCCTTGCTGTTGCCGGTGAGCCGCCTTGAAAAGCTGGCTTTGATCGCGTCGCTCGTGTTAGTACTGATTGTCGAGTTGTTGAACTCTGCAATCGAAGCGGTGGTCGACCGGGTTTCGCTTGATCGGCACTCACTCTCCAAAACCGCTAAAGATCTCGGTAGCGCAGCAGTCATGCTTTCATTTGCGCTCGCGCTAGTGACATGGTGCGTGGTGCTTTATCCCTTGGTCACCCCGGCGTAGGCCGGGGTCCAGTAAGGTACGGTAGTGCATACACCTGCGACGATGCGGCCTCACATCCCGGGGTTGGAAAACTCCAGATGAACTTCATTCACCGCGCGCACCACATCATCAGATAGCTTCACTGTATACGCGTCAATATTCTCTTTTAACTGAGCGATTGTGGTGGCGCCGATAATGGTGGAGGCAACGAAAGAGCGGCTATAGCACCACGCCAGCGCGAGCTGGGTCACACTCATACCGTTGTCCGCAGCGATTTTCATGTAACGGCGCGTTGCTTCAATCACGCGTGGACGGGTATAGCGCGGGCTCCAATTGGGCGGAAATATCGTCAGACGTCCATGTGCGGCGGGGTCATTGATGTACTTTCCTGTCAGCTGCCCAAACGCCAGCGGGCTATAGGCAAGCAAGCCAACATTTTCACGGAAACACGCTTCATCCGTGCCGCCCTCGAATTGGCGATTCGCCAGGTGGTACGCATTTTGAATCGAGACAATGCGCGGCAGCGCATCGTGTTGCGACACGCTGCAAAATTTTGCGACGCCCCATGCGCTCTCATTCGATACGCCGATGTATCGAACTTTTCCCTCATCGATGACTTCTTTTAGTGCCGCTAATGTTTCTTCAATCGGAATATGCGGCCGTTCTCGTTGCGGATCAAAAAATAGCTGACCAAAAATCGGTGCGTTGCGACTCGGCCAATGCAGTTGGTATAAATCAATGTAGTCGGTTTGCAAGCGACGCAAGCTATCGTCAACGGCTGCGCGGATATTTTTTCGGTCAAAGTTGTTTTGGCCTTGACGTATCCAGCTCGCCATGGTCGATGGCCCGGCGATCTTGGTCGCGACGATGACCTTTTGGCGGCGGCCCGGTTGCTTCAGCCAACTACCAATGAAGCGCTCGGTAGCGCCTTGCGTTTCGGCGCGCGGCATTACCGGGTACATCTCGGCGGTATCAATGAAATTAACGCCTCGCTCAAGCGCATAATCCAGCTGCTCATGTGCCTCGGCTTCGGTATTTTGCTCACCGAAAGTCATGGTGCCGAGACAGATTTTGGTTACCTCGAGATCGCTACTGCCTAGCTTTGCTGTGTCCATACGGGTCTCCGATGTGTTGTTAGATGATCGATGGTCATCTGCTGTCGTGTAATGTATGCGATGTTGCTACCTTGCGAGCAGCCGAACCAGACGCGCTATTGCTGTCTCAGCGCTTGTGCGCACTCATGCACCAGCGCCGGCCCGCGGTAAATAAGTCCGGTGTAAAGCTGTACTAAAGATGCGCCGGCATCCACTTTGGCGCGCGCATCTTTACCGCTCAGAATACCGCCGACGCCAATAATCGGGATGCCGTCGTTCAGCTCTGTGCGCAAAGCGCTGATCACGTGATTCGATAGCGGCAGTACCGGTGCGCCCGACAGACCGCCTGCTTCATCTGCGTGCAGCAAGCCTTTGACAGCCTCTCTGGTTATTGTGGTGTTGGTCGCTATTACGGCATCTATCTGATGTTGCAGCAGCAGCTCGGCAATAGATTTTATCTGCTCGCTATCAAGGTCAGGCGCGATCTTCAGGGCAATCGGTACATATCGACTATATCGGTCTGCCAATGCGCGCTGCGAATTTTTCAGCGCTGACAGCAGCGCGCCAAGTTCGGAGGCCTGCTGCAGCTGACGCAGGTTCTTGGTGTTCGGTGAGGATATATTGACGGTCACGTAGTCCGCAAACGGGTACACCTTGTCCAGACAAATCAGATAATCATCAATCGCTTGTTCTATCGGGGTATCGGCGTTTTTTCCTATGTTTAGACCGAGCACACCTTGTTTATCCTGATAAAAACGTGAAGACTGCACATTACGCACGAACGCGTCAACGCCGCCGTTATTAAAGCCCATACGATTAATAAGCGCCTGGGCTTGTGGCAGCCGAAACATACGCGGCTTGGGATTACCCGGCTGCGGGCGTGGGGTCACCGTACCGATTTCAATGAAGCCAAAGCCAAGCGCCGCAAGGCCATCGATGCAGGCGCCGTCTTTATCCAAGCCAGCACCAAGACCCACCGGATTCGGAAAACGTATGCCCATCACGGTACGCGGATCAGGCGGTGGTTTCGTCAGCCCCTGTGTGAATCGTAGTCTCGCAGCAGCGTTTAGCGCAGATAGCGTAAGGTCATGCGCTGACTCGGGATCAAGCGAAAACAGCAGCGGGCGGACGAGCGCGTAGAGCGAAGAGGCAGACACGTTAAAAGCCGGGCGAGGTCAATCGGCTGATTGTACCTGCGCGGCTCGATTAGTCTTCCAGTGGTTCCCAATTACCGCGGCGCAGTGCCTCGATTGGCCGGAAATTGACCTTGTACCGCATCTTGTCGCTGTCAGCGATCCAGTAGCCAAGGTAGACGTAAGGCATTTTCAGTTGACGCGCCTGATCGATTTGCCACAGCACGTTGTAGGTGCCATAGCTAGCTTGATCGTCAGGATCATAGAACGTATAGACCGATGACAGCCCGTCATCGAGTACATCAATAATGCTGACGATTCTGAGCACGCCATCCGGATCACGAAACTCCACGAGCCGCGTGTTGACCTTGCTCTGCAACAGAAACTGAGCGTATTGATCGCGGCTATCCTGATCCATGCCGCCGCCAGCGTGGCGCACAGATTGGTAACGCAAGTAAAGCTCGTAATGTTCATGCACATACGCCAAGCGCGATACAGCGGTGGTGAGATTACCGTGCTTTGACCATGCGCGACGTTGGCTGCGGCTGGGGATAAAGTGCTCAGCCTGCACGCGCACAGGTGTGCAGGCCTGGCAACCATCGCAGTAGGGGCGGTAGGTGAAGATGCCACTGCGGCGAAAGCCGTTTTTCACCAGTTCGGCATAGACATCAGCATTGATCAGATGCGACGGTGTGGCGACTTGTGAGCGCGCCTGCCGATGCTCCAGGTAGCTGCATGGGTAGGGCGCAGTTGCATAAAACTGCAGGGTCGAGAACGGCAGATCCTTTAAATGCGTCATGCGCTCGAATTTACACCAAGAATCCATCTCGTAGCGACATCGGCCGCCAAACCGCAATCGGCGCTTGCTCGATCGCAGGCCGCATGTGCGCTAAAAAGGTCCGGCGCGGCATGGGCTTGGCGCCGAGCGCGGCCAGGTGGGTGGTCTCTTGTTGGCAGTCGATCAGCTGCACGCCCTCAGACCTCAGAAAGTGCACCAGGTAGGCCAGAGCGATTTTGGAGGCGTCGCGCACCCGTGCAAACATTGACTCGCCAAAAAACATTTTGCCGATACCAACGCCATAGGCACCGCCCACCAGTGTGTCGTTGTGCCAGAGCTCGGCCGAGTGCGCATAGCCAAGACGATGCAGCGCAGTGTAGGCATCAATAATGGCGGGCGTGATCCATGTACCGGCACCGTCAGCGCGCACCTGCGCGCATTGCGTGATCACCTCGCTAAATGCACTATCGAACTGCACGCGCCATGGTCCGCTACTTTCCATGGCACGCTCAATCGAACTCAGACGCTTGCGCAGGCTGTGCGAGACATGAAATTCATCCGTGCGCAGCACCATGCGCGGATCAGTGCTCCACCAAAGTATCGGTTGCGGATCGGAGTACCAGGGAAAAATCCCCTGCCGGTAGGCGTCGAGCAGACGCGACGGAGATAAATCGCCCCCTGCCGCCAGCAAGCCGGGCGCGCCTTCGGCCTCGGTAAGGGCCGTTTCCGGGTCGGGAAACGGCGTATCGATATCTAGCCAGGGCAGATGCATGCTCACCAATCAAGTACAAAAAATGCACGTTTATCGTGCATGCAAAGTGGCTTGCTATCAAGACACTTAGAAATACTCAAAAAATTCAAATGGTTGGGGGATTTTAGCGGTCGCCCCAAAAGGGAACGGATATTGCTTTTACGCAGAGCTTTTTTAGATTCTGCACTCAAAAGGGGAGAGTTATGGATGCATTCCGCAGTGGCGCGGACACGCTGTTTATCTTGCTTGGCGCGATCATGATCTTGGCAATGCATGCCGGCTTTGCGTTTCTTGAACTGGGTACGGTGCGTAAAAAGAATCAGGTCAACGCACTGGTAAAAATTCTGGTTGATTTTGCTGTCTCGACGATTGCCTACTTCTTCATCGGCTACGGCATCGCTTATGGCGTTCATTTTTTTGATAGCGCCGAGGTTCTCTCCCAGAAAAGCGGCTTCGAGTTGGTGAAGTTCTTTTTCTTGCTGACCTTCGCCGCAGCTATCCCTGCCATTATCTCGGGCGGTATTGCCGAGCGTGCCCGCTTTCATCCGCAACTCGCCGCAACCGCGCTGCTGGTTGGCTTGGTGTATCCGCTGTTCGAGGGTATCGCCTGGAACCAGCGGTTCGGTATACAGCCGTGGCTGGAGGCGAGCTTTGGTGCTGCATTTCATGACTTTGCCGGATCTATTGTTGTGCATGCGGTTGGCGGTTGGGCAGCATTGCCTGCGATCTTACTGCTTGGTCCACGTTTCGGTCGCTATACCAAAGACGGCAATGTGGCCGCGCATCCGCCCTCAAGTATTCCCTTCCTCGCGCTTGGTGCTTGGGTGTTGGCGGTGGGATGGTTCGGCTTCAACGTGATGAGTGCGCAGACACTCGACAAGGTAAATGGCCTGGTTGCCATGAACTCGCTGATGGCGATGGTGGGTGGTACTTTGGTCGCGGTATTGTTGGGCAAGAATGACCCCGGCTTCGCCTACAACGGCCCACTGGCTGGTTTGGTAGCCGTGTGCGCAGGCTCGGATTTGATGCACCCACTCGGCGCTCTCGCCACCGGCGCGGTGGCCGGCGCAGTATTTGTTTGGATGTTCACCCTCACACAAAACCGCTGGAAGATCGATGACGTTCTGGGTGTATGGCCGTTGCACGGCTTGTGCGGTGCCTGGGGCGGAATCGCTGCCGGCATTTTCGGTCAGCAAGCACTCGGTGGCTTGGGTGGTGTCTCGATCGTTTCGCAGTTGATCGGCACGGTGCTTGGCATCGTGATCGCAGTAATCGGGGGCTGGGCGATCTACGCTGTGCTGAAGATGACAGTGGGCATTCGCTTGGATCGCGAAGAAGAGTACCAAGGCGCTGATCTATCGATTCACAAAATCACCGCGACGCCGGAGCGAGAGGTTAGCTGGTAAAGACAGAGCTTATACCTGCAGGCGTTTGCGAATATCCAGCGTGTAGAGCGGCACTGCTTGGCCTTCGGTGAGCGCGCCAAGGTCGGCGAAGAAACGTTGCAGCGTGTGCGACACGGTCGGGAAAGCGAGATCTTGCCAAGGGATCTCGCTTTCACGGAACAGCCGACACTCAAGGCTCTCTGTTCCAGCAGCAAAATCAAGATCAAGCAAACGTGCGCGATAAAACAAGTGCACCTGATGTACATGCGGCACGTTTAGCAGCGCAAACAAGCCGAGCAACTCCACTCGCGCGCCAGCTTCTTCTGTAGTTTCGCGCTGCGCTGCTTCTTCGGTGGTTTCATTGTTTTCCATGAAACCGGCCGGCAAGGTCCAGTAGCCGCGCCTTGGTTCGATCGCTCGCTTGCAAAGAAGTACTTGCTGATCAGCCTGCCACCAAGGAATAGTACCGATCACCAGCTTCGGATTTTGATAGTGCACTGTTCCGCAGTCAGCGCATACATGTCGCAAGCGGTTGTCATCTTCGGGAATGACAAGCGACACGGGCTGTCCACAATCGGAACAGTAGTGCATCGGCTTGAGGGAAGGGTCGGGTGCCAACATGAGCAATAACAAAGCGCTGACTGAGTGTAACACCAGGCATTGTGAAGCCAATGATGATCGTGCTTGCGCCGGTTGCTGACTTGGACTAGACTTCGGCCTCTCAGACGCGGGGTGGAGCAGTCTGGCAGCTCGTCGGGCTCATAACCCGAAGGTCACAGGTTCAAATCCTGTCCCCGCAACCAAATTGATGAAGCCCGGTCTCGAAAGAGCCGGGCTTCTGTTTATCAGGCGCTACCGCGCGGGCAATGACAACCGCAGTGAACTGCCCTATAATCCGCGCCAACCGCGGTTTGGGCGGGGCTGCTCTGTAGGGTGCAGACCGTACAACCGTTAGTCTCACCGGCACACAAGCGCCTGCGGCCCCAGATAAAAAATCAACAAGCTGGCCTCGGGCTTGCCAGCACCATAACGAGAATGTTTTTTCGCCTGCGGCGGGATCAATGCAGGTTTTGATCTTTGGCAGCTCACTGCAACCAAACAGCATCACCAACATCGTAGATGAATACATCTGAGGCGAAACGAGTCCTCGAAACTGCGCTGCTTTGCGCGCACGAGGCATTAACGGTCAATGACCTGAGAAAATTGTTTTCGGTGGCCGAGGGCGAGGAGCCCACGCTAGAGGCCGACGCCATCAAAGAGATCCTCGCTGAGTTGCAGCAAGATTGGTCGGAGCGCGGCATTGAGCTGGTGCTGTTATCCACCGGGTGGCGTTTCCAGAGTCGTTCCGAGATGAAGATTTTTCTCGACCGTTTGAACCCTGAGAAGCCGCCGAAATACACCCGTGCGACACTCGAGACGCTGGCCATCATCGCGTACCGGCAACCCGTTACACGTGGTGATATTGAAGAAATTCGTGGCGTTGCAGTCAACTCGCAGACCATCAAGCTACTGGAAGATCGTGGTTGGGTTGACGCGATTGGTCACCGCGATGTGCCGGGGCGGCCCGAGTTGTTGGCCACCACTAAACAATTTTTGGATGATCTTGGTCTTTCCTCGCTCGAAGATTTGCCGCCTTTGCAGCAAATGGGTGAGGAGCAGCTGCCCGGAAGTCTGGAAAATGCAGCGCAACTGATGGAGCACAACCTGCAAGCCAGTTTGGACCAAGCATCGATCGATTTTTCCATCGACGACAGCGCGGACTCGAGTGATTCGCAAGCGATCACGGTGCAACAAGCTGACGCCGAACAATCCCAGTCGGAACCCGATAATGACCGCCCAACTACCCACTGATTCGCCCGCCCCTGGCTTGGATGCCGATCTGGTTGAGCCGCAACCCAGGGCCGCCGATGCGCCTCTCTCAGATGAGCAATCAGCCGACACCAAAAACCAAAGACGCGGCGTTCGAGGCCCACGCGCGCTGAGGCGTGCCCGAACTCAAGAGCGGTCAGCGGAAGCCAGCCCCGACAACCCGACGCCCCAGCCCAAAGAGCAGCGACGCGGCAAGCAGCACGCAAATCGTGGCCAGCAGGGACAACCCGGTCAGCATCCTCATCAGACTCAGTCGGGACAGCCGGGGCAGCAGCGACGTTCCAACAGCAACCCCCAGCATGCGCATAATGGCCAGCAAGGTCAGCATGACCGGCAGCAGCATGGTCGTCATAAGCCAGGCCAATCCGGAACCAAGCCCCAGCAGCGCGCCAAAGTCATCGGTGACCCCGATGCCGCGTTCAGCTTTGTGACTTCCGACACCTTCGATCAACTGGCGACTGCGGAAGACGCCGCGCAGCGCGCTCGTCACCACAAGCCGGTACGACGCGACCTGACCGCAGATGATGACGCGCCAAAACTGCACAAGGTGTTGGCAGACGCCGGTCTTGGGTCGCGCCGCGATATGGAAGAACTGATCATCGCTGGCCGTGTATCGGTCAATGGTGAGCCGGCGCATATCGGGCAACGCATTTTGCCCACCGATCAGGTGCGCATCAACGGCAAGCCGGTACAGCGCAAGATTAGCAACAAGCCGCCACGCGTGCTGGTGTATCACAAGCCTGCTGGTGAGATCGTCAGCACCAGCGACCCCGAGGGTCGCGCCAGCGTGTTCGACCGGCTGCCACCGATCAAGATCGGTAAGTGGTTAGCGGTAGGTCGTCTCGACTTCAACACAGAGGGTTTACTTTTGTTCACCACCTCGGGCGACCTCGCCAACAAGCTGATGCACCCGCGCTATGGCATTGAGCGCGAGTATGCGGTGCGCACGCTGGGCGAGCTGGAAGAGGGCATGCGCCAAAAACTTCTTTCGGGTGTTGAACTGGACGATGGTTTGGCGAGCTTTAACAAGATCGTCGATGGTGGCGGTGAGGGCGTGAACAAGTGGTACCGGGTAACGATCTCAGAAGGTCGTAACCGCGAAGTGCGTCGCATGTTCGAGGCGATTGGGCTGACCGTATCGCGCCTGATTCGTACCCGCTACGGCGCCATGAGCCTGCCGAGCAGCCTGAAGCGCGGCCGTTGGGAAGAGCTCGACGAGCACGCAGTGCGCGGTCTTATGGCGGCAAATGGTTTGGAGCGTGCCAAGCCAGGCCAAAAGGGTAAAGGCAAGCCGCCCGGCGCGCGCGACGGCGGCGGTGCGCAGGGCAACGCTGGCTACGGCAACGCGAGCTACGGAAACTCGGGCTATGGAAATGCCGGCTACGGTAACAAGCGTCCGCAGAAACCCCGTCAGCCTGACCCCTTGCAAACCGCGCTCGGCTTTCCCTCTGGCGGGCAGCCAGCACGCAGCCAGCGCCGCACCACCGGTAATGGTGCAAGCACGGGGCAGTGGGGCGCAGATCGTTTCGGTGGCGGCAACGGCATGGGCCAGCGCCGTCGACGTGGCTAAGTTATCCATTTTGATAAGCCGTTTTTGCGTTGCAGCGGGCGGGTCGATCGAATATAATCAGAGACTTACTTGAATCGGGGCCAACGCTTCGGTCACCTCTGCCCGAGGCGCGTCGCGCTGATGCCGGGCAGAAAAATAAAAAGATGGGCTGTTGCCCATTTTTTTTTTGATGAATCGATCAGCGTTGCCGATCAAAACTTTCTTGGGCCGTGGGTAGCGCAGTGGCCCACTGTGCTGGGAGTGACGAGTGCTGGCTTTTCCGCTGATCGAGAAGACTGTGACCGGAATGGGCTATGAGTTGGTCGAGTTGGAGCTGGGCGCGCGCGGCTTACTGCGTGTGTTCATCGACACACTGCCGGCACATGGACGACCCGTCATGGTTGAGGATTGTGAGAAGGTCACGCACCAGCTGCTGCATGTGTTAACCGTCGAGAACGTGAACTACGAGCGGCTTGAGGTGTCTTCGCCGGGATTGGATCGGCCGCTGAAGAAGCTGTCAGATTATGAGCGCTTCGCCGGCCAGGAGGCGGTCGTCAAGCTGCGCATGGCGATGCCGGGTGCAGGCAACCGCAAGTCGTTTCAAGGGCTGTTGCATGCGCCCGAGGGCGAGACCTTGAAACTTGAATTTGAAGGAACAGAAGGGCCGGCGATGCTGGAGTTTTCGCTGGCAGAAGTGGACAAGGCACGCTTGGTGCCCAAAGTGGATTTCAGGAGCCGTAAATGAGTCGCGAAATTTTGTTGCTGGTTGATGCGCTCGCGCGTGAGAAAAACGTCGACAAGGAAATCGTGTTTGGCGCGTTGGAGCAGGCATTAGCACAAGCCACTCGCAAACGCTACGAGGGCGAAGTGGATATTCGGGTGGCGGTTGATCGCGACACCGGTGAGTTCGAAAGTTTCCGTCGCTGGCATGTCGTGCCCGACGAGGCCGGCCTGCAGCTGCCTGACCAGGAAATTTTGTTATTTGAGGCCAAAGAGCAAATCGATGACATCGAGGTAGATGATTACATCGAAGAACCGATCGAGTCAGTCGAGTTTGGTCGCCGCTTCGCGCAAGACACCAAGCAGGTTGTACTGCAGCGGATTCGAGATGCCGAGCGCGAGCAAATCCTGGCTGACTTTTTAGCGCGTGGCGATGCTCTAGTCACAGGCTCCATCAAGCGTATGGAGCGCGGTGATGCGATTGTCGAGTCTGGAAAAATCGAGGCACGCTTGCCGCGTGATCAGATGATCCCGAAAGAAAATCTGCGTATCGGTGATCGTGTGCGTGCCTATATTTTGCGTATCGATCGCAATGCCCGAGGGCCACAAGTGATCTTGTCACGTACTGCGCCCGAATTCATCATGAAATTATTCGAGCTTGAAGTGCCGGAGATCGAGCAAGGCCTGCTGCAGATCAAATCCGCAGCGCGTGATCCGGGTGTGCGCGCCAAAATTGCGGTGTACACCGAAGACAAGCGTATTGATCCGATTGGTACTTGTGTCGGTATGCGCGGCTCGCGGGTGCAGAGTGTTACCGGTGAATTAGGTGGTGAGCGGGTTGATATCGTGTTGTGGTCGGATGATCCGGCTCAATTTGTTATTGGCGCGCTCGCACCGGCCAACGTCTCGTCGATCGTGGTCGATGAGGAAAAGCATGCGATGGACGTCGTGGTCGACGAAGAAAACCTGGCCATCGCCATCGGCCGTGGCGGTCAAAATGTGCGTCTGGCGAGCGAGCTCACAGGATGGCAGATCAATATCATGACGGCTGAAGAGTCGGCCGACAAAGCAGCATCCGAGACCGCTGTTATTCGCGGGCTGTTCATGGAAAAGCTCGATGTCGACGAGGAAGTGGCAGACATTCTTGCGCAAGAAGGTTTCTCCACTTTGGAAGAGATTGCCTACGTACCGATTCAGGAAATGCTCGAGATCGAAGCATTCGACGAAGACACCGTCAATGAGCTGCGTAATCGTGCGCGTGATGCGCTGGTCACTGAAGCGATTGCGTCAGAAGAAGGTCTCGAGGGTATGGAAGAGGCGCTGGTCAACCTGGAGGGTATGGACCGCATCACTGCCGGCAAACTCGGTTTGGCAGGTATAAAAACCATGGAGCAGTTTGCCAATCTGGCCTACGATGAATTCGGCGCTATTCTGGCCTTATCGACCGATCGTGCGCGTGAGCTGATCGAGGGCGAGTTCAACGATGTCACTGATGAAGAAATGCGGTCAATCGACGCCAAGTATGACGACCGCGCAAAAGCGTTACAGGCGCATGTATGGGGACTTGCCGAGAGCAAGTAAGCAGACCGTCGACCCCCGCTGAAGCGTCACAAGAAAAGAGGATTGAATGGCGAGTAACAACGTAGCCCAGTTTGCCACCGAGCTGAAAATGCCGGCAGATTTGCTGCTCAAGCAGTTGCGTGATGCGGGTGTCGAGAAGCATTCGGCAGATGACGCTTTGTCGAAAGAAGACAAAGACAAGCTGCTCGGTCATTTACGCAAGGTGCATGGCGCGACCGGTGATGGCGAAAAGAAGAAGATCACGCTTACTCGTAAAGAAACTACCGAAATCAAGCAAGCTGATTCAAGTGGCAAGTCGCGCACTATTCAAGTTGAGGTTCGCAAGAAGCGCACCTTTGTTAAGCGCGATGAGGTTGCACCCGCAGCGCCACCGGCGCCCATCATTGATGAGGCCGAGCAGGAGCGTCGCAATGAGGAGTCGCGTCGTCAGTCGGAGCTGATCGCGCGGCAAGAATCGGAGCTGCGCGAGAAGCAGCAACAGCTTGAGCGCCTAGAGGCTGAGCGCCTTGCGGCCCAAGCAAGCGAGGCCGAGCAGCGTCAGGAGGCAGTGGCCGCTGGCGCAGAGGCTAAAGCCGAGCTCGCCAAGCGTGAGCAGGAGGCGTCACAGAGAGTCGCCGCCGCAGAGGAAGCGCGTAAAGCGGTGGCCGACGAAGTTGCGCAGATCAAGGCGATGATGACGCAGCCGCGCAAAGTCATCAAAGCCCCGGAGCCGCCCGCTGCAGCGCGTGCTGAGGGTACGCTACGCCGCCCAGCTACCACGCCGGCGAAGCCCGGCGAGAAGAGTGCAGACAAGAAGCCTGGCGAGAAGAAATCTATCAAGTCGGCGAACGTATCGTCGACCTGGCAAGAAGAAAAGAAACGCCCTGGCGGACTCAAAACACGCGGCGCACCCACCGGTGGCCGTGATGGTTGGCGCGCTGGCCCGCGCGGCCGACGTCAGTCGCAGCAGGAAGATCGCGAGACTAACTTCCAGCAGCCGACGGAGGCCATCGTCCGTGAAGTTCACGTGCCGGAAACCATTACCGTGGCGGAGCTTGCGCACAAGATGGCGGTTAAGGCAGCCGAGGTTATCAAGCAATTGATGAAGCTGGGCCAGATGGTCACCATCAATCAGGTGCTTGATCAAGAAACCGCGATGATCGTGGTTGAAGAGATGGGCCACGTTGCGCATGCCGCCAAGCTGGATGATCCGGAAGCGCTGCTGGATATCGGTGCAGTCACCACCGATGCCGAGTTACTGCCGCGTGCGCCAGTGGTTACCGTAATGGGCCACGTCGATCACGGCAAAACTTCGCTGCTTGATTACATCCGTCGCGCCAAAGTAGCTGCAGGTGAAGCCGGTGGCATCACGCAGCATATTGGTGCGTACCATGTCGAGACGCCGCGCGGCATGATTACTTTCCTCGATACGCCGGGCCATGAAGCGTTTACGGCGATGCGCGCACGCGGTGCAAAAGCAACCGATATCGTTATTCTGGTGGTTGCGGCTGACGATGGTGTGATGCCGCAGACCAAAGAAGCAATTGCGCATGCGCGCGCTGCGGGTGTGCCGCTGGTAGTGGCGATCAACAAAATCGATAAGCAAGGCGCGAATCCTGAGCGTGTCACGCAAGAGCTGATCACTGAACAGGTGGTGCCGGAAGCCTATGGCGGTGATTCACCATTTATTCCCGTGTCTGCCAAGACCGGTGAAGGTATTGATACGCTGCTTGAGAACGTACTGCTGCAAGCCGAGGTGCTCGAGCTGACAGCGCCGGTAGAAGCACCCGCCAAGGGCCTGGTAATTGAAGCCAAACTCGACAAGGGCCGCGGCCCGGTGGCCACCATTATGGTTCAGAGCGGCACGTTAAAGCGAGGCGACATCGTGCTGGCTGGCTCGTCGTATGGCCGCGTGCGCGCTATGTTGGATGAGAACGGCAAGCCGATCAACGAAGCTGGTCCATCGATTCCGGTTGAGATTCAGGGTTTAACCGAGGTACCTGCTGCCGGTGAAGAAACCATGGTGCTTGCCGATGAACGTAAGGCACGTGAGATCGCCTTGTTCAGACAAGGTAAATACCGCGACGTCAAACTGGCCAAGCAGCAGGCAGCGAAGCTTGAGAACATGTTCGAGCAAATGGTCGAGGGTGAAGTTAAAAACCTTGCGCTTATCATCAAAGCCGATGTGCAGGGTTCGCAAGAGGCACTGGTCGCCTCGCTGCAAAAATTGTCGACCAACGAAGTACGGGTACAAGTCGTGCACGCTGCGGTGGGTGGTATCAGCGAATCAGATGTCAACCTTGCGCTGGCATCCAAAGCGGTGATCATCGGCTTTAACGTTCGTGCTGATGCATCCGCGCGTAAGCTGGCTGAAACATCAGGGATTGATATCCGCTACTACAACATCATCTACGACGTGATCGATGAGATCAAGGCCGCGATGGGCGGCATGCTGACACCAGAGAAGCGCGAACTTGCACTTGGCTTGGTTGAGATTCGTCAGGTATTCCATGTCAGTAAAGTTGGCGCGATTGCGGGTTGCTATGTGCTGGATGGCATGGTCAAGCGCGGTTCACATGTTCGACTGCTGCGTGACAACGTCGTCATCTGGACTGGCGAGCTCGATTCCTTGAAGCGCTTCAAAGATGACGTCAAAGAAGTCAAATCTGGCTTCGAGTGCGGTTTGTCGTTGAAAAACTTCAACGACATCAAAGAAGGCGATCAGCTCGAAGTGTTTGAAGTACAAGAAGTCGCTCGCAC
>VERA01000128.1 GCA_018882935.1 Burkholderiaceae bacterium | reverse complement strand
GTTATTTATAGTGCCACCTTCAAATATTTTCCCCTTAGGCTCATGTTTTGCGCCAGTAGACCGGTATAGTTTGCACATCAAACCTGTTCTGCTACTCAGTATGACGTAACTGATAAGCGAAAACTGGTCACCGGCCGGGAAGGGAGGGGAGATGCCAAGTTTGACGCTGACGCCCGCGGTGGTGCGCGACACGCGTTGTCCAAATGACAAACGCAAAATTGACCTATTCGATACCCACACCCGCAAGCTGATGCTGGAGGTGCGCAGCAGCGGCCGTAAAACTTATTACGTGCGCTACCAGGATGCGCGCGCCAAGACACGCCAGTTCCGGCTGGCCGATGCCGATGAGGTGAGCCTGGCGCAGGCACGGCTGCTGGCTGAGCGCGTACGTACCCGTATCGCTATGGGCGAAGACCCTGCGAGCGAGCGGGTGGTCAAACGGCAGGTGCCGACCTTTGCGGAATTTGTTGAGCATAGCTATTTGCCATTTGCGCGGCATTACAAGCGCTCGTGCCAGACCGATGTCAGCTTGCTGAAGAATCATCTGTTACCCAAGCTCGGGCAGCGCTATCTGGATGAAATTTCGCGTGATGATGTATTTCAAATCCATCAGCAGCGTCGCGCGGCGGGCGCGGCAGCGGGTAGCGCGAATCGTTTGGTGATCTTGCTGCGATATATCTTCAACCTTGCGCTGAAATGGGAAACGCCGGGCATTAGTAAAAATCCGGCCAAGGGCGTCAAGCTACTTGAAGAGAACAATCATCGTGAGCGTTATCTTTCGGCAGATGAAGCGCACGCTTTATATGATGCTGTATGCCGTAGCGATAATACGATGTTGAAATACATCATACCGATGCTGATTTTAACCGGCGCACGTAAACGCGAATTGTTAGATGCCAAATGGGAGGATTTTGATATTTCGCGTCGATTATGGCGCGTGCCCTTACCGAAGTCGGGTAGGGCGCGTCATATTCCTTTGTCTGAAGCGGCGCTGTCGTTGTTGGCCTCGATACCGCGCTTGCCTGAATGCGTTTGGACTTTCCCGAACCCGAATACCGGTGAGCCATTTGTGTCGATGTACTACGGCTGGGACACCGCCCGGCGCCGCGCCGGCTTGCCGGAGGTTCGCATCCATGATTTGCGCCACTCGTTCGCGAGCATGCTGATCAATCAAGGGCGCAGTCTGTATGAGGTGCAGCGGATTCTCGGTCATACCCAAATCAAGACCACACAGCGCTATGCGCATTTGAGTAATGCGACTTTGCTGGCGGCGGTCAATGCAGCGTCGTCGGATTTTATGCTTGGTGCACCCAAAAAAATATCGACAATCAGTATCATTGATACTGAAGCCGAACAACGAGATGACAACGACACGATAACGACAAAAACATCGCGCTAACGACATTCGCGATTTGACTCAAAAAAAATTTCAGCGATTTAGGCCTGTTACGGTGTTTCAATAGGCCTTGTTTCCGGTGTACATTCTGCCTCCGATCCGGAGGTACATGGTGTCGTCGCAAGTTCTTACCAATGAGTTGCTGTCGCAGATTGCCTGCCCGCCAGATAAGCCGCATCTTGAGTTTTTTGATGCCTTGATCCGTGGCTTTTATGTTGATCTGCTGCGTAATGGTCGTATGAATTTTCGGTTGCGCTATCGGGTAGACGGCAAGGCCCGAGTGACAACGCTGGGCGATGCGCGCGTGATGACAGTTGATGAGGCGCGCGAAGCCGCTCGCCAGTACTTACGCGATCTCAAAGCAGAAAGTATTACATTAAATACTGCTACGCCGCAGCCATTACTGACGGTCGGCGAATTTTTTACCGAGCATTACATTCCCTATGCAAAGAGCTATAAACGTAGCTGGGATACAGATCAGTCTTTAATTCGTAATCACATCATTCCCAAGCTGGGCGGGTTGGCCCTGCCTGAGGTCATGCCAAAAGATATTGCGAATGCAGTCTCGGCAATGCGTGCGGCAGATTACGCGCCGGGTACGTGTAACCGCTTTCTAGTGTTGCTGCGTTATGGTTTCAGGTTGGCAGAGCGCTGGCGGGTGGGTGGCCTCGCGTGTAATCCTGCAAAAGAATTGGTGAATTTACGTGACGATAATCGTATCGAGCGTTATCTGACGCCGCTGCAGTGCGAGACACTGTTAAAAGAAATTCAGTGTAGCCCGAACCCCATGCTGGGTTCAATTATTCGATTCTTGATTTTGACGGGGGCACGTAAACGTGAAGTGCTTGACGCTACTTGGGTTGATATTGATTTCGAGCAGCGCTTGTGGCGAATCCCGAAAACCAAATCAGGAAAAATTCGTTATATCCCTTTATCGGTTGAGGCGCTACGTGTACTAAACGAATTGCGGGTGAAGGCAGTAGCAGGGCGCGAGCATATTTTTGCTAACCCTGCGACTGGAAAGCCGTTTATTTCAATTTTTTATAGCTGGGACGCCTGTCGCAAGCGCGCTGGTTTGCCGGAGTTTCGTATTCATGATCTTCGCCATAGCTTTGCGAGCTTTTTGGTGAATGCAGGGCGTAGCTTGTATGAGGTTCAGCAGCTGCTTGGGCACGCTGATATCCGGACTACCAGCCGCTACGCCCATCTGAGCCGAGATACCTTGCGCGAGGCGGTAGAGGTGGTGCCGTTTGGCTTATCGCGCAGCGCATAGTCGTAAAACGTCATCGTAAAAACATCATCGTGCAAACATCGATATAAAAACATCGCTGGCGTTTCGCATACGCTACCATAGCGTTCTTGATGAAGGACGCTCTATGTTTCGTACCTTTTTTTCTGCTGATAAGTCACGTTATTCCGAGTTGGTTGAGCTGGCCTACCGCAGCGTGCTGCACCGTGCGCCAGATGCTGAAGGTTTGGCAAACTATACCGCACAGCTTCGCACAGGGCAGCTGACTGCCGATGGCTTGCTGCGCAGTTTGATGGAATCTGATGAGTTTCTTGTCTTATCCAGCAAGTTAGAGGCTGATGCTATTCAGCGCAGCGCTGCAGCACCACTAGCCTTGCCCAACGCGGTGCGGCAACTTTCTGAGGCACTCGCAGCCTGTGATTCGGTGGGTTGGGAAGCGTATGTAGCCGCTTGGCGCGATGTATTTGACAACCCATCGCACGCGCTGATTATTGGGCAAGATGCGTACGGGGTGACGCATCAACGGCGATTCTTTGAAACGATGAATGCGCTGGCTGTGCTGGGTGCAGGTCGCGCGGGCGCGCGCTTATTAGAATTTGGTGCGTCTGATTTCAGTATTTTGTATCGGCGTTTTTTTCCTGCGGCTAGCCTGGCGATTGCCGACCGACCGGTGCCGGATGATTATATCGGCTTCACCGCAGACGTCGCCCAACATAAATTGGGTGCGAGTGCATTTCATACGATTGATTTACAAGCGCCGCAGTCTTTTACATCGTTGGCCAACGAATTACCGCGCTATACGCACATTCTTTTTTGTGAGGTGTTAGAGCATCTGCTTGTTGACCCGGTTGAAGTGCTACGGTTTTTATTGGCGCTGCTGAGCGAAGACGGTGTGTTGTACCTGACCACACCGAATTTTTTTCGGGGCGAGAATATATCCAAGATCACGCAGCGAATTAATCCGCAAGAGGTTTATCCGCCGAGTGGTGGCAACTGGGACGCGCATTTTCATCATCGCGAATTTGGCGTACGCGAGTTGCTGGATTTCGCGGCTGCGGCCGGCGGCAGCGTGCAAGCCTGCTACTTCAGCGGCTGCTGGGAGGCGCCCGGCGCGGCATCTGTGGATGACGAGCTTCTGGGCAATATTGTGATGGTGCTGTCGCGATCAGATCGAGCCCCTGCCACGTAGCCATAAGTAGCTGCTGCGTGTTCTCTATACTTGCGCCAGATCCAAGGGGAGGCGCATGAGCAGCACAGCAGGCAGTTCCGCAGCGACTGAGCATAATCTAAGGGGAGACCTGTGGGGCGGCTTGGCCGCCATGCTGGTGGCCTTGCCGTCAGCGATTGCGTTTGGTGTGACGATTCTGGCGCCGCTCGGGCCGCAGTTCGGGGCGCAGGGGGCGATTGCGGGCTTAATCGGCGTCACCATCCTCGGGCTTTTGGCCGCGCTGCTGGGCGGTACACGGCGACTGATCTCTGCGCCAAGCGCGCCGGCTGCGGCGGTGATATCAGCGCTGGCGATCGAGTTGGTGCATCAAGGGCACGAGCCGGCGTCGATTCTGTTGATTTTGTTTCTGGTGGCAGTGTGCAGCAGCCTGCTGCAGATTATGCTGGGCGCGTTCGGTATCGGGCAGCTGATCCGGTATATGCCGTTTCCGGTGGTGAGCGGCTACCTGAGCGGCGTGGGCCTGATTATTATTGCTTCGCAATTACCCAAGCTGTTGGGTGTGCCGGCTGGTACCGACTGGTTCAACGCCTTGCTACACCCGGCGGATTGGAGC
>VERA01000004.1 GCA_018882935.1 Burkholderiaceae bacterium | reverse complement strand
GTTCAGGGCTCGCTCGGGTACCCAAAAGCGCTGCTGCAAGTCTTCCAGCCCCGTTTCCGTTATTACCTGCTTCAGTCGCTGCGCTGCGCGCTGACCCGGCAATTGCTTGTTGGTTGCGATGATCAACTCGTTTTTCATGGAATGCTCCCAACCCACCAGTTCGGTCACAGTGAGCTGGTAGCCGTGCGCCTCCAGCTGCAGGCAGCGCAGTACGTTGGTCAGATGACTGCCAAATTCACGGGTGTGCAGGGGATGACGCCAGATTTCGCTCAGGGCATCGCGCGCAAGCGCGCGGCCTTTGACCCTGCGTAGTTGAGCCGCGACCTCCGCCTGACAACATGGCACCAGCACGATAAAACGTGCGCGCTTGTTCAGCGCAAAGCTGATCGCATCATCTGTCGCAGTGTCGCAGGCATGCAGCGCAGTGACCAGCTCTACATGCTCGGGCAGGTCGTTTGAGGCGATCGCTTCTGCCACCGACACATGGTGAAAACGCATACGCTCAAACCCTAGCTGCTCTGCTAGCTGACGCGCACGACTGACTAATTCCTCGCGCAGCTCGATACCATGCAGAACAGCGCCGTTATCGTGCTGCTTGAAAAACAGATCGTACAGAATAAAACCCAGGTAAGACTTACCGGCGCCGTGGTCCACCAGCGAAAAAGGGCGCTGCAGTTCATTCAGCTGAAGTAGCAGCGGTTCAATGAACTGATACAGGTGATAAACCTGCTTCAGTTTACGACGGCTATCCTGATTCATCTTGCCGTCTCGCGTCAGGATATGCAGCGCCTTCAGCAATTCAATCGATTGGCCGGCGCGGATCTCTGGTTCTGCCATGGTGCTACGTACTCGAGCAATTAACGCTCGATAGTAACCCAGCCGCACGGCCGATCACGGTACCGTTTATCTGCGCGCCAGTAACCGCGCACCAAGCGAGTTGCTACCGCATCAGCACGTACTCGCCGGGAGCGTGCGGCAGCTCAAGGTCATCACAATGCACCGGCACTGCCGGTCGCCGCGTTTGCCCTCGCTCCAGCCAGTCCGCCCAGGTGGGCCACCATGAACCCTGTTGTGGCGGTGTGATGCGCCACCAGCGATCGGGATCGATGTAGTTCTCACTTCGCGGCAGTAACGTCACCCGAAAATATCGACCCGGATGACCGGGCTCGCTACAGATACCCGCGTTATGACCACCAGAGGTCAGCAGAAAGGTCATATCGGCATCGACCGCCAGATTCAACTTGTACACCGAGCGCCACGGCGCGACATGGTCGGTCTCGGTAGCCACCACAAAGCTTGGCACTCGAATATCGCCTAGAGCGAGTGGCCGACCATCGACACGATAACGCCCTTCGAACAGATCATTGCCCAAAAACAGTTGGCGCAGGTACTCGCTCTGCATGCGATACGGCATACGCGTGGCATCTGAATTCCACGCCATCAGATCATTGATAGGCGCGCGCTGACCGAGCAGATAGTGATTCAGCACGCGCGACCAAATCAAATCTCGCGAGCGTAATAACTGAAATGCACCCGCCATCTGCCGGTTATCTAAATAGCCTTGGCTCCACATCACATCGTCAAGGTAATCGAGCTGGCTCTCATCAATAAACAGACGCAACTCGCCCGACTCAGTGAAGTCGGTTTGCGCGGCCAGTAAAGTGATCGATGACACATCATCTCGATGCTGCTGCGCCAACCAACTCGCCAAAATAGCGAGTAAGGTGCCGCCAAGACAATAGCCCACGGCCTGCACCTGTTCGCCAGCCTCTCGCTGACGCACCACATCCAGCGCTGCTAACACACCCATGCGCAGATAGTCGTCCATACCCAGATCGCGGTCCTCGGCATCGGGATTACGCCACGAGATCATGTACACCGTATGCCCGCGCGACACCAGATAACGTACTAACGAATTGGAAGGCGATAGATCAAGGATGTAGTACTTCATGATCCATGCAGGCACAAACAACAGCGGCTGCCGAAATACTTGCTCGGTTTGTGGTGTGTACTGAATCAATTCCATCAAGTGATTACGAAACACCACCTGACCCGGCGTGTTGGCCACTTCGATACCGGGCCGAAAATGCTCGCTACCGCTAGGCGGATGACCCCCTAATGCGCGCTCCCAATCCTCCAACAAATAGCGCCAACCGCGCCAAAGATTTTGTCCAGCCTCACGCCAGGTGGCATGCAATACCTCGGGGTTCGTCAGCACAAAATTCACGGGTGAGACCAAATCGAGCAACTGCCGCGATGCAAATGATGCCAGCTGCTGATGATGCTCTGACATACCACCAATGCCCGTGGTGGCGTTATGCCACCACTGCTGCTGCATCAAAAAACTTTGGTAAATCAGGCAGAACGGCCAACGCTGCCACTGCGGCCCAATAAAGCGTTTATCTTGTAACAGCGGCTGAATACATGGCGTGCTCTCTACATGCGACACACCACGCGAGAGATACATCAGTAAGCGTATCGACTTTCTTGCGGCTTTCTCCAGCAACAGCTGCTGCTTGCCTGGCGAGGCTGACAAATGTACTAGCCAGTCGATCCAGGCGAGTGCCATACTGCCCGGGGAAAGGAATCCGGTGAAACGGCCCATCAGCGCATGCACCATGCGATCAGCTGGCGTGGGCTGATCAATTTCTCCAGCATTAATTCGGCTGATATCGTGCCCGTCGGCGGTTCGGTCTGTTATGACAGGATTAATATCGACAGAGACACTATTACCCATACACGTTCTATTTTCTAGTGCAAGCAAGATGATGCGTAAACGCGTAGCCGATTTAGCGTAACCAGCTCGCCGCGCGTTGCGACATTTTTTTCAACCAGCTGAGCCATGGCTCATGATGTTGCTTTAAAAGCAGCCACCGCCTGAGTCGAAACCGCGCGCCTGTAGCAGACATGCCAATCACCATCAGCGGTGATAAACACATCTGTAGCCATGATCGGTAGATAGTCAGCCGCAGCAAGGTGCGCGGCCGCGCGAGTAGCTGTGTCTTGTACTGGTATCGTCCCCACAGCAAGTGACACTCGCGGGCCCCCGCGTGAATACAGTCACACACCGCCCAGAAACAGCACAGCATGCCGAGTCGGTAAGCCGCCATTGAAGGGTCCGCCGCAGAAAATAACATCACATAGTTATCGCCGACGCGACAAGCCAATGATCCGCCACAAATTCTTTCACCTACCCTTGCAATACCTACCAAGCCACCTGCCTTTATCAGCACCAACATGCGTGCGATATCCCGCCTCGATAGCCCCGCGCGCTTGCCACGCGCGGCCAATCCATCGCGCTTGAAGTTTTGCAGCTGCCGGATCAGCGCGCGCAACGTGTGGGAAGGCATTTGATTCGCTTGATATGTTTCCCAAACAAATGCCGAAAAATCCCGCTGCAGGCGATTGCTGTAACCCTTGATAGTTTTGCGGGTTGATTTACCCAGAGCCGAGCGATACAGATCGACGCTGCGCGGTAGCGTGATGATGTAATTTTCGGAAAAAGCGTACGACTGCTGTGGACCAGCAGTCAGTGGCTGTGTTAGTGAGACTGCATTAAAGTGAATGCTATTGACACTATCAAAACGCACCAGAACTGCATGACGAAATGCGTCTACGATACGGGGTTCAAGGCACATCAACTCCGTCAGCACAACTACCTGATCGAAGCGCACCAAGAAAAGTAGCACCGCGACGATCTCGCCACCCTCATAGCCGATCCAGGTGGTCGGTAACTGCGGTAGTGCATCAGTCAAATTCAGGTGAGCGAATGATGCGTATACGCTGCCGTACAATTTTTCCAGCGCATCTATCGCGCACTTTGGCACGGCACGATCATGGAATTCGCTGACGATACCCTTGAGATCATCATGCAGCGTGATATTCGAACTTATCCACGCCGGACCGATACGCAGCGACGATACAAGCGACCGACCCGGCGTTCGTACCATTCCACTCCCCATGATGAAGGGGCAGATTGTCACTATGAATCGTTAGTCGATGCTTGCGAACTCCCAAATAAGCGGATCATCCCTGATGCCGCCCAACGCCGACGCCAGGTACTGCCTAGTGTGGATCAAGCAGCAGCACGGTCGTGCCTATGCTTAATCGATCTCTGCGATCATCTCAATCTCTACACAGCTACCCAAGGGTAACTGTGCAACGCCGAACGCGGAGCGAGCGTGCTTACCAATGTCCCCAAACACCTCGCCGATCAGCTCCGAGCAGCCGTTGGTGACCAGATGATGCTCAGTGAACTCTGGCGTTGAATTCACCAAACTGACCAGCTTGACAATACGCCGCACTCGGTCCAAGTTGCCGCCGCAGGCCGCGTTAAGCGTGGCGATCAAATCAATCGCCACCGTACGCGCCGCTTGCTTTCCCTGCTCGGTGCTCATGTCACGACCAAGCTGACCGACCCACGGGGCGCCATCCTTTTTAGCGATATGGCCCGAGATAAACACGGTATTCCCGGACTGCACGTACATCACGTAGGCGGCGGCGGGCGTAGCCACCGCCGGCAGGGTGATATTCAGGGACTGCAACTTGGCATTAATCGACATAGGGCGCTCCGGTATAAAAATCGCGCCGCATTTTACCGCGCAGGCTCTTGAATTTTGTGTCGCCGCCCGCACCTGCCGGAAAAGTATTAGCTTTTTATCTATTCACTGACGTGCCGCGGCCGGCACTGGCCAATCTAATCCCCTGAATGAGGTAATTATGACCGTCGCAGAAAAACAGACCCTGGGCTTTCAGGCTGAGGTCAAGCAGCTACTGCAGCTGATGATCCATTCGCTGTACTCCAACAAAGAAATTTTTCTTCGCGAGCTGATCTCGAACGCCTCCGATGCCTCAGACAAGCTACGCTTCGAGGCCATCAATAACGATGGCCTGTTCGAGGGCGATAGCGCGCTCGATATCCGTATTGATTTTGATAAAGAAGCGCGCACGATCAGCATCACCGATAAAGGTATTGGTCTATCCCAACAAGAAGCGATTGAACACCTTGGCACGATCGCCAAATCCGGTACCAAAGAATTTTTCTCCAAGCTCTCTGGCGATCAGCAAAAAGATGCTGCGCTGATTGGTCAGTTTGGTGTCGGCTTCTACTCCGGCTTTATCGTTGCCGACCGGATCACCGTTGAATCACGGCGCGCAGGCCTGCCCGCTGATCAGGGCGTACGCTGGGAATCTGGCGGCGAAGGCGATTTCACGATAGAGACTATCGACAAACCGCAGCGCGGCACCACCGTCACACTGCATCTGCGTGAAGGCGAAGACGAGCTGCTGTCAGCCTGGCAGCTGCGATCGATTATCCGCAAATACTCTGACCACATCTCCCTGCCGATCCAGATGCGCAAGGAAGAATGGGATGAAGAGAAAAAAGAAATGGTGATCCGCGACGAGCTGGAAACCATTAACCAAGCCAGCGCCTTGTGGGCGCGCAGTAAGTCTGATATCACTGATGAGCAGTACAAAGAGTTTTACAAGCATGTCTCGCATGATTTTGCTGAGCCCCTGACCTGGACACATAACCGTGTCGAAGGCCGCAGCGAATACACCCAGCTACTCTACATACCGACACGCGCGCCGTTTGATCTGTGGGATCGTAATCAGCGTAGTGGTATCAAGTTGTATGTAAAGCGCGTGTTCATTATGGACGACGCAGAGCAATTAATGCCGATGTATCTGCGCTTTGTAAAAGGTGTGATTGATTCGAATGATTTGCCATTGAATGTATCGCGTGAAATCCTGCAAGAGTCACGTGATGTCAAAGTGATCCGAGAAGGCTCGACTAAACGCGTGCTCGGTATGCTCGAAGAGTTGGCGAATGCGGATGAGTCCGAGAAAAAAGACAAGTACGACAGCTTCTGGAAAGAGTTTGGTCAGGTGCTGAAAGAAGGTATCGGCGAAGACAGCGGCAACAAAGACCGCATCGCCAAACTACTGCGCTTTGCCAGTACACACAATGATAACGAGACACAGAATGTCCCACTGGCAGACTATGTGTCGCGCATGAAAGAGGGACAAGACAAAATCTTCTATGTCACGGCTGATAGCTGGACCGCTGCGCGCAACAGCCCGCACCTTGAGATCTTCCGCAAGAAAGGCGTTGAGGTACTGCTACTGACCGATCGCGTCGATGAATGGATGCTGTCTTTCCTCAGCGAGTTCGAAGGCAAGCAATTGGTTTCAGTTGCCAAGGGCGATCTGGATCTCGGCAAGCTGGAAGATGAATCCGAGAAAAAACAAAAAGAAGAAACGCAGACCGAGTACAAAGAGCTGATCGAAAAGATGAAAAAGTCACTCGACGCGAAAGCGGCTGATGTGCGTGTCACCTTCCGTCTGACCGACTCCCCGGCTTGCCTGGTCGCGGGTGAGAATGAGCTATCGGGCAATCTGCTTCGTATGCTGAAAGCGGCGGGGCAGAAAGCACCGGACAGTAAACCAATCCTGGAGATCAACCCCAATCATCCGCTGGTGCAGCGCCTGAAATACGAAGATGCCAAGTTCGATGACTGGAGCAGCATCCTATTTGATCAGGCGCTGTTGGCTGAGGGCGGTCAGCTCACCGACCCGGCAGGGTTTGTCAAGAAACTGAATGACATGCTTTTAGGCATGGCACTGAAGTAAACGTGAACGCGAGAGCTCAGCGGGGAGCTTGAATCACCGGCCACCCGTGACATCCATCAAGGTTCCCGTCACATACGAAGACTGCGCCGAGGCGAGCCAAACAATTGCCTCGGCCACCTCTTCAGCCGTACCACCGCGCTGCATCGGCACACCCGCCTTCACCCGATCGACTCTGCCCGGGTCGCCGGCGGAGGCGTGTATGTCGGTGTAGATCAGCCCCGGGCGTACCGCATTCACGCGAATGCCTTCGGTCGCCAACTCTTTCGCCAAGCCGATGGTCATGGAATCAACCGCCCCCTTGGCCGCAGCATAATCAATAAACTCGTTAGGCGAACCCAGACGCGATGCGGCTGACGACACATTGACAATCACGCCGCCCGCGCCGCCGTGCCTGGTCGACATCCGCATAATGGCTTGTTTGGCGCACAAAAAACTACCAAACACATTCGCGCTGAATACGCGCTGCCAGCGGCCCAGATCCATCTGATCAAGCCGCATCTGCTGCTCCAACATGCCAGCGTTATTGATCAGCGCAGATAAAGCACCCAGCTTCCGATCGACGGTTTCAAACAACTGCATTACCTCCGGCTCATGCGACACATCGGTCTGCAAAGCGATCACCTCGGCACCGAGTGACTTTGCGTTGGCAACCACCGCGTTTGCGGCCTCAGTGTTAGTTTTGTAGCTGAAGGCAACACGCCAGCCGCGTGACGCCGCAAGCAGCACGGTTGCGGCGCCAATTCCGCGGCTACCACCGGTCACCAGCATCAGGGGTTGGGCCATGATCAATTGCCTCCGAAACTTGAATAATGGTACTGTCGATTCTACCCTGCCCAAATCGGGGCTAGCCTCCATTCAAAAAATGCCTCGCAGACTACGCTTCTGCCCGGCACGCCACTGCGTCTAATGAAACCTGCCACATCCAAAAAGAATCGAGCACCAAAGTTCGAGCCTGTCACCCTGTCGGAACAAGAGGGGGTGCGCTACCTGCACTTTGGTACCGAGTGGGTGCAAGGCGCTATGCGGGTTCGACGACCGTATTGGATCGAGTTGGAGTACACACAGCAGATGATGGCCTGGATGCTATTCATGGAACAGCCGCAGCATATTGCTCAGCTTGGATTAGGCACAGCTGCGTTAACAAAATTCTGCTACCGGGAGTACCCTGAAGCACAGATTACCGCCGTTGAATTAAACCCGCATGTGATCGAGGTATGCCGCACGATGTTTCGGCTGCCAGCGAATGATGAGCGCTTACATGTCATTCAGCAGGATGCTGACTTATTCGTCAATGACCCTGCTAATCGTCATACGTTAGATGTTCTACAAATTGATTTATACGACGCGAGCGCGCGCGGCCCGGTGCTGGATACGCCTGAGTTTTACCGCGCCTGCGCACAATGCCTTAACAGCAAGGGTATCGCCACGATTAATCTATTTGGCGATCATCCCAGCTTCAAAAAAAATATTGCAGCAATTCATACCGCCTTTGATCATGTGCTGGCACTGCCTGAGGTACACCAAGGTAATGTCGTGGTGATTTGCTTCAAATCCGCGCCCATTTTTGATTTTGCAAATTTATACCAGCGCGCAACCACGATACGCGTGAGTACCAAGCTACCCGCGCTTGCGTGGCTTAATGACATCAAGACAGTATTGGAAGCTGGCTGAAAGGCTTCAGTACAAATGCCAGCGGTGCTTTATGCATCGCATTTAATCTCGCACCAGAACCAATCTGGACTGGCGATGTTTTAGTTGAGGTTGAAGTTGAGGTTGAAGTTGAGGTTGAAGTTGAGGTTGAAGTTGAGGTTGAAGTTGAGCTTGAATAGTAGCTTTAGTCTCTGGATAGCTGCTTGAGAAATAATCCTACCGTAGGATAGTTCAAACGAACACCCAGCTCATGCTGCATCCTGTCGTTGCGCAAACGTCGCGACTCCGACATGAATGACAGCAGCATCGGCGATACTTGGGATGCAAGCTCACTACGCGAAACCCGCGGCGGCCGTACCAAACCAAAAGCATCCGCCACGGCATCAAAGTACTCACCCATCTTCATGTCCGAATCATCCACCGTGTGGTACACGCGCTGCGAGGCCCCACGGCGCAAGGTCAGTGCAATGATGCGCGCCAGATCATCGGCATGGATATGGTTGGTGTAGACATCGTCTTCGGCGTATAGCGCAGGCGTGCCCTGCCGCAGCCTTTCGAGCGGTAGGCGATCTGCGGCATAAATGCCCGGCACCCGCAAGATTGACAGCCGCGCATGTGCCCGCAGCGCCCACTGCCGCAGTACACGCTCAGCATCCACCCGCCGCACCGCGCGTGCATTCCCCGGCGCGACCGGTCGGGTCTCGTCAAACTGCTCGCCCCCGCAGTCACCGTAAACGCCGGTGGTACTGACATAAACCAATCTGCCGCCACGCGGTAAAATGCGCAGCAAATGGCGTGTGCGTTGGTCAGTCGCTCCCTCAGCGGGCGGCGGTGCCAGGTGTACGACAGTGTCAGCAAGGCCACGCAAGCGGTGCAGCTGCTCGGGATGATCAAGACTGGCGACAATGCCAATAGCGCCCTGCTCGCTCAGCTCCCTCAAGCGCTGTGCCTGACTGGTGACTGCAAAAACCCGAAAGCGGTCCCTGAGCATCGGTAGCAGGCGCATGCCAACATCACCGCAACCGATGATTAACAGACGCGGCTTGCCGAATTTATTCAAAGTTTTCATGCCAGAGATTGTATGACGTTCCAAGTCAGTGTTAATCCAAGTGGCCGGCAGTTCAGCTGCGAGGCCGGAGAAACCATCCTCGCGGCTGCGATGCGCGCCGGCGTGCAGCTACCGTACGGCTGCAAGAATGGCGCATGCGGCAGCTGCAAAGGCAAGCTCGTGTCGGGTAACGTAGAACTCGGGCCCCATCAACCGCGCGCACTGTCTGCTGATGAAGAGGCCGCCGGTCAGACCCTGTTCTGCTGCGCCGTGCCGCAATCGGATATCAGCATCGAGGCGCGCGAGGTGCTCGGCGTTGGCGACTTCCCGATCAAAAAAATTCCGGTTCGCGTTGCGCGGCTGGAGCGTGCTGTTGATGATGTGATGCTGATGTCGCTGCAACTACCGGCCACCGAGCGGCTGCAATACAAAGCCGGACAGTATGTCGAGTTCTTGCTCAAAGATGGCAAGCGCCGCGCCTACAGCATTGCAACGCCGCCCCATGCCGATGAGTTACTGACGCTGCATATTCGTCATATGCCGGGCGGCGTATTTACCGATCACGTGTTCGGTGCCATGAAAGAAAAAGATATTCTCCGCTTCGAAGGCCCGCTAGGTACCTTCTTTTTGCGCGAAGATTCGAACAAGCCTATCGTGCTGCTAGCCTCGGGTACCGGCTTTGCCCCGATCAAGGCGATTGTGGAGCACTGGGCGCACACAGCATCGACACGCCCGATCACGCTGTATTGGGGTGGCCGGCGACCGAAAGATCTTTACATGCACGCGCTGTGCGAGTCTTGGGCGCAGAGCCTGCCCAACTTCCGCTACATCCCTGTGGTATCTGATGCGTTGCCAGAAGACGATTGGACGGGCCGTACCGGCTTTGTGCATCGCGCGGTGATGGAAGATGTGCCTGATCTCTCCGGGTATCAGGTCTATGCCTGCGGCGCGCCAATCGTGATCGATTCTGCACAAGCAGATTTCACTAGCCAATGCCAGCTACCTGCAGACGAGTTTTATGCGGATGCATTTACCTCGGAAGCTGACCTTGCGGACACCGTCGCCTGACACTCGACACTGCCATGAATAAACCAGAATCTCTGAATACCGCCTTCA
Source organism: Burkholderiaceae bacterium (assembly GCA_018882935.1). Classification (GTDB taxonomy): domain Bacteria; phylum Pseudomonadota; class Gammaproteobacteria; order Burkholderiales; family Burkholderiaceae_D; genus Pernthalerella. The sequence continues at coordinate 53,278 of VERA01000004.1, read as the reverse complement.
CCCAGTACCCGACCGAGGCGCTGCTGTACATCACCAACCGGCCGCCGCTGGTATTCACCGAAGGCGGCGGCATGTGGCTGACCGACCATAACGGCAAGCGTTATCTCGACTGGCTGCAGGGCTGGGCGGTGAACTGCCTCGGTCACTCGCCACAGTGCTTGCAAGATGCATTGGTGGCGCAGGCAAAAAAGGTCATTAACCCCTCGCCCGCTTTTTTTAACGAGCCCTCGATCAAGCTTGCTGCAATGCTGACCGAGCACTCCTGCTTTGATCGGGTGTTCTTCGCCAACAGCGGCGCTGAAGCCAACGAAGGTGCGATCAAGCTGGCGCGCAAATGGGGCAAGCTCAACAAGAATGCCGCTGGCGAAAACCGCTTCGAGATCATTACCTTTGAGCACAGCTTTCACGGTCGCACACTGGCCACTATGTCGGCCTCCGGCAAAGAAGGCTGGGACACCATGTTCGCGCCGCAAGTGCCGGGCTTTCCCAAAGCTGAGCTGAATAATCTCGCCAGCGTTGAGGCATTAATTGGCAAACACACCGTCGCCGTGATGCTCGAGCCGGTACAAGGCGAGGGTGGGGTCATCCCCGCCACCAAAGAATTCATGCAAGGCTTGCGCGCACTGACCACCAAGCACAACCTGCTGCTGATTGTCGACGAAGTGCAGGCAGGCATGGGCCGTACGGGCAAACTGTTTGCCTATCAACTGTCAGATATCGAACCCGACATCATGACGCTGGGTAAAGGCATCGGTGGTGGTGTGCCACTCTCAGCCTTGCTCTGCAAAGAAGCGTTTGCCGTGTTCGAACCCGGTGATCAGGGTGGCACGTATAACGGCAATCCGCTCATGACCGCAGCCGGTATCGCCGTGCTGGAAGAATTGCTCAAGCCCGGCTTTCTGCAGTCGGTGACGGACAAAGGCAATTACCTGCGTGACGGCTTGCTGCGTTTATCGGATAAACACGGTTTGGAAGGCGAACGTGGTGAGGGTTTGCTGCGCGCGCTGAAGCTAGGCAAACCCATCGGCGGCAAGATCGTCGAGATCGCACGCGACCTCGAGCCGCAGGGCCTGCTACTCAATTCACCACGTCCGGATTTACTGCGCTTCATGTCGGCACTGAATGTGACGACAGAAGAAATTGATCTGATGCTGGCGTTGCTATCTGACGTGATCACTCAGGCTCATTGATGCTTTACTGAGTAGTACGCTAATGCGAACAGGTATGGTCTCGGTAAACATCAACATCCTCTGCAATACTGCAGTGAATTCTGGCCACCATCTTCCGAGTATCGCTACCCTGAATTCCCGAGGGATATCGATGCGCTATTGCTGAGTTACCGTTTATTTTTTTGCCGGAATGTACAGGTCGGTAATACTGCCTAAGCCCATCTCAGCCGCAAACATCGGTGTCTCTGATAGGGTGGGATGCGCATGAACCGTCAAAGCCAAGTCTTCCAGATCGGCACCCATCTCCATCGCCAACACAGTCTCAGCCAGTAACTCGCCTGCGTTCACGCCGACGATACCTGCACCAATGATGCGCTTGGTGGTTGGATCCCAAAGCAATTTCGTCATGCCATCATCACGGCCCATGGCCAACGCACGGCCACTTGCAGCCCACGGGAAGTTGGCCTTCTCGAATGGAATGCCTTTGGCTTTGGCCTCGGCCTCGGTGAGGCCCATCCAGGCAATTTCAGGGTCGGTATACGCTACCGAGGGAATCGTCATCGCATCAAACGCAACCTTGTGCCCGGCGATGACTTCCGCCGCCACCTTAGCTTCGTTGGTTGCCTTGTGCGCGAGCATGGGGTCGCCGCAGATATCGCCAATCGCAAAGATGTTCGGCACATTGGTACGCTGCTGCCGGTCAACGGGAATGAAGCCACGCTCATTCACAATCACACCGGCTTTATCCGCTGCAATCTCTTTGCCGTTCGGGCGGCGGCCTACAGCCAGTAGCACCATGTCATATAGCTGAGGCTCGGCAGGAGCATTGTCACCCTCAAAGCTGGCGAGCAAACCATTGGCGCGCGCCTCCAGCTTGGTGACCTTGGTCTTGAGCATGATGGCTTCGTAGCGTTTCTCAATGCGCTTTTGCAGCGGCTTGACGATATCGCGATCGGCTGCAGGAATCAGCCCATCAGCGAATTCAACGACGGATACTTTCGAACCCAGCGCATCATAAACGCAGGCCATCTCAAGACCGATGATGCCACCACCGATGACCAGCATGCGCTTCGGTATCTGACGCAATTCGAGTGCACCGGTCGAATCGACCAAGCGCGGATCATCGTACGGAAAACCCGGTATCTTCACCACTGATGAGCCAGCAGCAATGATGGCATTCTTGAAGCCGATGGTTTTCACGCCTTCAGCAGTTTCGACGCTCAGCGAGTTAGAGGATGTGAACCCACCTTTGCCCTGTACAACTTGTACTTTGCGCGCCTTGGCCAAACCAGAGAGGCCGCCCGTCAGTTTTTTGATGACGCTTTCTTTCCAACCACGCAGCGAATTAAGGTCAATCTCGGGCTTGCCGAGCTTGATACCGAAGTGCGACATCTCGTCGGCTTCGGTAATGACCTTTGCTGCATGCAATAAAGCTTTAGAAGGTATGCAGCCCACATTCAAGCAAACACCACCCAATGTTGGATAGCGCTCAACCAAAACGACTTTCTGACCGAGGTCTGCCGCTCGAAATGCAGCGGTGTAGCCACCGGGCCCGGCGCCAAGTACCAGGGTGTCGCATTCGATATCAGCCGACCCTGAAAAACTCGATGCCGTCGGCGCAATGACATTTGCTGCAGGCAAAGCTGAAGGTATCGGTGCCACAGCAGGTGCGGGCGGCGGCGAAGAGGTCAACGCTGCAGAAATATTCGTCGGGGTAGATGCTGCTGGTGCGCTCACACTTGCCACACTTTCCACCGACTCAAGCACAAGAATCGATGAGCCCTCGGATACCTTGTCGCCGATTTTAACGAGCAAGGATTTGACGACGCCAGCAGCACTGCTGGGAATCTCCATGCTGGCCTTGTCAGACTCCACCGTGATAAGCGATTGCTCAAGCTGCACTGTGTCGCCCGGCTTTACAAGCAATTCAATGACTTCAACCTCCTTGAAATCGCCAATATCCGGCACTTTGATTTCAATGGCGCTCATTATTCACTCCGTTATTCTTGATGATGCGTGTCTGGCAGTCGCGGCTGGGTCACAAACCTATTGGCGATTTCTTTTACCTTAGAAAGTACGTAGTCGTCCTAACGCAATCTCACAGCAGCGTCTTGCGCATATCAGCGAGTACCTCGCCGAGATAGACCGTAAAACGCGCACCCAACGCACCATCAATGACTCGGTGGTCATACGATAGCGACATCGGCAGCATCAAACGCGGCGCAAAGGCCTTACCATCCCATACCGGCTTGATCTCGGATTTTGACAAACCCAGAATCGCCACTTCGGGCGCGTTGATAATCGGTGTGAACGATGTTCCGCCGATACCACCGAGTGAAGAAATTGTGAAGGTAGCGCCCTGCATATCGGCAGGCTTGAGCTTGCCCTCACGCGCTTGCGCTGACAACTCACCCATTTCTTTCGCGATGTGTGACAGCCCTTTTTGATCGGCATTTTTGATCACAGGCACTACCAACCCATTTGGCGTATCTGCAGCAAAGCCGATGTTATAGAAGTGTTTAAGGATGAGGTTCTCACCGCCCGCATCCAGCGAGGCATTAAAGGCCGGATATTTTTTCAATGCAGAGACGCTGGCTTTGATCACAAATGCCAGCATGGTGAGTTTCACGCCGGATTTTGCGAGCGACTCATTGGCGCTCTTGCGGAATTCTTCCAGCTCGGTGATATCTGCCTGATCAAATTGCGTCACATGCGGAATCATCACCCAGTTGCGGTGCAAATTCGGGCCGCTGATTTTCTTGATGCGGGAAAGCGGCTCGAGCGATGTATCACCAAACTTAGAGAAATCAAGCGATGGCCACGGTAACAAGCCGAGCGCGGCACCGCCACCCGATGCAGCCGGCGCTGTAGCGCCACTCGCCATCACTCCTTTGACGAAGCCTTGCACATCTTCAATCAGGATCCGACCCTTGGGGCCACTACCGGATACACGCACCAAATCAACGCCGAGCTCGCGTGCAAATTTTCTGACGGAGGGTGATGCGTGCGGCTTTTGACCGTTGGATGCTGCGGCAGTAGCACTATGGGCAGACGCGGTAGTCGCCGGTACTGCAGTTACTGGCGCGGCACTCGCCGCCGAGGCTAGTGTGCCTGAGCCGACTGCTGCTGCCGCACTCGCGCTGGCTGCATGTGCGGCAGGTGCCGCCGGTACGCTCGCTGGCGCTGCAGTGGCCGTGGGTGATGATGCTGGTGCTGGTGCTGGCGCTGGTGCGGACGCAGCGTCGCTCACCTCAAGCAGAAGTACTAAAGAGCCCTCGGCGACTTTATCGCCCAGCTTGACCTTCAGCTCTTTGACTACGCCAGCTGCGCTGCTGGGAATTTCCATGCTGGCTTTGTCCGACTCGACTGTGATCAGCGACTGCTCAGCCTGAACCGTATCGCCCGGCTTGACCAGTAACTCGATCACCTCCACCTCTTTGAAGTCGCCGATATCCGGGACCTTGACTTCGATTTGGCTCATTGTTTTTGCTCCGTGTTTCTGGTGAGGGCCGCTGCAGAATATAAAGCGGCGAAGACGGCAGCAAATCGCTGCCGTTTCTTCTCATTAAACTGTGGTCGGATTCGGCTTGCTTGGATCAATGCCGTATTTCGCGATCGCTTTTGCGATGATGGATGCATCGACCTTACCGTCATCGGCGAGTGCTTTCAGCGCTGCAACCACGACGTAGTGCCGGTTCACCTCAAAAAACTCGCGCAGCTTAGCGCGTGTATCAGAGCGGCCAAAACCATCGGTGCCAAGTACTCGATAAACGCGGCCCTTTGGCATGAACGGACGAATCTGCTCAGCATAGCTGTGCATGTAGTCAGTTGCCGCAACCACCGGGCCTTCATGATCGCTGAGTTGCTGCGTCACAAAGGGAACACGCGATTGCTTCGTAGTAGGGTTCAGCATATTCCAACGATCGGCATCCTGACCCTCACGCGCCAGCAGGGTAAACGACGGCGCAGACCAGATATCGGCAGCAACATCCCACTCGTCTTCCAGCAGCTTCGCACCTTCAATCACTTCACGCAGAATAGTGCCGGAACCCATCAGCTGCACACGCAGCTTCGGCTTTTTCTGTGCTGAAGGCTGTAATAAATACATGCCTTTCAAAATGCCTTCTTCCTGACCGGGCTTGAGACCCGGATGCGCGTAGTTTTCGTTCATCAGGGTGATGTAATAGAACACATCTTCTTGTTTCTCGACCATGCGCTTCAGACCATCATGCATGATGACTGCAACTTCATGCGCAAAGGTCGGGTCATAGGGCATGCAATTCGGAATCGTCGACGCCAAAATGTGGCTATGCCCATCTTCATGCTGCAAGCCCTCGCCATTGAGTGTCGTGCGGCCAGAGGTGCCGCCGAGCAGGAAGCCACGCGCACGCATGTCACCCGCAGCCCATGCCAGATCACCAACGCGCTGCAAACCGAACATCGAGTAGAAGATATAAAACGGAATCATTACCCGGTTATTGGTCGAGTATGAAGTCGCAGCAGCAATCCACGAGCTCATCGCGCCGGCTTCGTTGATACCCTCTTGCAAAATCTGTCCTGCTTTGTCCTCGCGGTAGTAGCTGACCTGATCTTTATCGACCGGCTCGTACAACTGGCCTTGCTGACTGAAGATACCAATCTGACGGAAGAAACCTTCCATACCGAAGGTACGCGCCTCATCGACCAGGATGGGCACAACGCGCGGTGCAAGTGTCTTGTCGCGTAGCAGCGCTGTCAGCACACGCACATAGGCTTGGGTAGTAGAGATCTCACGACCCTCGGCCGTTGGGTCAAGCACTGCCTGAAACGCGGAGAGCTCTGGTATCGGCAACACCTCGTCGGCCTTGCGCCGGCGCTGCGGCAGATAACCCCCCAATTGCTTGCGACGCTCATGCAGGTATTTGATCTCCGGCGCGTCGTCGGAGGGTTTGAACAACGGCACCTCGTGCAGCTGATCATCAGGAATCGGTATACCAAAGCGATCGCGCATTTCGCGAATGGCTTCGTCGTCGAGCTTCTTGGTCTGGTGTGCAGTGTTGCGCGCCTCACCCGACTTGCCCATGCCATAGCCCTTCACTGTTTTTACCAGCAGTACGGTGGGCGAGCCTTTGTGCTCTTGCGCGGCTTTGTAAGCGGCGTAAATCTTGTGCGGGTCATGGCCACCGCGCAGCAAGCGCCAGATATCGTCATCCGACAAGTTGGCGACTAACTCCAAACCACGCGGGTCTTTACCAAAGAAATGCTTGCGCACATACGCGCCGTCTTTGGCTTTGTAGTTCTGGTACTCGCCATCAACAGTTTCCATCATGATCCGTTGCAGCACGCCGTCTTTGTCACGCGCCAGCAGGTCATCCCAGTTCGAGCCCCAGATCACCTTGATCACATTCCAGCCAGCACCACGGAAGTCGGCTTCGAGTTCTTGAATGATCTTGCCATTACCCCGCACCGGTCCATCGAGTCGCTGCAAATTACAGTTGATGACGAACACCAGGTTATCGAGCATTTCGCGGCCGGCCATGCCGATCGCACCCATCGACTCCGGCTCATCCATTTCGCCATCACCGCAGAAGGCCCACACTTTGCGGTTCGCAGTATCGGCAATCTGGCGCGCGTGCAGATATTTCAGAAAACGCGCCTGATAAATCGCCATGATCGGGCCGAGACCCATCGACACCGTTGGAAACTGCCAAAACTCCGGCATCAGCTTCGGGTGCGGATAAGAAGACAAGCCTTTGCCGTCAACTTCACGGCGGAAATTCAGCATTTGTTCTTCGGTGATACGACCCTCAAGAAATGCACGCGCATAAATACCGGGCGCGGAGTGGCCTTGTATATAGAGCAGATCGCCGCCGTGGTTATCGGAAGGCGCATGCCAGAAATGGTTGAAGCCAATACCGAGCATGTTCGCCAGCGACGCGAAACTGGAAATATGGCCGCCTAAATCGCCATCCGTGCGGTTGGCTTTGACAACCATCGCCATCGCATTCCAGCGCATCCATGAACGCAAGCGCTCTTCGTATTCAAGATTACCCGGGCAGTGCTCACCAAGATGCGCCGGAATCGTATTGACGTAAGCGGTATTGCTGGAAAAAGGAATATGTGCGCCACGGCGACGCGCTAAGTCCACCATACGCTCGAGCAGATAGTGCGCCCGTTCAGCGCCCTCTTGTTCGATCACGGATTCAAGGGCATCGAGCCACTCGCGGGTTTCCATGACGTCAGGGTCGTTGGCGGCTTGCGAAAGAATGGTGTCGATTTGCGCTGCCATAGTTGTCTCCATTGTTGGTGGTGGCTAGTGCTCTTCTTGAGGGGGTCGGGTGAACGACATTACCCCGAAATTCAGTCCGACTTCAATCGGGCGAAGTGTATCAGGACTTCATTGATTTTTCAAAATACGGTACATGATTTCATAATGCAGTAAATTATTGAAATGAAAACGCAGTGCGGGTGGCACTTTAATGCAAGGATTTCGCGCCAGCATGCGGAATGCCAAGGGTTTGCCTCGAATCAAACTTTTGCCCCCACTCTTATAATGCCGGCTCTGTTAACCCGAAATAAATTACACCCATGTCTGCAAAAATCATCGATGGAAATGCGCTCTCGGCCCAATTACGCGGCGAAGTCGCCCAACGCGCAGCTGCGCTCACCGCCAAGGGGCATCAACCCGGGCTGGCAGTTATTCTGGTGGGCGACAGCCAAGCCTCTCAGGTCTATGTCCGCAATAAAGTGAAGGCCTGTGAAGAAAACGGCATTTACTCGGTGCTGGAAAAGTACGACGCCAGCATGACGGAAGCTGAGCTGCTGGCGCGTGTCGATGCGCTCAACAAAGACCCGAAAATCAATGGCATTCTGGTGCAGCTACCGCTGCCAGCCCATATCGACTCCAACAAGGTGATTGAAGCCATCGCCGCCGAGAAGGATGTTGATGGTTTTCATATTAGCAATGCCGGCCTGCTGATGACGGGTCAGCCTTTGTTCCGCCCTTGCACGCCCTATGGCGTGATGAAAATGCTGGAATCCATCAACTATCCTGTGCGCGGTGCTACTGCGGTGGTGGTCGGTGCATCCAACATCGTTGGCAAGCCGCAAGCCATGCTGCTATTGCAAGCGGGTGCCACCGTCACCATCTGCAACTCGAAAACGCGTGATCTCGGTCACCACACCCGCGACGCCGATATCGTGGTGGTTGCCACTGGCAAGCGGAACATCGTCACCGCTGACATGGTCAAGCCAGGTGCAGTCGTTATTGACGTTGGCATGAACCGCGATGACGCCGGAAAACTCTGTGGTGATGTGGATTACGCGCCGACCGCAGAAGTCGCTGGCTGGATCACGCCGGTGCCGGGTGGTGTGGGTCCGATGACGATCACCATGCTACTGGTTAATACGATTGAAGCGGCTGAACGTGCTGCGCACCATTAATACCTGAAACCAGAAACACCATGACCACCAACGCCTTACTTGATTTCACTGACCTTCCTCGCTTTGATCTATTTCAAGCGTCGCATGTCGCGCCCGCCGTGACGCAGCTGCTGGAGGACGCGCGCCGCACGATTACTCAGCTTGAACAGTCAGAGGCGATCGGTTGGGATACGTTCGTTGTGCCACTCGAGGCGGTCACCGAGCGTCTGGGTCGCGCGTGGGGCGTGGTGGGTCATTTAAATGCCGTCGTAGATACGCCCGAGCTGCGAGCAGCGTATAACGAGAACTTGCCGAAGGTCACCGAGTTCTGGACTGAACTCGGCCAGAACCTTAAGCTGTTCGAGAAATACAAAGCGCTTCAGGCAAGTAGTGAATACACCGCGCTGTCATCCGCGCGCAAGCGTATCGTTGACAACGCAGTGCGTGATTTCCGTCTCGGTGGCGCTGAACTCGCTGACGATAAAAAAATACGTTTTGCAGAAATTCAGGAGCAGCTTGCTGCACTCTCGACACGGTTTTCAGAAAACGTGCTGGATGCCACCAATGCTTATGAGTTAGTCATTGACGACGAAGCACGTCTGGATGGACTTCCAGAGGATGTGAAACAAGCCGCGCACACCTCCGCGCAACGTGAAAGTAAAACCGGCTGGCGCTTCACGCTGCACTTCCCCTCATATTTTCCGGTGCTGCAGTATGCGAATGACCGCTCGCTGCGCGAGACGCTCTATCGTGCCAACGCGACCAAAGCCTCCGAATTAGGCGCGAATGCCGAGTGGGATAACACGCAGCTGATCGCCGATATTCTGAAATTACGAAACGAAGAAGCCAAGCTACTCGGTTACCCAAATTTTGCGGAAGTATCGCTGGTACCAAAAATGGCCAGCTCACCTGCGCAGGTCATTCAATTTCTGAACGACCTCGCGCAACGCGCAAGACCCTTCGCTGAAAATGATTTAGCGGAACTGCGGGCGTTTGCTAAAGCCGAGTTAGGGCTCGACCAACTCGAGGCGTGGGATATCACCTATGCATCCGAGAAGCTGCGTGAAAAACGCTATGCCTTCTCAGAGCAAGAAGTGAAGCGGTACTTCCCCGAACATCGCGTGATCGGCGGTTTATTCCGTCTTATCCAAAATATGTTCGGCGTCGAGATTAAACCTGATAACAGCCCGCTGTGGCACCCGGATGTTACGTTCTACCGCATCGAGAAAAAAGGTGCGCTGGTTGGACAGTTTTATCTCGATCTCTACGCACGCAACGGTAAACGCGGTGGCGCATGGATGGACGATGCGCGTGGTCGAAAAAATTTAGCGGGTGATCTGCAAACCCCTATCGCTTACCTGACCTGTAATTTCACAGAACCTGCGGTCGTTGATGGTGTAAAGAAGCCGGCCTATTTCACTCATGATGAAGTGATCACGCTATTCCATGAGTTTGGTCATGGACTGCATCACATGCTGACGGCAGTGGATGAACTCGGCGTATCAGGTATCTCTGGCGTTGAGTGGGATGCTGTCGAGCTACCTTCTCAGTTTATGGAAAACTTCTGCTGGGAATGGGATGTTCTCCAGCATATGACAGAACACGCAGATACTGGCGAATCGTTGCCACGCGCCTTGTACGACAAAATGATCGCAGCGAAAAACTTCCAATCCGGTTTGCAGATGCTGCGGCAGGTTGAGTTTTCATTATTCGATATGCACCTGCATTTTGATTACCAGCCGAATGGCCACCAAACCGTCGCCGAGTTACTTGCCGAAGTAAGACATCAAGTCGCGGTCATTATTCCACCGGCCTTCAACCGCTTCCAGCATTCCTTCTCGCATATCTTTGCGGGCGGCTATGCGGCGGGTTATTACAGCTACAAATGGGCAGAGGTGTTATCAGCCGATGCTTATGGCGCGTTTGAAGAAGCCCAGGGCGACCCGAACCGTCTGGCTGAAACCGGCTTGGCGTTTCACCGCGAGATTCTCTCGGTCGGAGGCTCACGGCCTGCGATGGACTCATTCACCGCATTCCGTGGCCGCGCACCGAGTATCGATGCGCTGCTTCGACATAACGGTATGGTGCAGGCAGGCTCGTGACGCGCATTGATTTTCATAGCAAAATCCCAGACAAGCTGAGCTATGCGTGTCGCTTGATACGCAAGGCGCAAGCCGCCAATACCAAACTAGTTGTACTCGCCGAAGATCGGGAACAACTCAATAACATCGACAGCTTGTTATGGACTTTCTCCGAGCAGGACTTTCTGCCGCACGTCATCGCAGGCGATAGCTTGGCCGCACAAACACCGATCATCTTGACCGATGACTGCGAAAAGGCGTTACCCCACCACCACGCACTTGTCAATCTTTCACGCCGCACACCGGAATTCTTTGCGCGTTTTGAACGCATGTTCGAGCTGGTGTCGAATGATGAGCAGGATTTGGTTGCAGGTCGCGAGCGCTACAAGTACTATCAAGAGCGCGGCTACCCGCTCACTCATCACGTGGCTGATTCCTCATGAACGACACTGATCAAGATATTCCGGTTTTAACCGACGTAATAGACACAACTCCACCAGCCAGCCCGTCGGAAATGCATTCGTCTGCATCGCTTGATGAACTCGAGCAGGCACTCTCGGAGCGACTGATTGCAGAGTTATCACTGCAACTGCCGGTGCTAGTTGAGGCAGCACTTCGTGAACACCTGCCACAAGCGCTTGGCGCGAAATTACAAGCAGAGCTACTCAACACACTAACGAATGCCTTGCCTATTGCAGCGCAAGCGGCAACGTCGGAACTTTCCAGTAAAGTGGCCTACGAACTCGGCGCATCGCTCGAGATGCGACTGCAAGAGGAAGTTCGCAGCGCAGTAGCGCACGAAATCGCTGCACTCAAGGCACACCGCCTCTGACTGCCTACAGTTGCAGCGTAAAGACCCGCTCTGATCGTGGCGCATGCTGGTGCAGATTATCGCGTGATCATCAGCGCCACATGAGCGCCACGCGTTCAACACAGGATTCGCAATGAAAGTGATTGTGCTCGGTGCCGGCATCATTGGCACCGCCTCGGCTTGGTTTCTGCAAAAAGCCGGCCACGAGGTAACAGTAATCGATCGCCAATCTGGCGTCGCGCAGGAAACCAGCTTTGCCAACGGCTGCCAAATCTCGGTGTCACATGCCGAGCCGTGGGCGAACCCTGGCGCGCCATTAAAACTACTTCGCTGGCTGAGCAAAGACGATGCCCCGCTCTTGTTTCGGCCGCGCGCCGAGTGGCTGCAATGGCGCTGGGGATTACAGTTCCTGCGCGAGTGCGCGCCTGCGCGCGCTGCACACAATATTCGGCAGATTGTGGCAATCGCCGAATACAGCCGGCAAACCCTGCAAGCACTGCGCGCCGAAACAAGTATCGCGTACGACTGCGAAACACGTGGCATTCTGCATTTTTATACCGACCCGGTCGAATTCGAGCAATCATTGTCAGCGGCACAGCTGATGCGCGATTTGGGTTGTCCACGTCAGACCGTTGACGCCGATGAAGCCGTTCGGCTTGAGCCCGCGCTGGCATCGATTCGACCCAAGCTGGTTGGTGCTGACTTTACGCCGACCGATGAGTCGGGTGATGTCTATAAATTCACCACCGGTCTTGCGCGCGCTTGCGAACAACTTGGTACGCGCTTTATCTTCAATACCATCGTGACGCGATTACTCACCGAGGGCAGCGGGGCATCATCACGCATTAGCGGGGTAGAAGTGATTGACGAGCATGGGCGCCACCAGCAACTGCATGCTGATAGCTACGTGCTTGCGCTGGGTAGTTTTTCGCAGCCGCTGGCCAAGCGTATCGGTATTGATCTGATGATCTACCCGGGTAAAGGTTACTCGGCCACCTATACCGTCACCAAGCCCTCGCTGGCGCCGATGGTGTCGCTCACCGATGATGGCCACAAGCTGGTGATCTCGCGACTTGGCGATCGGCTTCGGGTAGCAGGCACCGCTGAAATCAATGGCTACTCACGCGCGTTGAACGAGGTACGCTGTGAAGCCATCACGCGCCGCACCCGAGAGCTGTTCCCGGATGCCTGTGATTATGAAAACCCGGTGTACTGGAGTGGCCTGCGGCCCATGACTCCGTCGAACGTGCCTTACATTGGCCGCACTCGCTACAAGAACCTGTTCCTGAACACCGGGCACGGCACGCTGGGCTGGACCATGGGCTGCGGCTCAGGACGGGCGATCGCAGATATCATTGCAGGTCGCCACCCCGATCTGGATTTTGAGTTCACCGGCGAGGCTGAACTCGGATTGACAGCGCCGCTGATATCTCTGCCAGCGCGCGGTTAATCTCTGCTAAAACGCGGCTACACTGAAATTTTTCCCACATCACCGGAGGCTATCCATGCAGTTTCGATATCGCTACTCTTTGCTCGTCTTGCCACTGCTGTCTATGTCAGCATCAGCGCAAGAACAGGTAGTCAAGATCGGACATGTCGGGCCACTGACCGGCTCAATCGCTCATCTTGGCAAAGATAACGAAAATGGCGCTCGTATGGCAATTGATGCGCTGAACGCAAAAGGCATCAAGCTTCAAGGGAAAAAAGTGAAATTCGAGTTGATGGCGGAAGACGATGGCGCCAATCCTCAGCAAGCGACCTCGGTTGCACAAAAATTAGCGGATGCAAAAGTTAACGGTGTCGTTGGTCATCTCAACTCCGGCACCACAATTCCTGCATCGAAAATTTATCACGACCACGGCATCCCTCAGGTATCGCCATCAGCAACCAACCCCAAGTACACACAGCAGGGTTACAAGGGCGCCTTCCGCGTGGTTGCCAACGATGGGCAATTAGGTGGTGCACTTGGGCGCTACGCCGCAAGCACCCTCAAGGTAAAAAATATTGCTATTGTTGACGACAGAACCGCTTACGGCCAGGGTGTCGCTGATGAATTTGCCAAAGCGGCTAAAGCAGCGGGCATCAATATCGTCGGGCGCCAATATACCAACGACAAGGCAACCGACTTCAACGCGATTCTCACTGCTATCAAAGGCAAGCAGCCCGACCTGGTGTTCTTTGGCGGCATGGATGCGGTGGGCGGGCCGATGCTGCGCCAGATGAAGCAACTCGGCATCAACGCCAAGTTCATGGGCGGTGACGGCATCTGTACCGAACAGTTACCGTCACTCTCAGCAGGTGCGATGGCTGATGGCCAGGTCGTCTGCGCCGAGGCCGGTGGCGTGGAAGAGAGCGGGAAAAAAACGATGGATAGCTTCCGCTCCGACTACAAGAAAAAATTTGGCGTTGAGGTGAAGCTGTATGCACCCTATGTATACGATGCAGTAATGGTGATAGGCGACGCAATGCAACGCGCCAACTCTGCCGAACCGGCCAAGTACTTGCCTGAACTCGCCAAGGCCAGCTACCAGGGCGTCACCGGCAAAATCGAATTCGATGCGCGTGGGGATATGAAACAAGGCACGCTGACGCTTTACACTTACGAAGGCGGCAAGCGATCGCAAATCGCCGTGGTGCGCTGAGCGGGAACGAATTGCTTCAGCGGCGCTGAGCAAAATCCGCGCAAGCCATAAACAAAAAGCGCTCCCATCGGGAGCGCTTTTGCATACAGTGCAATGCGATTACTTCAGCGACAGGACCCACGCCGCCAGTTTCTTCGCTTCAGCCTCGCTTACCTGAGGGTTGGCGGGCATAGGAATCTGACCCCAAACACCGCTGCCACCTTTTTGAATCTTGGTGGCCAGTTTGGCTTCTGCTGATTTGTCGCCTTTGTACTTGGCCGCGACTTCCTTGTAACCCGGGCCAACCACTTTGTTATCGACTGCGTGGCAAGCCAAGCAGTTTTTTTCTTTTGCCAGTTGCTCGCTGGCGAGCGCCGCGTTGGAAGCCAAAGCTGCAACGGCTACGGCAGCGACCAGAATAGCTTTCATGTGTGTCTCTCCGTTGAAAATTAAAGCGGGCGAATTGTAGCGCGTTTTCCGAGCCGGATCACCCAAGTCAGGCTCGCAAAGCTTGCCGCCACCTGTATCAGCGTGAGTGGGTGGCAAGATCCACGCTGTAGATACGGTAGCGCTGCAGATTGATCGACGCCCGAAACCTTACACTCACTCACACTTGGCTTAGTCAGTCACCGCGCCTCGACTTGCGCTTGATGCCAATTTGGCAAATTTAGCGAGTACCCCGCGTGTGTACTTTGGCGTGGGCGCTGTCCAGGCTTTACGCCGCCGCTCAAGCTCTTCGTCGGCCACATTCAGCTGTATAAGCAGCTGGTGCGCGTCAATGGTGATTGAGTCTCCTTCCTGAACCAGCGCAATGTTCCCGCCAGCGTAAGCCTCCGGGGCGACGTGGCCGACCACCATACCCCAGGTACCGCCTGAGAAACGGCCATCGGTGATCAGACCCACTGACTCACCAAGCCCCTTACCTATCAGCGCCGAGGTTGGCGACAGCATCTCTGGCATGCCCGGCGCGCCCTTTGGCCCCAAGTAGCGCAGTACCAGCACGTCACCGGCTTTGATCTTGTCGGCCAAGATCGCTTGCATCGCGGATGGCTCATCATCAAAAACCCGCGCCGGACCGGTGATGACCGGATTCTTCAAGCCCGTGATCTTGGCGACACAACCCTCGGGCGACAGATTGCCCTTCAGGATCGCCAAGTGCCCCTGCTTGTAGATTGCCTTCTCTATCGGCATGATCACATCCTGATCGGCACGCGGCTGGTCAGGTACATGGGCCAGCTCTTCTGCCATGGTCTTGCCGGTAATGGTGACGCAATCGCCATGCAACAAGCCAGCGTTGAGCAGAATCTTCATTACCTGAGGAATACCACCGGCAGCGTGCAAATCGGTCGCCACATACTGACCCGAGGGTTTCAGGTTACAGATCACCGGTACCTTCTTGCGCATGCGCTCGTAGTCATCGATATGCCACTCGACATCAGCGGCATGCGCTATCGCCAGAAAGTGTAGAACTGCATTGGTTGAGCCGCCAGTGGCCATAATCACCGCCACCGCGTTCTCGATAGATTTGCGCGTGATGATATCGCGCGGCCTCAGATTATTTTTGACCGCCTGCAACAAGACACGTGCTGACTCTGCGGCCGAATCGACTTTCTCATGATCGGGGTTGGCCATGGTCGACGAGTACAGCAGCGACATGCCGAGTGCCTCGAATGACGATGACATGGTGTTCGCAGTGTACATACCACCGCAAGAGCCGGTCGATGGACAGGCATTTTGTTCGATACCTTCGAAGTCTTCCTTCGACAGCTTGCCCGCTGTGTACTGACCGACTGCCTCAAATGCTGAGACGATGGTGAGATCGGTACCCTTCCAATTACCCGGCTTGATGGTGCCACCATACACATAGATTCCCGGCACATTGATACGCGCCAGCGCGATCATGCCCCCGGGCATATTCTTGTCGCAGCCACCGATCACGACGCAGCCATCCATCCACTGACCTTGCACGCAGGTTTCGATGCTGTCAGCGATAACTTCACGCGAGATCAGCGAGTACTTCATGCCCTCGGTACCCATCGACATACCGTCAGAAATAGTGGGTGTGCCGAACACCTGCGGGTTACCACCGGCGGCCTTGGTGGCAGCAATTGCAGCATCGGCCAGCTTCTGCAATCCGGAGTTGCAGGGTGTGATGGTGGAATGCCCGTTGGCGATACCAATCATGGGGTTATTGAAGTCTTGTTTGGTGTAACCCATGGCGTAGTACATCGCGCGGTTCGGGCTACGCTCGACTCCTTCGGTAATATGTTTCGAGCGTTCGTTAGCGTCCATTCGGTCTCCGTTTTACAAAAATAATTGCCGCGTGCCCGCTCGAGCAACGGCAGGCAAGTGACTATAATACCTTGGGTTATGGGAATGCCGATTCCCAACGCAAGGGTATGAAGCGGGCTGGTACGCCCGGAAATTGGTAATGTGAATTGATCCCTGCCCATCGCGGCACTCTCTGAAAATTTCTGAATGCTGATTCATCCTTTGCCTGATCCGATCGCGCTCGCGATTGGTCCGCTCGCCATTCGCTGGTACGGCTTGATGTATCTGGCGGCATTTGTACAGTTCTTGATACTGGGACGATTACGGCTACGCCAGCCGCATATTGCTGCCGCGGGGTGGCGTACCACCGATATTGATGACCTGCTGTTTTACGGAGTGCTGGGTGTCGTAATTGGCGGTCGTCTTGGCGAGGTGTTGTTCTATCACCCCGGTTACTACCTTGATAATCCGGATGAAATCATCGCCATATGGAAAGGCGGTATGTCGTTTCACGGCGGTTTTTTAGGCGTGCTGGTAGCAATGTGGATATGGGCGCGCTTGCATGGCCGGCGCTGGATGGCGGTGATGGATTTCATCGCGCCGCTGGTACCACTGGGCTATGCATTCGGTCGTATCGGCAACTTCATCAACGCCGAGTTGCCCGGGCGTGTTGCCGATGCAGACCTGCCGTGGGCGATGATTTGGCCGAATGTGGATGCGTTACCGCGTCACCCTTCGCCGATTTATCAAGCGCTGATAGACGGTGTGCTGTTATTTGTTTTGCTGTGGCTATTTGCTCGCAACGCACGCCCCTATCTCGCTGTTAGCGGCCTGTTCTCAGCGGGCTATGGCTGCGCACGATTTTTCACTGAATTTTTCCGGATGCCCGACTACGAAATCGCCATCGGACACTGGGTACTCTCTGCCGGCCAGGTGCTATCACTTCCGATGATCGCGCTGGGCATACTCTTGCTATGGTTCGCCTACCGATATCCTGCTGATGCGCAGCTGGTATCCGAGACCGAACAAGTAAATGATCCATCAAATACCAAACCTTGAGGTACTGCATGCGCTTTTGGGTATTCAATAACGCATCGTGAATATGAATCTTTACGCCATATTCAGAGCGCGCTTTCCTGCTGATCTGGATAACTGCTGGCTAGAAACCAGTCATGGCCTGTACTACAGCTGGCGCGATCTGGAACGCGGCAGTGCAAAAATCGCCAATCTGTTTGCCAGTCTGAACCTGCCAGCAGGTGCACGGATTGCGGCGCAAGTCGAAAAATCACCCGAGGCGCTAATGCTGTATCTCGCCACGGTACGCGCCGGCTTCGTCTACTTACCGTTGAATACCGCCTATCGCGCCGGTGAGATGGCTTATTTCATTGAGAATGCCTCACCGTCGGTGGTGGTGTGCTCACCGAAAAATTTTGGCTGGATTGCGCAGACAGCGTTTGCACGCGGTACCTCGCATATTTTTACGCTGGATGAAATTTCACCAGGCAGCAACCAAAATCGTAATAGCGGCAGCCTGCTGTCACGTGCAGTCTATTTCAGCGATACCTTCGAGACAGTGCATCGTCATGCTGATGACTTGGCCGCTATCTTGTACACCTCAGGCACCACCGGTCGCAGCAAGGGGGCGATGCTAACCCACGGCAATCTCGCGTCAAATATCGCGGTGCTGCATGATGTTTGGCACTGGCAAAAGAATGACGTGCTGCTCCATGCTCTGCCACTCTTTCATATTCATGGTTTATTCGTGGCGGCGCATGGCGCGCTGTACAACGGCAGCAAAATGATTTTTCTGTCGAAATTTGATAGCGCAGAAGTGATTCGCCACCTGCCACGTTGTACAGTGTTCATGGGTGTGCCGACCTACTACGTACGGCTACTGGCAGACCAGTCGTTCAAGCGCGATTTGTGTAAAAACATGCGGCTGTTTGTATCAGGCTCTGCGCCTTTACTTGCCGACACCTTCGCACAATTTGCTGAACGTACCGGGCACACTATTCTCGAGCGCTACGGCATGAGCGAAACTGCGATGCTGACCTCGAACCCATACGAGGGTGAGCGCAAACCCGGCACCGTCGGGCCCGCGCTACCCGGCGTGTCAGTACGCGTCGTAGATTCCGATGGAGCCGCTTGTGGCAGCGGCATGGTGGGCGAGATTCAGGTAAAGGGGCCGAATGTGTTTCAGGGCTACTGGCAAATGCCCGACAAGACCGCAGAAGAATTTACGCGCGATGGTTATTTCAATACCGGCGATGTTGGTTTCTTTGATGATGATGGCTACCTTAGCATCGTGGGACGTAGCAAAGACTTGATTATCACCGGCGGCTATAACGTCTACCCGAAAGAAATCGAATCTCTGATCGATGAACTACCGGGTGTGATGGAGTCTGCAGTAATCGGCATACCTCATCCCGACTTCGGCGAAGCCGTAGTCGCGATTGTAGTCGCACGATCGGGCGCTATACTGGTAGAGCAGGACATTATTCACGCGCTGAAGAACTCTATCGCCAACTTCAAGGTACCCAAGCGCGTGCATGTCGTGAACGAACTGCCGCGTAACACCATGGGCAAGGTACAGAAAAATCTTCTGCGAGAACAGTTCAGCGCTTAGTGAATAAAAACGCTCGAGCCACTTCTCTGGATAATGTCACACCAAGCGCTGCAGGATGAAGCGCCACTCTGCTTCAGTGACCGGCGTAATCGATAAGCGGTTACCGCGTTTCAGCACAATCATGTCCGACAGCGCGGGATGTGTTCGCAACTCCGATAATGAAATGAGCCGCGTCTTCCTCAAGGCGCGAACATCTACCAACAACCAGCGCGGCTGCTCGGGTGTGGCGGATGCATCGAAATAGGGGCTACGAGGATCGAATTGCGTAGGGTCCGGGTAGCTGGTGCTCGCTACCTCGGCGATACCCGCAATACCCGGCTCGGCGCAGCTGGAGTGATAAAACAGCACACCATCACCGACCTGCATTGCATCACGCATGAAATTCCGCGCCTGATAGTTGCGCACCCCTGTCCAGGCCACGCTCGCATCCTGGGCGGATAAGGCGTCATCAATGCTGGTCTCATCCGGCTCGGATTTCATCAACCAATAACGCATCGTGTTGTTGTCATCGCAAATGAAAAAGCGGTTGCAGCTTAACGCATGCAACCGCCAGAAAAAAGTCCCGCCTGTGCCGCTAGCCGGCATCCCGAACCTTTCGGTTCAAGGTGGCCACAGTAGTTCAGTATTGGGATCGTCGGACGAGCGACGCTCACGCCTACTAAACGAATCCCGCAGCCGATGCGCGTGAATGGTTCAAGGAATATATGGCAAACGCGTACACGGCAGGAGAGCTCAGTCTACCGTAATCCCATCATGTGTCAACTCACACCTCACGCAAAAAACGCGATTAAAACAATCTTTCTTGCGGCGCTAGAGCAGCGTCAAGCAGCGCATGCATCGCATTGATTTTTTCGCGCACTTCTGCCACTGGCAAGTCGGCTAATGGTCCATCGGTGATGCGCGTCGCAAGATAGTCTGCTGCAATGCCTAAAGCAACCATCACCGCAATTCTGTCAGTACCCTTCACTTTGCCGGCCTCGCGCACTGCATTCATGCGCTCATCCAGGTAAGCGACCGCCTGCTTCAGCGCCAACTCTTCGCCCTCCTTGCAGGCTAAACGGTAGGCTTGGCCCATGATGGTAACGTCAAGCGTGGTCATGCGGCTTCTCTATCAGTTTCAGCGGCCGGCAGCTGCTCAATCAACTTTGCCACCCGATCATGCGCCTCCTGCATGCGCTGCTCGAGCTTGGCGTTATGGTCCACCAGCACAGCGATTTCATTACGTAAAGACGCGTTCTCGCTGCGTAAGCTTTGCGCCATATCGGTCAATTGCTTGACCTTATCGAACAGGGATTGGAAATCGAAAATCATGCGGCACTATAGTCGTGCAGAAGAATTTCCGTCAATACATTCAGGCACTTGTCATCGAAACTTCATCAGGTATATTCGGATAAGAAAGTTATCAGTTTCGCACCGAACTACGGCTTAGTGGGCGCTATTGGATTGATCAGGCTGCCACATACGGCCATCCACGGTAATCAGCGCGGTGTACACAGCCTTGCCCGGAAATAGCGCCAGACAGGCCTCTCGGTAGCGCGCAAGTTGCTGCCAGTAGTCCGCTTGCTGTTGTTCCAGCAGATGACGTTTGTAGTCAAGCACCCACACGGCATCCTCGAAACCAACCAAGCGATCAATACGCATCCACTCTCCGTTATGAACCATCTCTACTTCATTACGTGCAAAGGAGTACAGCCTTGCGTCGAAAAAATGTTTTAACTCATCGCGCGACAAAATACGGTGCGCCTGCTCGCACACGATGCGCGCCTCTGACTCACTACACATCAGCCAGCGCGCTGCGCGCTTGGCCTCGGGTATCGCGATCGGCCATCGACCATTTACAGTCAGGCGCTCCATCAGCGCGTGCAGCCGCTTACCTTCTAACGTGGCCTCGTTATCGGGTGTCGTTGATTTGGCATTAACTGCAAGCGATGGCGGTATGAATAGGGGCAGCGAGATCGGCGCGGTAGCGGCAGGTTCAGACAGCGGCGCGGGCGCTGACAAGAACTCCGGGGCTATTAGTAATCGCTGGTACCAACTATCGGAAGTTACGCCCTGTTGGTCTTGCTTGCCCGAGTGCGTGCCGCTGATTATCAGAAGCTGCCGGGCGCGAGTTGCGGCCACATACAATAAATTCCAATTTTCTTGTTGCCTGAATTTTTCTTCTTGTTCGAATAGCTCGGCACGTGCGAGGCCTCGTTCCGCTTTTTTACCAAATACAGAAAAATGCATCGGCGCCGGGGAATCCTGCGGCCAATCACATAGCACGCCTGCTCTGTCTGCACCGGCATCACTGTGGTTCGTACCCATCAAGACAACCAGCTCGGCCTCCAGGCCTTTGGCAGAATGAATTGTCATGATGCGCACTGCATCCGTCGCCGCGTCGACTTCGGCCTCATCTGGCGCATCGCGCTCACTACCACGCTGGCGCCGCCGTAGATGTTCAAGAAAGCGCGTAATACTCGGGTAGCGGCCGGCATCCAAGGCCAATGACAACGCAACAAATGCCTCCAGGTTGCCCAGAACTTGTGCGCGGGTTTCCGATGGCGAAGCAACCGCGTAGCGCTGCAACAGCTCTCCCTCGTGAATCACTCGATCGAGTAGATCATGCACGGGCAAATAAGATGCATAAGATAACCATCGCACCAGCAGGTCATGCACGCGGATCAGCGCTGCATGAGCTGTTTTCTCGCTTACCATGTGCTGCAGCCGCGGCCACCAATGGGCATGACGCGTATCGGCAGCCAACGCAATCAAATCCTGATCGGTACAAGCACCGATCGGCGATTTCAAGATACTGGCCAGCGCAAGATCATCGGCTGGCATCAGCAACCAGCGCAGCAGCGCAATCAGATCATTGGCCTCGAGCGTATCCAGCAAGCCACCGGTGCGGCTGCTAATGAATGGAATACCGACCGATCGTAATCCGCGCTCGTACGAGAGCAAGTGGGTGCGGCTGCGCACCAGAATCATCATGTTCGCCCAACGCAGCGGCTGCCCCTCATGCTGAAACAAGTCACGCGCCTGCCGCAGCGCTTGCCCGACTTGGATAGCCTCTTGCTCACGGCGCCGATCATCCATCTCGACGGCTGCCTGCACTAGTGGGTCGCGTAACGCAAGACGCTCGGTGGCTGGCGCTGATACCACCTCTTCATTCATGAGCGGCAAACGCCATACAGCGCCGTGATCGCTACTCGCGGTGACTTGTGGCGCGTAGAGCGAGTTTTTCTGCATCGTCAAGTTCAGCAGGTCGACAATTGCAGGTGCGTTTCGGTAGGTTACGCTGGTACGCAGTTCGACCGCGCCGTAAGTACGTAGCAGCGCGCGCGCCGATTGAAATACACGCGGCTCGGCGCGCCGAAAACGATAAATTGATTGCTTGGGGTCGCCCACAATGAACACGCTGGGTCGTTGCGCATCATGGCCGTAGGCCTCCAACCACGCACGCACAATTTGCCACTGCAACGGATTGGTATCCTGAAACTCATCGATCAAGATATGTTTATAGCGCGCGTCTATACGCGCATGCAGATACGCTGCGTGCTCGGGGTTGGTGAGCAGGCGCCAGGCGTGTAATTCCAGATCAGCAAAGTCCATCTTGCCCTGCTCGGTCTTGATAGCCTGGTAATGCTCGATCAACGCCGTGCCAACCACAAAAACTGCAAGGTTCAGCTGCCGTACCGTCAGCTCGGTACTGCGCACGCGCAGACTGATCAATGCCTCGCATAGCGCTTCCCAACGCGCCTGAAAATTGCTTATATCAAGCGCCGGCAACGCCGCCCGCTGCGCGTTGGTTAGATTCATTACACGCGGCTTGTCGTCTTTGGTCAGGCACACATCACACAGATCATCGAAGGCCTGCACGGATGGTGCTGCGCTCATCGCCTGCACGATTAATGCGGCTTTGTTCTGCTGAGTAGCGGTGCCAGCCGCAAGCACTCGCGCAGCCTGCGTGGCAAGATCCAAAACAGGCGGCTCATCCCACAGACTCAGCCGCGCATCGCGCTCTCCATCGGCCCCACAGAGCTTGATCAGCTCAAGCTGCGGCTCAGTGTGCTGGCACATAATTTCCCACTCAGCGCGCTGATCAAGAAAGTCGTCCAGCAGATCTTTACCGCCAACATCACCAGCGAGTTGGTACACCGTCATCAGCGCCTCATGTACCTGCTGGTTTTCAGGCGCGCTGAGTGACCGAAAAAAACGCAGCCATGCAGCCTCGCGTAGATCAGCCACGCTTTCCTCTACCGCCAGCCCATGCGGTATGCCTGCAGATAATGGCGCAACTTGTAGCAGACGAATAAACCAGCTGTGGAAGGTATCTACGGACAGACCATGCGGGCTCGCCAGCACATCGGCATACAGTTGCCGAGCGCGCGGTAGCTGCTGGCGTGCCTCCTGCGCAGGCAGGCCACGCTGCGTCAGCTCGTGTATGACCTGCTCATCATTTTTTTCAAGTGCCAGCGTACGCAGCAGCCGCAGCAGACGATCGCGCATTTCATCAGCGGCCTTGCGCGTGAATGTGATCGCCAACATTTCGGCGGGTTGTGCGCCTGCGAGGAGTAGACGCAGCATGCGTGATACCAGCAGCCATGTCTTGCCACTACCGGCGCACGCCTCTACGACTACCGAGCGGCTGGGGTCTGCCGCCAGGCGAGTAAATTGCTCCGGGCTTACCGGCTCACCGTCAGCGCTGCGCTGCTCGTCTGGATTCACCACAACCCCTTGCGGCACAAGCCACGCATGGTGCAACGACCGCAGTTTTGCAGTGTGCCATTCGCCGGCAAAGCGGCGCCTTTCCCGATAGCAGTCAATTGATCGCGCAAGCGCTGCGACAAGGCCTCGCGCCACTCAGCGAGCTCGGTCGCTTCAACTGTCGCTGGTCTGGTCTCGTCGATCGTGACATAGGCTGCGCTGTCAGGCGCAGGGTCTACCAGCAAAGCGTAAAACGGTAGCTGATGATCTTCACGCTCAGCGATGCGTACCTGCAGCGAGCGCTTGCGCCCGCTTTTATAGTCAAGCACGCGTGAATCGCCCGATGCATTCTGATCAACTCTGTCGACCTTGCCGATTAACTTCACCGAGCCCTGTTCCCAGTCGATCAGTCGCTCATACCACTGCTCACCGAAAGCGAACTGCCACCCATCTTGCTGCTGCTGATTCGCCCATGCGACATACGGTTCCTGTCGCTTCAGCCAACGAGCGCGAAAGCTCAGCGCAGCCGGATTACAACTCACAACCTGATCGAATACTTCATCACTGATACTCGCCATCAGCGCCAGCCGCTGATCTGCTGGCGTGTCGTACTGCCGCAGGGCCTCATGGTAGCGATGCAAAATCTGATGTAACCACTGACCATAGTCTCGCCGCTCCGGTAACTCGACAAGCTCTTCGGGCGGTGACAGCGCAAGCATGCGCGACGCAAAAAATTGGTAAGGGCACGTCACCAAGCTGTTGTAGCCACTGGCCGACAAGGTCTTGGGTAACAGCGCCGGTGCTGCTGGCCTTGGTGCTTGCATTGGCTGCGGTGACAGCGAGACTACGGCAATCTCGGGCTGCACCAACGGCAATGACGGCTGGTCGGCCAAGGCAAGCGTCAACGCTAATCGCTGTATCCAAGAGCTGGGCGCGATGTTCTCGCCATCACGCGTCGCTTGCCAGCACAGCACCACCTCTGGGCAACTCATCAGCAATGCAGCAAACTGCCGGAGCTGCTCAGTTTGACGCTGTGCGCGCGTCTCGAGGTTGAGCTCGCGTCGGACAGCGTCTGCAAAAAACAAGACCTCGGATGAGCGCGACGGTAAATGCTCTGCATCGACGCTCAGCACAATCGCAGCATCGAACTGTCGCAGCATACTCGCGCTAAGCGGCACCATCATCACACGAACATCATCTCGTGACGCTATAAACACCGTCTGCTCTAGCTGCAGATCGACCAGTGCGCGCCACTCTGCGAGCGAGAATGTTTGCTGCACATGCTCAGTCTGCGCGGCAAGTTGCATCAGCATCGCTAATACCTGCGCGCCTGCGCTATCGGCCTCCATCGCCTCAACAAATCCGGCAAACTGCAGTGCCTGCTGCGTCGACTGCACCCAAGCCCCGATGCTGCGCGCCGCTTTGTAGCGCTGCGCTTCACGAGCTAAACCAAGTACCCAGTCGCGAATTTCCGGTTGCGCAAGCAGCGCATCTGCGATTGCCTCCCAACCCGCACCAATACCGGCGCTTACCAGCGACGCTTCCATCGCCTTGCGTTGCGCGACATCTTGATAGGCGGGATGTTGTTGGAACGGCGACTGCACAAAGTCCAGCAGGCGCATCACATCACCGCCCGAGCTTGCCAGCATTATCCAGGCATGCAGCACACTTGCCGCGCGCGTGGTGGAGAGTTTCCAGCCTGTGTCATCGGCAACAACAATGTCAGCGCGCTCGAGTAATGCGCGCAAGCGACGTGCGACTAATCGGTCTTGCGGGATCACTGCGATACGCTGACGGCCAGCGAGCACCCAATTCACAATCAGCTGTGCCGCCGCTTGCGCCTGCTGCTCCATGCTCGATGCCGGACAAAGTGCGACACCTCCCGGCGTTGAGACCGCTGCGTTCGGGAGCGCGGCAGGCGCGTTGCCTGGCGCGATTGAGGCGGTGCCAATGCCGTCAGTTGAATTCGACTTCAAGCTATCGGTCGACAGCAGCTCAGGCCAGCTATGCGCATACAACGCAGGTAGTGCCTGCGGCCGCCAATCGATGGCGATTTTCTCCACCGGTTGGCGCTCACTCCAGCGTGTCAAAAATGCGGTTTCGATGGCGTCGGGTGTGGTCACTGCCAACCAGGTCAAGGGTGCGTTCGCCTCAGCGGCTAGCCGCTGCAACATCTGATGACGTATCACCCCGGGGTCACGCGCATCACGCTCCACCTGCCATAGCTGCCAGACCAGCTGCGCCTCATCCGACAACAGCGTCATACCGCGTGGAGATAGCTGCGCCAGTGCTGAACGCCAACGATCATCGACCGATTCCGGTTGCAACAAGGCGCTGGGCAGCAGCGCATGTGTCAGCTCATCTGACATGGCAATCAGGGTTTGCGCCAACGGCAGTAAATCGGTATTGCGACGGGCCGAGAAAAGCTTCTTCAGCCAAGCTGTTTGACGCAGCGATGCGTATAACGCAAGTAATCGTTCGGCTTTACTGGCCGCTGCGGCGAGGTCATCATCCGGCGCCTGCAGCCTCAAGTAATCATCCAAGGTACGAATCAGCGGCGGTATGAAGCTCTGACCTAATCGCTCGCTCAGGCCATGCTTGAGCAGCATGCCGTGCGCCGGGCTCGGCACCATGACAATGCAAGAGGCTATCGGTACCTGGCTTGCAGCGGACCGTTCAATCAGCCGCTGTGCCGCTTGAGCCCAAAATTGAGCACCGGGCGGGATGAAATGGCAACTGATCGGCATGCGGGGTGCGGGTAAATCCTGAAACGCTGAAAAGGCACGCCGAAAGGCGCGGTATCTTCAGGCAAGGTTGAGGCTTTTCACGGGCATTGTATGCGACCGCTCAAGCAGTGCGTAGCCTGACCGCACTTTGCCAAAAAATCGGTTATGATTCGTTTCAAGTTCCCGCCGCGCCTCCTCCTGCAAGACTCCCCTCCAGAACAAGAGCGCCACATTCCGATGTGAGCGATAAATGCAGGCGAAGCGCAAGCCGTCAGGCCAGACAAAAACAAGCGGGCCGATTCCCCCTCCTGCCGAGGACAACATGAGTGACACCATCAAACATATCTCCGACACCTCATTTGAAGCGGATGTACTGAAATCCGACAAGCCCGTACTGGTTGATTTCTGGGCAGAGTGGTGCGGCCCGTGCAAAATGATTGCGCCGATTCTGGAAGAAGTCGCCAAAGAGTACGACGGCAAAATTCAGGTCGCAAAAATGGATGTGGATTCGAATCAGGCAGTACCCGCCATGTTCGGTATTCGCGGTATCCCGACGCTGATCTTGTTCAAGAATGGCGTACCGGCGGCGCAGAAAGTAGGCGCCTTGGCCAAAGGCCAGCTGACCTCCTTCATCGACAGCAATATCTGATACGTATGGCGGTAGCCTACCATCGCTACCGCCGCTCTCTTCTTCTGATCAACGCGGTTCCCTCCCCCACCTTGAAAGCCCGTCGCCGAGACGGCACCTGACCATGCATCTTTCTGAACTCAAGGCACTTCATGTGTCCGCCCTGCTCGAGATGGCAATTAGTCTCGATATTGATAACGCTGCGCGATTGCGCAAACAAGAACTGATGTTCGCGATTCTGAAAAAGCGTGCGAAATCAGGTGAACAGATTTTTGGTGATGGGGTACTCGAAGTGCTGCCGGATGGCTTCGGCTTCCTGCGTTCTCCTGATGCCAGCTACATGGCATCCACCGACGATATTTACATCTCACCGTCGCAGATTCGTCGCTTCAATCTGCACACCGGCGACTCGATCGAGGGTGAAGTAAGAACACCGAAAGATGGCGAGCGCTACTTTGCGCTGGTCAAGGTCGACAAGGTGAATGGCGAGCCGCCAGAAGCCTCGAAGCACAAGATTCTGTTTGAAAACCTGACCCCGCTGCACCCGAACCAGCCGCTGTTGCTGGAGCGCGAAATGCGCGGCGAAGAAAATATTACCGGTCGCATCATCGACATGATCGCGCCGATCGGCAAAGGCCAGCGCGGTTTGCTGGTGGCATCGCCAAAGTCTGGCAAGACCGTGATGCTGCAGCACTTGGCACACGCAATCACCTCGAATCATCCCGATGTCACCCTGATCGTGCTGCTGATTGACGAGCGTCCGGAAGAAGTGACCGAGATGCAGCGCTCAGTGCGTGGTGAAGTGGTGGCGTCCACCTTTGACGAACCAGCCACGCGCCACGTACAAGTCGCCGAAATGGTGTTGGAAAAAGCCAAGCGCTTAGTCGAAATGAAAAAGGATGTGGTGATCCTGCTCGACTCGATTACCCGTCTGGCCCGCGCGTATAACACCGTGATCCCGGCCTCCGGCAAAGTATTGACCGGTGGTGTTGATGCCAACGCCTTGCAGCGCCCCAAGCGGTTCTTTGGCGCGGCTCGCAATATTGAAGAGGGCGGCTCGCTGACGATTATCGCGACTGCCTTGATCGAGACAGGTAGTCGCATGGACGACGTGATCTATGAAGAATTCAAGGGCACCGGCAATATGGAAGTGCACCTTGAGCGTCGTCTGGCAGAGAAGCGTGTTTACCCGGCAATCAACCTGAACAAGTCCGGCACCCGCCGCGAAGAGCTGCTGATCAAAGCCGATGTGCTGCAAAAAATCTGGATTCTGCGCAAGCTGCTGTACGGCATGGACGAGATCGAGGCGATGGAGTTCATTCTTGACAAGATGAAGGCCACCAAGACCAATGCCGAGTTCTTTGACCTCATGCGACGCGGCGGGTCCTGATTCAGCCAACCCGGTACGTTAGCAGAAAGGCACTGCATCCCCTTAGCATCGTTTTACTTATATAATCGCGGGTTCTGTCAACCGGGCAAGTGACTACCAACCGGGTCAAGAAGCAGCGCAGACCGACGAAGTGGTGATTGGCTACCCTAACATAGCGAGACCGTAATGAAAGAAGGCATCCACCCTGAATATCGCGAAGTCGTTGTGCATGATTTGTCATGCGACTTCAAATTTCTGACCCGCTCCACCATACAAACCCGCGAGACCATCAAGTTTGAAGGTCAGGATTATCCGCTGGTGAAAATCGAAGTATCTTCCGAGTCGCACCCGTTTTATACCGGCAAACACAAAATTGTGGATACAGCTGGTCGCGTCGACAAGTTCCGCCAGAAGTTCGGCAAGGTCGGCTCCAAAACCCGAGCCAGCGGCGACTGATCGCAAACACCACGCCTCAATAAAAATGCCGCCTAGCGCGGCATTTTTATTGGTTTGATTCACAATACTCACACGATAGCTCGCCTCCACCCGCCACGGATGAAACCCGTCAGACTGTCCGCCGCCGCTACCATCGCCTTGCCGCGCTGGGGTCTGATCGTGCTGTGCTTGCTGTATATCCTGCCCGGCATTATTCGTCGTGATCCATGGAAGGTGGATGACGCTGCCGGCTTCG
The DNA here is from genome assembly GCA_018882935.1 of Burkholderiaceae bacterium. Classification (GTDB taxonomy): domain Bacteria; phylum Pseudomonadota; class Gammaproteobacteria; order Burkholderiales; family Burkholderiaceae_D; genus Pernthalerella. The sequence continues at coordinate 24,195 of VERA01000004.1, read as the reverse complement.
GCATCATGTGGACCATGGCGAACGGCAGCCTGAGCGACTGGTTAGCGCCGAATATTGTCGGTCTTCAAGCGTGGAACGAGGCGCCGCTTGCGTATTGGGTCGGCGCGTTGCTGATCAAGTCGGCTGGCTGGTTGACTGGCGACGCGCTGGCGGCGCGACTATCGATTCTGGTTTTTTTTGCGGTCGGCGCGCTTGCGGTGTGGCTGACGGCTTTCATCTTGGGCCGCCGCTCAGAGGCGCAACCGCTCAAGCTTGCTTTTGGTGGCCAGCCCGCCGCACTGGATTACGGCCGCACGCTCGCAGATGGCGCGCTGCTGATCTATCTCGCCTCACTTGGTTTACTGCTGCGCAGCCACGAGACTGCCGCCAGCGCACTTCAGGTGTCATTGGTAGCGGTAGCACTGTGCGCCGCGGCTTACACATTTGACCGACCCACGCTGCGCGCTGCCGCTGGTCTCGGTATCGCGCTTGGCTTGCTGGCGCTAACCGTAAGTTGGATTACACCACTGCTGCTCTGCGCAGGCATCGTGCTGGTCGCGTGGATACGCTACCGTGTCGTGCTTAAAACCTTCTTGGCGGTCGCATTGCCAGTGGCCATCGCTGTTCCGGCTGCCTGGCTACTGAGCCGACACTACAGCTCGGGCGCTGAGGTAAACGATTGGCTGATTCTGGGCTGGCGCGAGCTCGCAGCACCCAACGCCAAACACGTCGTCGATGTACTGAAGATGATGGTTTGGTTTTTATGGCCTGCTTGGCCGATTGCGGCTTGGGCGGTTTACGCATGGCGCTCGCAAATGACGCTGCATATTCTGCTGCCCTTCGCGGTAGTGCTCAGTCTGTCGCTGGCCACTGTGTTTGCACCCTCCGCTCGTGATCATGCTTTGCTGCCGCTGATCCCACCACTGGCCATACTCGCCGCCTTTGGTCTACCGACACTAAAGCGCGGCGCCATTAACGCCATTGACTGGTTCTCGGTAATGACGCTGTCGGCAATTGCCGGCTTCATATGGCTAGGCTGGCTCGCCAAGCAAACCGGCTGGCCGCCGCAATTGGCAAAAAATGCGTTTCGGGCAGCGCCCGGTTTCCAGCCCGAGTTCAACGCCTTTGCGCTACTGATCGCACTCGCATCAAGTATTGGCTGGCTACTACTGCTGTACTGGCGACTGGGTCGCCGGCCCTCGGTACTGTGGCGCGCCGTGGTGCTCTCCAGCGGTGGCGTAGTGCTTTGCTGGGTCTTGCTCATGACGCTGTGGCTGCCCTGGCTGAACTATCGACAAAGCTACGCTTCGGTGGCCGAGCAGCTCGGCGCCAAGTTACCGGCTACTTATCGTTGTGTTGACGCAGAGGATGTGGGGCCAGCCCAGCGCGCATCATTCGCCTACCTGGGTCATGTCAAATTCAGCCGGCCTGGTGACGCGCCGTGCGAATTCCTGTTGGTGCAAGATGATCGCCTGCTCGCGAAAGGCGCGCAGATGAAGTCGGTTGATGCACAACTCACGCTGCTATGGCAAGGTCGGCGATCGGCAGACCGCCATGAGCTATTCCGCTTGTTCCGACGCTCCCCACCATGAGCACGCGCGAGCCCGCGCGCGGCTCAGCCTCGTTCACCGCTCAAGTTGCTTCGCTGGCGTGGCCTATCGTGGTCGCTCAGCTGGCAGTGATCATGAACGGCGTGGTCGACACCATGATGACTGCACGCTATGGCGCCATCGATCTGGCGGCATTAGGGCTCGGTGCCTCTGTCTACATCAGCGTGTTCGTCGGGCTCTCCGGCGTAATGCAGGCGCTATCGCCCACCATAGGGCAGCTGTATGGCGCTAAAAAATTCGAGGCCATCGGGCATCAAGTAAGACAAGGCGTGTGGCTGGCGTTTTTTTTATCACTGCTCGGCAGCGCATTACTTCTTTTTCCCGATCCGCTACTCAGTATCGCGCAAGCGCCGCCACAACTCGATAGCAAGGTGCGCGAGTATCTGGCACTGCTATCGCTGGCTCTTCCGGCAACCCTCTGTTTTCGTGTATTCGCAGCGCTCAATACCGCTGTCTCGCGTCCACGAATTGTGATGACGATACAAGTCGGCACACTACTTTTGCTGAAGATACCGCTGAATGCGCTACTGATCTTCGGTGGCTTTGGTCTACCTGCGCTAGGCACACCAGGTGCAGCGGTTGCCACCTGCATTGCTGCGTGGACGGCGTTATTGATTGGCTGGCAGCTTGCCGCGCGCGGCGATTCCTATCGCCAGTTTCATGTCCAGGATAAAGGCTTTGAAAAACCATCATGGCATACGCAGCTATCGCTGCTTAAACTTGGCCTGCCGATGGGGATGTCGTACTTGATTGAGGTAACCTCGTTCACCTTCATGGCGCTGTTCATCGCGCGCATGGGCAGTGATACGCTAGCGGCCCATCAAATTGCTGGTAACTTTGGCACGGTACTGTATATGTTGCCGCTATCGATCGCAAGCGCTACCGGTGTGCTGGTCGCACAAGAGATTGGTGCCGGTCGATTGGTAGCTGCGCGACACGCCGGCGATGCCGGTATACGGCTCGGGATTATCGTCGCGGTCAGCATAGGGTTGCTGGTTTACCTGACACGTTCGCAGATCGTAGCGCTGTATACCCCGGACCCTCAAGTCGCGGCGATCGCGCTACCGCTATTTCTGTTCATCGCTTTTTATCAGTTGTTTGATGCGACGCAGATTGGTGCTGCGTTTGTCCTGCGCGCTTATAAAGTAGCCACCATACCCACGCTGATGTATGCCGTTGGCTTATGGGGTATCGGGCTTGGTGGTGGTTACGTGCTTGGATTTGACCTCTTGGGCAATACACCCGTTGCGGTACGCGGCGCTGCAGGCTTCTGGCTAGGTAACAGCATCAGCCTGAGCTTGGTCTCGGTAGCATTGTTCTGGTACATGAGGCGTGTGCAACACATTCGAGAAACCGAAGGCTAAAAACGCGGCTCGGCGCGTCGCACCATACGACGCTCGGTCGGATGAGAAAACGCGCGAAACTCGAGATTGGTAACACCAATGGCGCCCGGCGGCCCGCAGACAAATTCAAAATCTCGTCTCACCGGAAATAGTGCGCTGTCGAGCAATACAACATCGGTACGACAACTCGGATTTGGGTTTGAAAGATGCGGGCGGATATCTTGCCAGAGCCGATCGGAGATCCAGCCTTCCAAATAAATTTGGTTTGGATAGGTGGTGTGGTCTGCATCGAGGTAGGCCTTCTGATTCGCAGCGACATGCAGATAAGCCGGCGCCTCTTCTGCGATCAGTAAGTTAACCCAGCCATCACCCATCGGATACGTGACTTCCTCGGGGCATCCCGGGAAGCTCAACTCCATGGTCCAACGACAGGCAAGGTCAAGTCGCTTGCTGAGCGCGCCATGCGTACTCGGCGGGCTGTTGTCCATCACGCTGTACTGCACACTATTGACCCGGGCCTGCAACGCAGGCTCCATGTGGCGCATGGCCTCGAGGTTTTCGTGCAGATTCCAGAATAGCCACTTGCAGCGCTCGGCATCCGACATCTCTGATAAATCAGCGATGGGACGTTGACCGGTCGCTTCGAGATACTTCAGCACCTCATCACGCCGATGTTGATCGGCATTCAACTCACCGGATGCCGGAGCAAACGCCGGCTCAACTAGCTGCATGGTAGCTCCGAGGATAAAACTGCCTGTAACAGTCGAAACACGCTTCGTGTGACTATTCAGGCAGATAAAAATTCCTCAGGTTTGATGCTGCTGAAAGTCTTGCATGTAGGCCACCAGTGCCTCGACACCTTCGATAGTCATAGCGTTATAGAGCGAGGCACGCATACCGCCAACAACACGATGACCTTTCAGCTGCACCAAGCCGCGCTCATCGGCACCTTTCAGGAATGCCTCATTGAGACGCTCATCTCTCAGAAAGAAAGGTATGTTCATCCGTGATCGACAGGATAGCTCGACCGGGTTGTAATAAAACTCGCTCGCATCAATAAACGCATAGAGCCGTTCAGCTTTAGCAATATTCTTTTGCTCGATAGCGGCCAGACCACCTTGATCGATCAACCATTCAAATACCAAGCCAGCAATATAAATACTATACGTTGGCGGTGTATTCAACATTGATGCTGCGGCTGCTTGCTCTTTCCAATGAAATACCGATGGCGTGATCGGTAGCGCCCGGTCCAGCAAATCTTCGCGCACAATAACGAAGGTGATTCCGGCCGGACCGATATTTTTTTGCGCGCCGGCGTAGATCACGCCATATTGCGAGATATCTACCGGCCGCGACAGAATATGTGAAGACATATCCGCCACCAACGGCACCTCGGTGCCCTGCGGCACCCAAAAATACTCCACGCCGCCGATGGTTTCGTTAGTACAGATATGCAGATATGCCGCCTCGGGATCAGGCTGCCACCGATCCTCGGCCGGTATATAGGTGAAACTCCGATCTTCCGATGAGGCGATCACATTCACCTTGCAATATTTACGCGCCTCTTGAATCGACTTCTTGGACCACTCGCCGGTATTAACGTAATCGGCAACTGATTTTTGGCCCAACAGATTCATGGGAATCAGCGCATTCATCGCAAGCGCACCGCCTTGCAATAACAACACCTGGTAGTGCTCGGGAATATTCAGTAGCTGGCGGAAATCTGCCAGCGCTTTCTCGATAATCGATGTGAACGCTTTACCGCGATGGCTCATCTCCATGACTGACATACCGCAGCCATGCCAGTCGAGCATCTCTTGCGCCGCACGCCGCAGCACCGGCTCGGGTAAAGCAGCAGGACCAGCACTGAAATTAAATACGCGCATTGTCATTCGCTAAGCATCATCAGAGTGGGATTATAGTCAATCTGACATCCCTCGCCATCAATTACCGTGTTTACAAGCGAGGCAGCTACAATGCCACTCAGCAACCAGCTGCGGAGAGACCATGGAGACAACAACAAGCGATAGCTCACAACAGGCCATCGAGGAGGCGCTGTACCGCAAGGTAGCGTGGCGACTGATCCCACTGCTGCTGGCGTGCTACGTGGTGGCGTATCTCGATCGGGTAAATGTCGGTTTTGCCAAGTTGCAGATGATGGATCAGCTTGGATTCTCGGATACGATTTACGGTCTCGGCGCTGGTATGTTTTTTATCGGTTATTTCTTGTTTGAAGTACCGAGCAACATAATCCTGCACAAGATGGGCGCGCGGGTCTGGATCGGCCGCATTATGATCAGCTGGGGCTTGATCTCGGCGGCGATGATGTTTGTGACAACGCCCACGATGTTTTACGTCATGCGCTTCCTGCTCGGTGTTGCCGAAGCAGGTTTTTTCCCGGGCATTATTCTTTATCTGACGTATTGGTACCCGGCTGACCGACGCGCACGAATCACCGCCATGTTCATGACTGGCATTGCGATTGCTGGCGTGATCGGCGGACCCGTGTCAGGCATCATCATGAAATACACCAACGGCATCTACGGCTGGCAAGGCTGGCAGTGGATGTTTTTATTGGAAGGCTTGCCATCGGTTGCGCTTGGCTTGGTGGTCATCATGATGCTGGATGATCGCATCTCAGAGGCACGATGGCTTACTGAAGAAGAACGTGCACTGTTAGCGCACAATATTGCCAAAGATGAGGCGCACAAAGAAGATGAATCGTTTCTGCGCATTATCAGCTCGGGTAAGGTATGGCTGTGTGCTGCGATCTATTTCAGCTATGTCATGGGCGTCTATGGTGTTTCTTTTTTCCTGCCGACGATTATCAAATCGATGGGCCATACCGACGTCGTTGAAATCGGTCTGATATCGAGTATTCCCTATAGTGTCTCAGTCGTCGTCATGCTACTGGTAGCGCGAAGTGCGGATCGTACCGGTGAACGTCGCTGGCATGTCGCCATACCAGGCATGCTCGGCGCTGTTGGATTAGCACTATCAGTCATACTCGCCAAGGACGGCACTTTGGCGATCGCAGCATTAACATTGGGCTTATCGGGCATTATGACAACACTGCCCTTGTTCTGGAGCTTGCCTACTGCTTTCCTCGCAGGCACCGGCGCAGCAGCTGGGATCGCCTTGATAAATTCGTTGGGAAATTTAGCGGGCTTTGTCAGCCCTTATGCAGTAGGCTGGTTGAAAGATGCTACTGGCTCAACTGATGCTGGCGTGTATCTGCTCGCCGCGGCGATGGTCGTGGGCGTACTACTGACGCTGGCAGTGCCGAAGCAACTGGTCAACCGCTAGTACCAATATTCATCCGGCTCAAATAGTGGGCAAAGCGGCCGCCAAGCCGCTTTGCACATGGATGCTGATTAAAGCTCTTGTTTCTGCTGACTCGATGGCTTTAACTCGATGTGCTGATGATCATCTGATTCAGACAATGAGCCCAGCACAATACACGGCAAATCGGTTAAAAGCGCGGGGAGATGCTCCTCTTGCCCCCGAGAGATAATGACGTAGTTAATGCCATCCGTTGATTTATTTTCTCGTATAAATTTAGCCATATCTTTCGCACGCGCCGCGTTGGACTGGGTGGCCTTTTTCGTGAAGTCCTCCATGGCAACAGAAACTGCTTTAAGTCGGCCAAAAATTTTCCTACGGTCTGTGGTTGATACCCGCTCAATATAACGAAGAAATAAAGCATGCGCCGCAGCAGTGGACTCTGGCGTTGGCTCATGTCTAAGCTCGGGAACAAGGGTCTGCATTTCAACCAGACATGCCACAAGATTTGCGTAAACTTTTTCATCCGCTTTTTCCATTGTCGAAAACCGAGATGACCCTTTCTCCATTAGTCGACACTCGGATAATTTCAGTCCATAGAGGTTAGCGCGAGACTTGCATATATCGTCCAGGCCACCCTCAAGGAAAAACTGTTTATTCGGTTGCTTTTTGTAATCACTCAAGACGGCTAACATGTTTCGTTGAGAAGCCTTATCGGAATAAGACTCAACAACTAGCACAATGGCGCCGGACATATCCTGACGCGATTTTGCCAGCTTATTCAGCGATACTCGGAATGCGCCATTGTGCTTTCTTGCAAAAGCCTCGGGGGATTCCCGCTCAGGTGATACCGGCGCAGCATCAGCGCCCGGTAGACCAATTCTTGACGATATCGTATTGCCCATCAAATTGATCGCCTTCACCCCAAGCGATGGAATATGCATCATCAGCTCCATAAGCTGTCGATAGCCGTACGCCTCCAGTATTTCTGTATGCGGATTCTCAGCCGGTTCAACCCCACGGCTACGCTGAAGCTCGGATAAGGTCATCTGAGATTGGTCGCGACGCTCGCGCATCCTGGCGCGATCCGGTTGATCTGGTAAGCCGGCATACTGAGCTGGCTTGTTTTTCAGAATCGGCGGCTTAACACCTACATGTAATTGATAAAGAAGAGGCGTACTCGGTGAGGGCTGAGAACTCGGCGAGGTAGCTTGCGTAAAGCCGGAGTTGAAAGGGGTGAAACCGGTTGAATTGGCGTACATGCGTGACTCCTTTTAAAAAGCCACGGCTACGTAGCATCAAGGGACTATCGGTTCCGAAAGTAGCAGCGGCCATACTGGCGGGTGTCGCACTATCCCTGGGGATACTGAGGCTACTATTGAATTGTTGATGACATGCCGAGAAACGGGTTCCCGACTGATTCAGTGATCATAAAGATTTGCTACCACGATTCAAAGGCCCTTCCTTCAAACTGGTGTGAGGAAACTCTGCCACTACATGCCTAGGGTTCATAAAAACACATGACATGTCATTCAAATGCTCACGCAAACCCTTGAGGTGTGCAGCGCCAACAACGGCAAAATTCGGTCCATCATTTATTCGTAACACCCTGATTTTTTCTGCCATATGCCGGTCACGTATTGGCATAGTCTCCTGCACAAAATCTGTCCACTCATTTTCTAGCTTGTTGTAAGTGTCGATCATCGGATCCATTTCCCGACGGGCTTCATCTGAGAGTTTATAAAGATGCTGATTTATATATTCTTTATAGTCTGAAGGATAGTTAACTTTTCCAGCCAATGGATCAGGCCCAAGCGCCAATTCTTGCCTGACAAAGTCAGCGCACTCCCTCACTTTACGTAAAACTGTGTCACGCTTTTCATCGAGCTTAGCAAAGACCTCCAGATCTCTCTCCATTAAGTAACAATCCTCTGGCCGTAACTTTAATCCAAGTACTAACAACTGGCAGGAATCATCAAACATACCCTCCATGAAAAATTTTTCGTGCACGCCATCTTGACGCTGCACGGACATCGCAGAGGCAATTATTTTCTTAGATTCAGGATCATCATGCTTTTCACCAAAAATGAAAATCGTGCCCTTATTACTTTTTGAAAAATGTGCGGCAGAGGTAAGCCATATCTCAAAATATTTTGAGAAGTAATCTACAAAAATGGGCAACTTTATGACTTTTTTCTGCAGTGTTTTTTCTTTTACATCAGTTACCGTCCTTTGTCGTAACTGAGAAATCGTCATTTCGCTATCAGCCCGGCGCGCGCGCATACCGGTTCGATCAGGCTGATCGGGTAGACCGCGATACTTGTGTGGCTTGCTCTTTATTTGCGGCTGATTAAAAATACCGCACAACTGGCCTGAAAACGGCGCAGTGGAATTAGTCAATAAATTCGGAAAAGATTCAGGCGTACCTGAGTAACAGTTACTGCTGTAACTTGTTGAATTTGTGTACATGACCGACTCCCTTGAAAACGCCACGGCTAGGTAGCATCATGGGAGTATCGGTTCCGAGTACAGAATTTGTTTCTCTTGGTCAGAACTTAAAACCACCCAAAAGAATCGCCCGCGTAACAAGCTAGTAGGCAGAGCAATCCAGCAAGATAGTAAGCGCGCTGCTACTCAGTTAGTCGGTAGCATTTGGTGAGCCCCGGGTAATGCCCGACTCTGTTTATGTCAGATTCAATTCTGATCGATTGCTGTTATCGATCCCGCCTCGTCTCGCAAAATGAATTTCTGTATCTTGCCGGTCGAGGTTTTTGGTAGCTCTTTGAACACAATAATTTTCGGTACCTTGAAGCTCGCAAGCAATTTTCTGCAGTGATCAATGATCTCCTGTTTGCTAAGCGTGAGCCCTTCGCGCGTTTCGATAAACGCGCAAGGTACCTCGCCCCACTTGGCGTCAGGCGCAGCCACTACAGCAGCGGCAATGACAGCCGGATGCTGATATAGCGCATCTTCAATCTCAATGCTGGAAATATTCTCGCCACCCGAAATAATAATGTCTTTACTGCGATCCTTAATCCGTACATAGCCATCCGGGTTCATGACTGCAAGATCGCCTGTGTGAAACCAGTCACCTTGGAAGGATGCGTCGGTTGCATCAGGGTTTTTCAAATAACCTTTCATGCAGATATTGCCGCGAAACATAATCTCGCCGAGGGTCTCACCATCTGCAGGTACTGGTTGCATGGTTTCCGGGTCGATCACAGTCACTGCTTGTTGCAAGTGATAGCGCACACCCTGCCGTGCATTTTTCTGTGCTTGCTCAGCGAGTGGTAACGCCGCCCACGCCTCTTGCTTGGCGCACACGGTAGCAGGACCGTAGACTTCCGTGAGCCCGTACACATGCGTGATATCGAAACCCATCTCGACCATCTGTGCCAACATCGCTGATGATGGCGGCGCTGCCGCCACCATAGTAGACACTTTATGCTGTATGCCGGCACGCCACTCAGCCGGCGCGCTGGCTAACGCACTTTGCACAATCGGTGCGCCACAATAATGCGTTACCTTTTCTTTGGCGATTAACTCAAGCACGTGCTGCGGATCGAATTTTCGCAAGCAGACATTCACACCCGCTCTTGCAGCTAAGGTCCAGGGAAAACACCAGCCATTGCAATGAAACATCGGCAATGTCCATAAATACACCGCATGCTTCGGCATATCCCATTCAAGAATATTCGAGATCGCATTCAAGGCAGCGCCACGATGGTGATAGACCACCCCTTTAGGATCGCCGGTGGTACCCGAGGTGTAATTCAGCGCAATCGCATCCCACTCATCAGCTGGTGGCTGCCAAGCGAAGTGAGCATCTCCTGTTTGCAGTAGCGCTTCATAATCAGTCCAGTCAGCGGGAACGGTGGGTGTATCAGCGATAGGATCATGCACACCGATAATGTGCAGCGCCGGCAAGGTCTGACGTAATGCCTGTACCAAAGACACATACTCGGTATCGACGATAAGCGCCTTTGCCTCACCATGCCGCAGCATGTACACGATGGACGCTAAATCAAGTCGAGTGTTAAGCGTATTGAGTACCGCCCCAGCCATCGGCACACCGAAATGACATTCCACCATAGCAGGAATATTCGGCAACAGCACTGCTACGGTATCGTCCTTACCGATACCGCGCTGCTGTAGTGCGCTGGCGAGTTGGCAGCTGCGGTGGTAAGTGTCGCGCCAGTTACGCCGGATGTCACCATGCACCACAGCCAAGCGGTCGCCATAGACATCGGCTGCGCGAGCGATAAAGTCGAGAGGGGTCAGCGGCGCATGATTAACTGCGCGGCGCTCTAACCCGGTAGTGAAATCGGTCATGGCCTTCTCCGGCTTGCATCGATGAATAGACCCGATTTTATGCCGGAGCCCGGTACCGGCCAACTACGCAGCAGCCAGCGGGAAGTATCCAGGGGTAATAGAGCCTCCGCACACGCGCTCATACCAGCGGGCTGATATTAATCGCAGTGCGCGGAGTTAAAACAGACTCAAAAGAGATTCGATCAAGCGTAAGCTGCTTTTTCGAATTCTTCGTATGCAGCCATGAGTGGCGGCTCAACAAAGGGCAAGGTCTGGGTCATGATAATGCCGGCGAGATTACTCTTCATGTCGAACCAGTAATGTGTATTCAGCACGCCTGCCCAGCTCTGCGAACCCGCCCGACGCCGACCTGGAATATCGACCTCATTACGCATAAAACCAAAACTATGCGTTTTCGTGGTGCCGGGGAATGGATCAAAGTCGGCAGTGATTGGCGGTGCAGCAGTCACCATTTTTTCAAATTTGAGCGGACCCATCTGGTTTGCCAGCATACGCTCAATACTGCTCTGCCTCATGATGCGCTTGCCGTCCAACTTGCCTTTGTTCAGGAACATACGCAGAAAACGCATATAGTCCTGCGGGGTCGAGTACAGGCAGTGGCCCATGCCATACACTTCGGGATTCGACGGTGGCGCCAAGGGGAAATCACCAAATTGACCATTCTCGCCGCGCGCCTTAACGCTGGCGAGTCGGGATTGCATATGCAGACGTACCTCGACATCAGTGTCGTTCATGCCGAGCGGCTCGAATAGATTCGCTTTCAAGAAAGCGTCGATACGCTGGCCGCTGATTTTTTCTACCATCAGGCCCAGCCAATCGATCGACGGCCCGTAGCCCCAGCGCGTGCCGGGATCCGTCATCATCGGATAAAACAGTGCGTCTTTGGTCCCCGCAAGAATGGATGGGCGCTTTGTTTTGCCAAGGTACTCGCCGGTCTGCGGGCGCCAAAACTCATATTCCAAGCCAGACGTATGGGTGGCCAGGTGACGCGCGGTTGCCTTGACTTTCGGCGCCCGCAGTCGTGGTGTGTCACCGTCCCAACCGTCCAGTACCTGAATATCTGCAAACTCGGGCAGCACGTCTTGAACCGGCGTATCAATATCCATTTTGCCTTGATCAATGAGGATCATGGCAGCGGTTGAACCGACCGCTTTGGTCATCGAAAAAATCCGGAATACTGTATCCGGGCCAGCCTTCAAGCCTGGAGCTGCGTCGCCCGCAGCACCAACGAAAGTAACCCCCGAGGCTTTCCCGGTCATACCTACAACAAAGGGGAAGCGATTTGCAGCTACTGAATCATCAAGTACCTTTTGCAAGCGGCTGTTACGGCTTTTTGCCTCAGCCGGAAACGGCAACAGCGGCAAAGCGCCAACAATGCCCATGCTAGCCGCAGTGAGCAAGAAATCACGACGTGAGTTGTCTTCTACTTCAACGATTTTTGGTGGGGTGTTCCGGATACCACTGTCCATCGATGCCTCCGTATTGACGTTGTTTTTTAATATGAAACAGTCATAGCCTATATGGCTCGACAACCGCAGCCTGCCTGACAAAGGCTACGCCCCCAGCATATACGATCAGGTGCGCCTCGCCTAGATAAGCGGAAACTGAGCCGCTCACCATACCCATGCATAGTCACTGGGCATGCGGATAGCGAGCGGTTTTCCCGGTGGAGAAACAGTTTTACTTGTTTGGTTGCGGCGTAATCCGAAGGTATGGCTTGGGTGCTTTGAACCCTTTCGGATACTTTTGCTTGATGACCTCCGGGTCTTGGATCGTCAATGGAATGATCACATCATCACCATCTTTCCAATTGCCGGGTGTCGCCACTGAGTAGCCATCAGTAAGTTGCAACGCATCGATCACTCGCAATACCTCGTCGAAATTGCGACCCGTGCTCATCGGGTAAGTAATCATCAAGCGGACTTTCTTTTTGGGGTCGATGATGAATAATGAACGAACCGTCGCTGTCTCTGACTGGTTTGGATGAATCATGTCGTACAACGTAGAGACAACGCGGTCAGCGTCGGCAATGATAGGAAAGCCAACCACAGTTTTCTGTGTTTCTTCGATATCGGATATCCAGCTCTGGTGCTTGTCGGCTGGATCAACCGATAACGCTATTGCCTTGACATTGCGCTTATCAAACTCGGGCTTCAGTTTTGCAGTGAGGCCTAGTTCGGTCGTGCATACCGGCGTAAAGTCAGCTGGGTGCGAGAACAAGATCACCCATGAATCACCTGCCCATTCATGGAATTTTATTCGCCCAATCGTCGAGTCTTGCTCGAAATCCGGTGCGACATCACCAAGGTGCAAGCCCATATTTCCCTCCCTTTTTATGTTTATCGGCCAGGACGATATTACTCGAATCAAGCCGCTCAAAAGACAGTTTTGTTGATTGCTAATGACTTCCGCTTATTAGGCATCAACCCCTCTTCTTTTGGTACGAGAACGCGGCGAGTACAACTATCACAGCGCTCTACTCTACTTTTGGTACCCACCCAGCAGCAGCCTTAGATATGCGCAAACAGAATTTACTATTCCGAAATCATTTGTTGGGAATTGCCTGGCTCGGCATTACAGTCGCATCCACCAGACCTCAATTTCCAATTTGAAAAGGAGCTTTACCAATGAATCTCAGAACCCTATGGCGTTGGGTGCCGCTACTGGTTTCACTAGCGACCCCGGTACAGGCAAGCGAATTGAGCTTGCTGAATGTATCGTACGACCCTACCCGCGAGCTGTATCAAGATTTCAACAAAGTCTTTGCTGACCACTGGAAAAAAACTTCCGGTCAAGATGTAAAAATCAAGCAGTCACACGGTGGCGCCGCGAAGCAGGCGCGCTCCGTGATTGATGGCTTGCAGGCGGATGTAGTCACGCTGGCACTGTCGTATGACATTGATGAGATCGCACAGCGCGGCATACTCGCCAAAGACTGGCAGAAGCGCCTGCCAAACAATAGCGCGCCCTACACCTCAACCATTGTGTTCTTGGTTCGTAAGGGTAACCCCAAGAACATCAAAGAGTGGAGTGACCTTGCACGACCCGGTATCTCTGTCATAACTCCCAACCCAAAAACTTCCGGTGGTGCCCGCTATAACTATCTTGCTGCGTGGGGTTATGCGCTGAAACAACCGGGTGGTAATGAAAAAACTGCGCAAGAGTTACTCACTAAAATCTACAAAAACGTACCGGTACTTGACTCGGGAGCGCGCGGCTCTACCACGACATTTGTCGAGCGAGAGATCGGCGATGTTTTAATCACTTGGGAAAATGAAGCGCTGCTGGCTATTCGTGAGTTAGGGCCCGATAAAGTACAAATCGTGGCGCCCTCAGTGAGCGTTTTGGCAGAGCCTCCCGTGACAATTGTTGACAAAGTGGTTGACCGTCGCGGCACGCGCAAGGTAGCCGAGGCTTATCTCAAGTTCTTGTACTCCGACGAAGGCCAGGAACTGGCGGGCAAACACTATTACCGGCCCATCAATGAAAAAATCGCCGCAAAGTATGCGTCGCAATTCCCTAAAGTGAAGCTATTTACGGTAGATGAAATCGCCGGTGGTTGGACTAAAGCGCAAAAAACGCACTTCGCCGACGGCGGTACGTTCGACCGAATCTATCAACCGAAGTAGACCATCCCCATCCTTGAGCAGGCAGTGAATCTGCTGCCCTGCTCACCTTCAACAAGAAAGGAAACACCATGAACCCGGGACAAATAACCCTGGGCAGGCCCCTCTCACGCCTGCTGATTGCAAGCGCCATCGCGGTTGCATTCCCCGCGTATGCAGATAACACTACAGAAATCGAAAAACTCAAGGCGCAGATAGAAGAACTTGATCAAAAATTGAAAGTACTTGGCCGAAAGCAGGAGCTGGTGAACGAGGATGTCGCTGCCAAGCAAAAAGCTGCGCCAACGGTCACGGCGAGCGACAGAGGATTTGGATTCAAATCTCAAGACGGGCAATTCGAGTACCGACTGCGCGGTATCGTACATGCCGACTATCGTCAGTTTGATGGCGACGCGTTTCCGACTGCGGTCGATGGCTTTTTAGCACGCCGTATTCGGCCCACGTTTGAAGGGACCGTATTCGGCAAATACGGATTTCGGTTTACGCCAGAGTTTGGTGAGGCGACAACGACATCCTCACCGACCATTATCGATGCCTATCTCGATATTCGAGAGAAGCCTGAGCTTCAAGTTCGAATCGGTAAGCATAAACCCTTTGTCGGTTTAGAGCGGCTGCAAAGTGCTTCAGATATCAAGTTGATCGAGCGTAGCTTTGTGAGCAACAATATTCTCCCTAACCGTGACTTTGGGGTATCTGTGTCTGGCGACGTTCTGGAGAAGCGTCTGAATTACGCGGTAGGTGTATTTAATGGCGTACAAGATGGTGCAAATATTGGTACCAACCAAGACGCCAACAGCAAAAAAACATTTACTGGCCGGCTATTCGCCACTCCATTTGTCAATGACACCGAGAGCTCACTGCGCGGCCTCGGCTTCGGTATTGCTGGTACCACGGGAAATATCAGTACGCTCATCAGTGGCTATAAAACGCCGGGACAAGCGAATAATTTCTTCGCCTACGCCACCGGCACTACCGCCAACGGTGTACAAGATCGGTGGTCTCCGCAAGCGTATTACTACTACGGCCCGTTTGGTCTGGTGTATGAATATGCGTGGGTTAATCAGCCTATCAAGAACGGTAACAACACAACTACTGTCAAAAATACCGCGTGGCAGTTGGCAGGGTCTTGGCTGCTGACCGGAGAAGATGCATCGTTTCGAGGCGTGAAACCATTCAGCCGTTTCCAGAGTGGCCCGGACGGTGGTTGGGGCGCATTCGAGGTAGTTGCGCGATACCAGGAAAACCAGATTGATGATGCATTACCAACTGCGTTTCGCCCGGCTAGCTACGCGCTTAGGGCGCAAGGTGCAGCGGTTGGCTTGAATTGGTATCTCAATGAATCGTCAAAATTTGCCCTGAACTACGAACGGACGCGACTAAACGGCGGCACGCTCGACGGCAAAACTGAAAACTTCCTGGTAGGCCGCTACCAGCTGTCTTTCTAATCCGGTCTGCGCCGTTAACTCAATTTATCCCGAGCATTACTCTCCTTGCTTGTCTTGGCCGGTCAGCAGGCTTTCCCTGCGGGCCGGCATTTTTAATGGCGTTGCAAACCGCATGGTTGGATAAATTGGCTTATTCGAAATCCTTCTAAAGAAATGCCTAAAAATTCGTTCTGTTCATAACAGATACAGCGAATAATCCGCCCCTCCTTCGCAGTTCGACGAGCATTTTCATGGGTATTAATGCAATTTCAGCAATGGCGCCGCGCGGTTCACAGCGTGTGTTACCCGGCTTTTCCCTGTCGCTGGGCTTCACCGTGCTGTATCTCTCGCTGATCGTACTGATCCCGCTATCTGCCTTGGTGTTCAACACCTTGGCGATGACTTGGGATGCGTTCTGGTCCACCGTCACATCACCACGCGTGCTAGCGGCCTACCGCCTGAGCTTTGGTGCTTCGCTTGCGGCTGCCTTGGTCAATGCGGTGTTCGGCACTATTCTGGCGTGGGTGCTGGTGCGCTATGAATTTCCGTTTCGGCGTCTGCTTGACGCATTTGTCGATTTACCCTTTGCGCTACCGACCGCGGTCGCAGGTATTGCGCTCACTGCGCTGTACTCAGGCAAGGGCTGGATCGGTCAGTACCTTGAACCCAACGGACTGAAAGTCGCTTTCACACCCACCGGGGTGACAGTAGCCCTGATATTCATTGGCTTGCCTTTCGTAGTACGCACGGTACAGCCGGTGCTGGAGGAAGCTGAACGGGAACTTGAAGAGGCCGCAGCCAGCTTAGGGGCAAACCGGCTTCAAACTTTCATCATGGTGATTCTGCCGACAATTCTGCCGGCAATGATCACAGGATTTGCGTTAGCTTTCGCGCGTGCCTTGGGCGAATACGGATCGGTGATTTTCATTGCGGGCAATATGCCCATGGTTTCCGAGATTACACCGCTGTTAATCGTCACCAAGCTGGAACAGTATGACTACCGAGGTGCCACAGCCATCGCAGTGGTGATGCTGGCCGCATCGTTCGTCATGCTGTTAGCGATCAATCTACTGCAAGCCTGGATGCGTCGACGCAGTAGCAAGGTGGCCAAATGAGCACCGCTACCATTACACCAGCCGCGGCAGCACGGATCGAGCCGCCGTACGTGCCTGCCGCCACCAGCGAACCACAATGGGTGCGGTATACCCTGATCGCGATTGCGATCGGGTTTGCGATTCTCTTTTTATTTATTCCGTTAGCGGTTGTATTTACCGAGGCATTCAAAAAAGGTTGGGATGTCTATATCACCGCCATTACCGAGGAAGATGCCTGGCTTGCGATCAAGCTCACGCTCATCACAGCAGCGATAGCAGTTCCGGCTAATTTGATTTTTGGTCTATCAGCGTCATGGGCGATCGCAAAGTTCGAGTTTCGTGGCAAAAATCTGCTGCTCACGCTTATTGATTTACCGTTCTCGGTATCACCTGTTATTTCAGGTTTGATTTACGTATTGTTATTTGGCGCGCATGGCTGGTTCGGTGCTTGGTTGATGTCGCATGACATACAAATTTTGTTTGCGGTGCCAGGCATTGTTTTAGCAACAATCTTCGTGACCTTTCCATTTGTGGCACGCGAGCTCATTCCGCTGATGCAATCACAAGGTAATGAGGAAGAGGAAGCGGCTTTGGTACTCGGCGCATCCGGCTGGCGCACCTTCTGGCACGTGACCTTGCCCAATATTCGCTGGGGCCTGCTGTACGGCGTAATCCTGTGTAACGCGCGCGCCATGGGTGAGTTCGGCGCTGTATCGGTTGTTTCTGGCCATATCCGTGGTGAGACCAACACCATGCCGCTACAAGTCGAAATTCTCTACAACGAGTACAACTTTACTGCGGCATTTGCAGTCGCATCCCTACTCGCATTTTTGGCACTGGTCACGCTGGCTATCAAGACATTCATCGAGTGGCGTTTGGCGCATCAGACCCCCGTACAACCCGAGGAAGCATCATGAGCATCTCAGTCAAGAATATCGGCAAACGCTTCGGTAGCTTTGTAGCGCTAGATAATGTTTCACTCGATTTCCCGAACGGTGAGTTGACCGCCTTGCTCGGTCCATCGGGCTGCGGCAAAACCACGCTGCTGCGGCTTATCGCTGGCTTGGAGCAGCCTGACGAAGGCCAAGTCATTCTGGATGGTGAGGATGCGTCTCAGCGCGATGTACGTGAACGTCAGGTGGGATTCGTTTTTCAGCACTACGCCTTGTTCCGCCACATGAGCGTGTTCGACAACATTGCCTTTGGCCTACGCGTTAAACCGCGAGCACTGCGTCCCAGCAAAGCAGAAATTCACGACAAAGTAATGAGCTTGCTGTCGCTCGTTCAGCTTGACTGGCTGGCAGATCGTTACCCTTCACAGCTTTCAGGCGGTCAGCGCCAACGTATCGCGCTGGCACGCGCACTCGCGGTCGAGCCACGCGTATTACTACTCGACGAACCTTTCGGTGCGCTGGATGCGAAAGTACGTAAAGAACTACGCCGCTGGCTGCGTCGGCTACATGATGAGCTTCATGTAACCAGTATTTTCGTCACCCATGATCAGGAAGAGGCGCTGGAAGTCGCTGACCGTGTTGTGCTGATGAATCACGGCAAAGTAGAGCAGGTAGGCGCCCCCGACGATGTTTACAACCATCCGGCGTCGCCGTTCGTGTACGGGTTTTTAGGTAACGTCAACCTCTTTCATGGTCGTGTGCACGAGGGCGTTCTGGCAGCAGGCGATGCGGCGCTGCCGGTACCTGATCATCGTCACGCGCAGGATGCGCTTGGAGTCGGTTATGTGAGACCTCATGAACTTGATATCGAGCCGTTCACTCCTGAAGGCGAAGGTATCGTAGCTGTTCTCAAACGTTCACATGCTATCGGCCCCTTGGCGCAACTTGAACTTGAACGTAGCGATGGTGGTGGCCAGATAGAAGCAGTGCTTCCTACAGAGCGCTACGCGCAATTGCAACTGCATGTTGGCGCTACTGTTCGGGTCAAGCCGAAGCGGGTCAGAGTTTTTCTTGAAGAAGCAGCCTGATAAAGATCAGCAATGAATTTTCAGCAGCTAAAATCGGTTCGTGAAGCAGCACGTCGCGGATTCAATCTGACCGAAGTAGCGAATGCGCTCTTTACCTCGCAGCCGGGTGTAAGCCGTCAGATTCGCGAGCTCGAGGAAGAACTCGGCATTGATATCTTTGAGCGTAATGGCAAGCGTTTGACTGGCTTGACCGAGCCAGGTAAAGAGGTTCTGCATATCGTCGAGCGTCTGCTACTTGAATCGGAAAATCTTCAACGCGCGGGTGAAACTTTCTCGGGCAAAACCACTGGCACGCTCTCGGTCGCCGCCACACACACCCAGACCCGGTATTTCTTGCCGCACGCTGTACAGCATTTTCGAACTGCATTTCCGGATGTGCGAATAGCGCTACAGCAAAGCGCACCTGAACATATTGCTGAATGGGTTATGTCAGGCAAGGCGGATATCGGAATCGCGACCGAAGGCTTGTCTCGTTTTGAGGGCCTGGTTTCATTTCCCTGCTATGAGTGGCATCACGTGATTGTTGTACCTAATGATCATCCATTGCTCAAGGCTAAATCCTTAACGCTGGAAGACTTAGCCGATCACCCGCTCATTACCTACGATATTGGATTCACCGGGCGCAGTCATATTGATGAAGCATTCAGCGCACAAGGCCTCGCCCCCGATATTGTTTTGACTGCGATGGATTCAGATGTCATTCAGCAGTATGTCGCACTCGGACTGGGTGTTGGCATTGTCGCGTCGATGGCTGCCGACCATCTTCCTGTAAATCTACATGCCATTCCCGCAGATCACCTATTCGCACCGAATGTAACCCGCGTCGCGGTGAGGCGCGGTGCATTCATGCGTGAGTATGCAATCGATTTTATTCAACAACTTGCACCGAAACTCAAGCTTGAGGCGTTAGCCGAGGCAGTAAGCTGGCGACGGTGAACAAAGAGATAAGAACAAAGGGACACTCACTTTGTTTTGGCTCTAGTCGATGACCTACCAAAAACAAAGTGAGTGTCCCTTTGTTTAAGTGTCCCTTTGTTTAAGCGCCCCTTTATTTCAAGGCCCTAACAGCCTGCGGGACAAAAGAGACTGTAAATCTCTACGACCATCCATAATCAGATAAACGATAACGTTTTTACCTAAAACTCGGTAGATCAGGCGATAGGGTTTGAAAAATGTTTGCCTATACTCTTTGATACCAAGATCGAGAAGCTCTTTTGGGTAGCTGCCACGCTCTGGAAGACGTGCCAACTTCTCAGAAGCAGCTAGTAATTGGTCAAGCACATGATCTGCATTCGCAGGACTGTCAAACTCCGAAATGTAATCATAAATCTCTCGCAGATCCTGCTCAGCACCTTTGGTTAGCAAGACTTGGTAAACGCTCGACACGCAAATTACTTACTACGCTTGGACTTGAGTTGAGCAACTACCTCTGCTACTGGCTTCACTTTGCCATCGGCAATTTCTTGATTTCCAAGAGCCAGTATTTTCAGCAACGCTAGTGTTTCTTGGGTCGCCTCAAAACTTGCTACATCTTGGAGTACAGCTTTGGCCTCGCCATTTTGAGTAATGATCAATGGCTGCCGCTTTTCGCCCAACGTCAATAGAATCTCGGCCGCATGGGATTTAAGGTAGGTGATCGGCTTGATCTGTGATGAATAGCGCATGTTCGGTCTCCAATAAAACCAAATATAGACCATTTAAAGTCCGATAGCAAGCCAGTCTTAAGCGCAAAAAGTGACTGTGTGCCGCCTTGAAAAAAGGGGCCCTTTGTTTTTACAGATGCTCATGCGAGCGCCACGCGTTTGATGTCGAGATAGTTGGTGCTGATGAGAGGAGTCGAACCTCCGACCTACTGATTACGAATCAGTTGCTCTACCAACTGAGCTACATCAGCACAAGCCTGCAGTTTACCAAATCGTCCTGGTGCGCCGCAAATTGAGTTGTGGTCTTGCGCTATCGGACTAATGACGCGTTAGTGGTGATAGCTCGTCACCCTCTCAACTTCGTTCTTCGAGCCAAGGAATACCGCGACGCGCTGATGAAGCGCGGTTGGCTGAATAGCCAAGATGCGCTGCTGCCCATCGGTTGCGGCGCCTCCTGCTTGCTCAATGATGAACGCCATGGGATTAGCCTCATACATCAGACGTAACTTGCCGGGCTTGTCTGGGTCACGCGCGTCAGCTGGGTACATGAATATGCCGCCGCGACTCAAGATGCGGTGTACATCCGCCACCATAGAGGCGATCCAGCGCATGTTGAAGTTCTTGCCACGCGGCCCGGACTTACCTTGCTCGAGTTCATCGATGTACCGCCGCACCGGCGCAAACCAGTGACGTGCATTGGAGGCATTAATGGAGTACTCAGCTGTATCTTGCGGAATTTGAATACCGCGTTGCGTCATTACCCATGACCCCATCTCGCGATCAAGCGTAAAGCAATTCACACCATTACCAGTAGTGAGCACCAGCATCGTCTGCGGGCCATACACCGCGTAGCCGGCAGCGACTTGCTTGGTACCCGCTTGCAGGAAATCTTGCTCACTCGGTTCCTGCATACCTTCTGGCGCTTTCAGTACCGAAAAAATTGTACCGATGGTGACATTCACGTCTATATTCGACGAGCCATCCAGCGGATCAAACAACAACAGATACTCGCCCTTCGGATATCGGTTGGGTATCGGATGAAAAGACTCCATCTCTTCCGATGCCATAGCCGCGAGATGCCCGCCCCACTCATTGGCTTGTAGAAGAATTTCGTTGGAGATTATGTCGAGCTTTTTCTGGATCTCGCCTTGAACATTCTCGGTACTTGCAGCGCCCAATACATCTCCTAATGCGCCTTTACTGACTGAGTGGCTAATGGTCTTGCAAGCACGCGAGACTACCTCAATCAGTAAACGCAACTCGGAGGGAATCGTATTATGGAGTCGTTGCTCCTCGATCAGATGCTGGGTGAGGCTGATCCGCTTCATGAAATATCCTGATCGTGAGTAGCGATTAGTCGGCGAGTGCCTTGCCGAGTACCTCAGCAACGTCATTCGATAGCACTTTGGAAGCAGCTACTTTTTTTAGTGCTGCTTTCATGGCGGTTTGTAGTGCCGGTGTGTACTTGCGCCAGCGATCAAGCGCCCGCGCGAGACGAGCCGCTACCTGCGGATTGATGTCATTGAGCAGCATCACTTGCTCCGCCCAGAGTGCATAACCAGAACCATCGGCCGCGTGGAATTGCGCAGGGTTACTATTACAAAATGCAAATAACAGGCTACGCGCACGGTTAGGATTTTTAATCGTAAATGCCGGATGCTTCATCAGCTTGCGTACAGTGGCAGCTGTGGTGGTGTGGGAGACCGCCTGAAGGCTGAACCACTTATCAATTACCAGCGCCTCGCTCTCGAACTCTTGATAGAACTGCTGCAAGGCATCGTCCGCTGCAGGGTGGTCATTATTGGTCATTGCCGCCAGCGCTGCCAGGCGATCAGTCATGTTGCTGGCACTCGCCAGTTGCGCTTTGAGCATGGCTTGTACGGAAGTTTCGCGTAACTCCGCAAGATAGCTCAAGGCGTTGTTACGTAATGCGCGGCGACCCGTGTGATGCGGCTCCGGGCTGTAAGGGCCGATCACCTCATTACTCACGTAGATCTGCTGTAAGGTAGCCTGCAATGAATGCGCAAGAAAGCGACGCAATGCCCGACGCGCTTGATGAATCGCTTGCGGATCGATCACCTCAACCTGCTCCGACAACATACTCTCGGACGGCAGGGTCAGCACCAGATCGCGGAACGCAGGATCCAGCGTGTCGTCACTGAGAAGTTTACTTAACGCGTTAGTGATCAACTGATCGAGCGCATTAGCCGGATAAGCTTGCTCAAGCGTGACGCCATCTGCAGCCAAAGCCAACAGGCGCCGAGTCATCAAACGCTGCCCCGCCTCCCAACGATTAAACGGATCGCTGTCATGCGCCAGCAAGAAAGCAAGTTCGTCGTCACTGTAGTCGTAGTCAAGAATAACTGGCGCAGAGAAATCACGGAGTAATGACGGTACCGGTGCTTGCTCAATACCTTCAAAGCAGAAAACCTGGGTAGGCTCGGTCAGCTCTACTACCATCGTCGTTGGCAATGGGCGAATTGCATGATCATGCGGCGCGTTCTCTCGCCTCAGCCTGAGCGGCAAATCATTACCGTGGGCATCAATCAGACCTACAGCAACTGGAATATGCATGGGCAATTTATGTCGCTGACCCGGTGTCGCCGGACAGTCCTGCGTCAGCTGCAAGGTATAGGTGCGATCGGCTTCGTCATACTCAGCCTGCGCCTTGACTCGCGGGGTTCCAGCTTGGCTGTACCAACGCTCGAATTGCGCTAGATCGCGGCCTGCGGCATCTGCCATCGCAGCGCGAAAATCATCGCAGGTGACTGCCTGACCATCGTGGCGATCGAAGTACATATCCATCCCTTGCCGGAAAGCCTCACGACCCAGCAAGGTTTGGTACATGCGAACAACCTCAGCACCTTTTTCATAAATGGTGAGCGTGTAAAAATTATTGATCTCAACATAAGAGTCGGGGCGCACCGGATGCGCCATCGGACCAGCATCTTCCGGAAACTGCGCGGCCCGCAATACGCGCACGTCTTCAATGCGCTTGACTGCACGACCACTGGCACTACCCATCATGTCTGCCGAAAATTCCTGATCACGGAATACCGTCAAACCTTCTTTGAGCGATAGCTGAAACCAGTCGCGGCAAGTAACGCGGTTACCCGTCCAGTTATGAAAATACTCATGCGCTACAACCGATTCAATACCAGCATAATCGGCATCAGTAGCTATGCGTGAATTCGCCAATACATATTTAGTATTGAAAATATTCAAACCTTTATTTTCCATCGCCCCCATATTGAAATCGCCGACGGCAACAATCATGAAGCGATCAAGATCAAGCTCGAGGCCGAAGCGCTCTTCATCCCACCGAATACTTTTGATCAGCGAGGACATGGCGTGCGCTGTTTTATCGAGGTTGCCCTCTTCCACCCACACCTGCAGCAATGCATCACGGCCAGATTTCAGGCGGATATGCTGCTCCTCGCACACCAGCTTGCCTGCGACTAATGCGAACAAGTACGAGGGCTTCTTGAAAGGGTCTTCCCAAAGCGCATAATGCCGGCCATCGCCGAGATCGCCCTGCTCGATCAGGTTACCGTTGGAAAGTAGTACCGGATACTGCTGCTTGTCAGCGCGCAGCATGACGCGATACTTCGCCATTACATCAGGACGATCCGGAAAGTAGGTAATCTTTCTAAAACCCTCGGCTTCGCATTGTGTGAAGAAATTTCCATTCGACACATACAGACCCATTAACGACGTATTTTTTTCTGGTTCGATCAGGGTCTCAATGTCGAGCACCACATGCTCGGGTGCATTTGGAATGCGTAAGGTACCTGCACGAACTACATAATCACGCTTGCCCAGCGTTATGCCATTCATCCTTAGCGCCACCAGTTGCAAGGAATCCCCATGCAAGCTGATCT
>VERA01000047.1 GCA_018882935.1 Burkholderiaceae bacterium | reverse complement strand
CCGGCGGGAGTGCGTGGTGGAAGATCGCCAGGTCTGCGCCCAGGTCAGTCAACGCCTCAGCTATTTCGTCGGCCTTGCCCGAGCCCACGAAGAGCGAGGCGTCCGGGCTTGAGCGCCGCCCAGTAATCGCCGCCACCGGTTGCGCACCGGCAGAGGTAGACAACAATGCGAGTTCTTCGAGGCTAGCGTGGAAGTCGCCCTTGCCGAAGTCCACGCCGACCATGACAGCGCGCATCAGCCTGCCCCGGACCGAGGGTCACGAGGCGAAAGAGACTTACTCAGACTCGGACTCTGAGGTGGCTTGGTGCAGGTTGACCGCGCGCGCAGGCACCACTGTGGAGATCGCGTGCTTGTACACCATTTGCGTGACTGTGTTGCGCAGCAACACAACATACTGATCGAAGGACTCGATATGCCCCTGCAGTTTAATGCCGTTAACAAGATAAATAGACACTGGCACGTGCTCTTTTCGCAAGGCGTTGAGGAATGGATCCTGCAGTAGTTGCCCTTTGTTGCTCATGGATGCTCCGTATTCTTATAAGTTCAGCGGATTGTTTTTCACATTTGACGGAGGTGAACGCCCCAATCACTGGCAACAAGGAATGTAATCGATTTTGCCACTTGCTGGCAAACGGCGTCGCGCAAAATCGTCGCTAATCCGTTTTTGAGAAGGGGTTTTTTCCAGAGCGAAACTCTATCCGCAGGGGCGTGCCTACCAAGCCAAAACTCTCACGAAAATGTTTCTCCAGATACCGCTTGTAGCTCGGGTCGATGGCATCCAGTGCGTTGCCATGCACAATAATGATGGGAGGATTCTGACCACCTTGATGCGCGTAACGCAGTTTGGGACGAACCGAGCCCTTGCGACGCGGCTGCTGATGCTCTACCGCCTCTTGCAGCGCACGTGTTAGTTGAGGCGTTGGCAAATTTCGCATCGCCGCCTCGTAGGCAGCGTTAATGGATTTCATCATCGGCGGGATGCCGGTGCCCTTGGTGGCGGAAATGAAATGCATCTTGGCAAATGAAAGAAACGATAGCTTACGTTCAATCTCACGCTTGATGTGTTCGCGTGTATCTTGATCAAGACCATCCCACTTGTTCACACCAACCACCAATGCGCGGCCCGCCTCCAGCACAAAGCCTGCAATGTGCGCGTCTTGCTCAGAGATATCCTGCTGCGCATCGAGCAAGAGCAGCACCACGTTCGCATCAGCAATCGACTTGAGCGTTTTCACGACCGAAAATTTCTCGATCGCTTCAAACACTTTACCCTTGCGACGAATGCCGGCGGTATCAATCAAGGCGTAATGACGTCCGTCACGTTCAAACGGAATTTCAATTGAATCACGCGTGGTTCCGGGCATGTCAAATGCAATCACACGCTCTTCACCCAGTAAGGCATTGACCATGGTTGACTTACCTACATTCGGCCGACCAACAATCGCAATGCGTATACCCCGGTGTTCGGGCTGATCTGGCGCTTCGGTCGTGTTCTCGATTAACTCATCAAGCGCCGACTCAACCAGGTCGGGCACGCCATCGCCGTGCGCAGCAGAGATGACGCAAGGATCACCCAAACCAAGTTCATAAAAATCCGCCGCGACACTGGCGTATCGCATGCCCTCGGATTTATTCACCACCAGCATGACCTTGCTTCCTGCTTTACGCAAAAACTCGGTAATGGTTTTATCGTGCGGGGTTAAGCCTTGACGACCATCAACCATGAACATGACGATGTCGGCCTCGGCGATGGCCTGCTGTGTTTGCTTCGCCATTTCGCGCATGATGCCGTCTTTGGCTACCGGCTCAAAGCCGCCGGTATCAATCACCAGAAACGGACGCTTGCCGATCCTTCCCTCACCATAGTGGCGGTCGCGCGTTAGTCCCGGAAAATCAGCGACCAACGCATCACGCGAGCGCGTCATACGATTGAACAAGGTAGATTTGCCGACATTCGGCCGCCCGACCAGAGCGATCACAGGTTTCATGGCGCGTTGAGGTTACGGTCCGGGCCTGACTGTGCGCTCACGCAGCGCCAGACCAGAGCTTGAGATTACTCGGTGGTGAGCGCAATCAGTTTGCCATCAACCGTTTGCACCACCAAGTTGGCGCCTGTCACGACCGGCGCGGCACGAAGCTGTGAGCCGATATTCAGGCGGGCCAGCATGGCTCCTTCTTCGCGTGACAGAAAATGCAAATAGCCGTCTTTATCGCCGACGACTACCGCACGTCCGAAAGACACAGGCGCTGACAGGCCTCGCCCGCGCAGTGCTGTGCTGCGCCACAAGCTACCGCCGGTATCACGCGAAAAACCGGCCAGCACACCAAGCTCATCGGCTGCAAATACATAGCGCTGATCCATCGCCGGGCCGGTATCTGCCGAGAACTCGCGCGCCCAGCGCAAGCTGCCGTTTGCGGTGTCCATACAAGCGATACGACCCTGGTAGGCCGTTGCGCATATTTCGCGACCAAGCAAGGCCGGCAAGCCGGAGACATCAGCGACGCGTTCGAGTTCGGTCGCGCCGCGCGGCTCGGCCACCGGCGCATCCCAACGGGCGACGCCGGTGGCTGTGTTGATAGCCAGTAGACGACCGGCCGGCAAAGCGACAAACGCCACACCGTCATAAATCACAATACCCGGCGCTGAACGCAGCACCAGCGCCGGCGCCGTGCGCTGCACTACCCAGCGACGCTCACCGGACTCGACATCATAGGCAACGATCTTGTTGTCCATGCTGCGTACGACCACCACACCGCTGCCAACCGCAGGCGCGGACAATACTTCGGTCGACGCCTTCACCTTCCAGCGCTGCTTGCCGGTTGCTGCGTCAAACGCGAACACTGTTCCGCGCGCACTCGCAACGGCTACGGTTGCTGCATCAGCACCGACACCCGCCGCAATATCTGCATCAACGGTGACGCTCCAGGTTGTTTGCCCACTCGAGGCGTCTAACGCAACCACCTTGCCACCGCTGCCCGCCGCATAGACTTTGCCATCGGCGAAAGCCGGGGTAAGAAATGGCGTCCCCGCAGCGCCGACCTCGGCACGCCAGAGGGTCCGGACGGTCAGGCTAGGCTTGAAATCGACCAGCGCAGCCGGCTCTATCCGAGCCTTTTTGCCGGAGAACATGGAGCATGAGGCCAAGGCCCCAAGCAGCAGTACAGAAGCTAATCGCAGCAAGCGCAGCGAGCTGTTCATCAATCGTTCCTTATTAACCCTTGCCCGGTGCGCCGCCCACTGCGTCCAACTTGAGCTGAATCAGTTGACGTGCCGGGTTCTTGACCTCGGTTTTTTCCAGTGCAGTTTGGTACGCCAGACGCGCGTCATCAAGCTTGTTCAGACCAACATAGAGGTCACCTTTGCGGTCTGCAACGAGCGCCGCGAATTGATCCGGGAAATCAGCGGTCAGTACCTTCAGACCCTCATCGTAGGCTTTTTCATCGAGCAGTACACCGGCCAATCGAATGCGCGCGATCGCCTTGAACTCATCGTTCTTGCCGTGCTCCGACACCCACAGCAACTCGGTTTTCGCAGCAGGCAAATCGGCGGCGTCGAACGCTGCTCTGGCGGCAACCAGCGCGCCCATCTGCGCGTAGGCGGTGCTACCGAATTTATCTTTCAGGTCAGCCGATGCGCGAACGCGCTTGGTAGCGTCATTAGACTCGACGGCCTTGACCAGCTCTTCGTACAGCACTGCCGCCTTCGCTGCTTGCGAACGCTGCCAGTAGTTCCAACCTGTCCATGATGCATACGCAAGTAGTACAGCCGTGATTAACCAGGTGACCAGATTGCCGTATTTATCCCACCACGCCTTTAGCGTAGCAATTTGTTCTTGCTCTTCGTGATCGTATGCCATAACGTTTTTTTGATTAGTGATGCGTGTGAACTTGTCCGGCGTGCAAATGCCCGTGATCATGATCCCCGTCACCAACGATCTGATCAATCAGATAGTCAACGACCTGATCAAATGCGATATGGCGTTGGTTGTTGGTCATGTCGGGCTCGCGCAGGTGCTTGATGCTGGCCTCGCCTTTCGCCATTTCGTCGTCACCCAAGATAAGGGCATATGCGGCACCGCTGGCGTCGGCGCGCTTCATCTGCGTCTTAAAGCTGCCCGCACCGCCAGGCGCTGCGCAATGTAGCACAACATCCAGCCCCGCATCCCGCAAACGCTCGCCCATGATGAAGGCTTGCAATTGCGCCGCATCGCCTTGGTGCACCAGATAGACATCGCACTGACCGGCGCTGATCGTTCCGGTGCTCGCTCGCATCAATTCAAGCAGCCGCTCGACGCCCATCGCAAATCCAACCGCCGGGCTAGGCTTGCCGCCAAAAATTTCAATCAGCGGATCGTAGCGACCGCCGCCGCACACCGTACCCTGCGAGCCCAGATGATCTGTAATCCATTCGAACACGGTCCGGTTGTAGTAGTCCATACCGCGTACCAGGCGCGGGTTGATGGTAAAGCGAATGTTGTTGGCGTTGAGCAGCCGCTGCAGACCATCAAAGTGCGCGCGTGAGGCATCACCGAGGTAATCGAGCAGCTTCGGCGCTTGGTTCACCAGATCCTGCATGGCCGGATTTTTCGTATCCAGAATACGCAGCGGATTGGACTGCAGCCGACGCTTTGCCTCGGCATCCAACAACTCGCTATTCTTTTCGAAATAAGTAATCAGATCAGCGCGGTGACGGTTGCGCTCTTCGGCGTCGCCGATGGAGTTGATCTCCAGGCGTATGTCGCTCAAACCGAGATCATCCCAAAGACGTTGGCACATCATGATCAGCTCAGCGTCAATATCCGGGCCCGAGAAGCCTACTGCTTCGGCGCCGACCTGATGAAACTGACGGTAACGACCTCGCTGCGGGCGCTCATGTCGAAACATCGGACCGGAATACCATAGCCGCTTGGGGCCGTCATAGATCAGGTTATGTTCAAGCACTGAGCGCACTACCCCGGCGGTGCTCTCGGGACGCAGTGTCAGCTGATCGCCGTTCATGCTGTCGGTGAAAGAGTACATCTCCTTCTCGACAATATCGGTGACAGCACCGAGCCCGCGCGCAAACAACGCGGTAGGTTCGACAATGGGTGTACGAATCTGCTGGTAGCCGTAGCTGCGCAGTACCGCTTGCACGGTATTCTCAAACAACTCCCACAGCGGTGCTTCGTCGGGCAGCACATCATTCATGCCCTTCACACCAAGAATTTTTTCTTTTTTATGCTCTGCCATAACGGGTCTTTACGTAATCCAGTACGATGGATTGAAACTCTTCAGCAATGCGCTCACCCCGCAGCGTGACCGACTTCTGACCATCAATAAAAACCGGCGCCGCCGGTGACTCGCCCGTTCCAGGCAAACTGATACCGATGTTGGCATGCTTGGACTCGCCGGGGCCGTTGACGATGCAGCCCATCACCGCAACATTCATCTCTTCTACGCCGGGGTACGCTGTTTTCCAGACCGGCATCTGCTCGCGCAGATAGCTTTGGATTTGATCAGCGAGTTCCTGGAACACGGTTGATGTCGTGCGACCACAGCCGGGGCATGCGATTACCATGGGCGTGAATTTTCGCAAGCCCATGGTTTGTAAAATCTCCTGCGCGACAATGACTTCTTTAGTTCGGTCACCGCCGGGCTCTGGCGTAAGCGAAACCCGTATGGTGTCGCCAATGCCTTCCTGCAGCAGCACACCGATCGCCGCAGTCGATGCAACAATGCCTTTGCTGCCCATACCTGCTTCGGTCAGCCCGAGATGCAGCGGGTAGTCGCAACGCCGCGACAGCTCGCGGTACACCGCAATCAGGTCTTGTACCCCCGACACCTTGCACGACAAAACAATACGGTCGCCCGGCATACCGAGTTCTTCAGCACGCTGCGCGCTATCGAGCGCTGAGGTGATCAGCGCTTCATACATCACCGCCTGCGCGCTCCATGGCACCGTACGCTGCGCGTTTTCATCCATGATTCGCGCCAGCAGCGACTGGTCGAGACTGCCCCAGTTGACACCAATTCGCACCGGCTTGCCGTACTGGTTGGCGACCTCGATCATTTGTGCAAACTGCGTGTCGCGCTTGGCGCCCTGCCCCACATTGCCGGGATTAATTCGGTACTTGGAAAGCGCCTCTGCGCAGGCGGGGTATTTTGTCAGCAGCAGGTGGCCGTTGTAATGAAAATCCCCCACCAGCGGCACATCGATATCCATCTTGTCGAGCTGCTCACGAATCAACGGAACCGCCGCCGCAGCATCTTCTGTGTTGACGGTAATACGCACGACCTCGGAACCGGCGCGCGCTAATTCTTTCACCTGAATCGCAGTACCGATCACATCAGCCGTATCGGTATTGGTCATGCTTTGCACCATCACCGGCGCACCACCGCCGACACGTACTTCGCGGTTAGCGTAGCGCACCACTGCCTGACGCGTGAGCTTGCGCATGACAGGCCCTGAGGGAATCGGCGATACGGGCTGATCCATGAATGGCTCCTTACTTGAGACTCAGCTTGGCGACATTATCGCGGGCGACGGCACGCAAGTTGAGCGACTGACCACGTAGCGCCGCATCAACACCTGCGGCATTACCCACCACCAGCACAACCGGCTCATGCACTTCGATCAGCTCAGTGGTGCCCGCCTTCATCAGCCGCGATATCAGCCTGCGCTCGCCCTCCACCGTGGTGACCTCCACCCAGCTGTCTTCGCGCGCCTTGATCTCCAGTGCACTGCCAGATACTGCTGCCGCGCCCGATTCAGCGCCGGCGACAGACTTGTCGCCCTCAGCATCTGTCGAGGAGGTCTCTCTGCCACCGGTAAGCGGTGGCAAGGCATCAACCACCTTTGCTACATCCACGCTGGGTACAGAGAACCAGCCATACTGAAACGCAGCGAAGATCAGTGCGCACACGACCGCTGCGGCAATAATTAGCGAAGGCCATTTGCTGGGGTTGCGGCGGCGCGGCGGCGGTTGCTGCCGGCCGCGCAAGCCGGGTGCGGGCAAGGGCCTGCGCACTACCATGCTGTCGAATGCCGGGTTGGGTTCGCTCGACAGCATCGCGATCAGCGGCGCCGGGTCAAGCTCGAGGAGTTTGGCATACGAGCGAATAAAACCCCGTACTGTCGCCATACTCGCCAGTTGGGCGAAATCATCTGACTCCAGGGCGGCGATCTGACGCGGCGAAATTTTCAGACGTGCAGAAACATCCTCAACCGACAAACGATACTCTTCACGACGCTTCGCCAGCGTCGCACCCGGTAATTGCTGCGGCATGTACTCAACCACATCCG
The DNA here is from genome assembly GCA_018882935.1 of Burkholderiaceae bacterium. Lineage (GTDB taxonomy): Bacteria > Pseudomonadota > Gammaproteobacteria > Burkholderiales > Burkholderiaceae_D > Pernthalerella. The sequence goes on along the minus strand of VERA01000047.1, from coordinate 11,858 downwards.
ATGGGTGACCTTGCTCATGCTGATGCGCATCGGTAGTCTCAGCCGGTTCGGTTGCGGAAAGCGGCTTGGCGTCGTCGCCCGACACAGGCGGCTCGAGTTTGTCGTTATCGCTCATTGATATCGTTACTCAAATAAGCCTGCAATTGCGGAGATTCCGGGAACATTCGTTTCCACTGCGCGGCAATGCTGCGCTCCGCGTCACGATCTCCGAGCCGGCGCTCGGTGTCCACTGCGAGCGCGTAGTCCTGGCTGCTCGCTTGACCACTCGGTAGAAGGATAGTGAAATGCAAACGTGCCTGCCGGTAGTCACCGCGCTGTGCCGCCAGCCGCGCCAGTTGCGAACGGGCAGCGAGTAATCCTGCATCGGCCTGCAACGCGCGTTTGAAATACTGTTCAGCGCGTTCGAACTTGTTCAGCCGCAAACTGCACAGGCCAGCATTCATCGCGGCATTGGCCGGCGCAGCGTAGCGTTTGTGTGCGAGCGCACGATCGAAAAAAATTAATGCTTGTTCCGGCTGACCAGTTTCGCAAAGCAGCCAACCCATATTGTTGTGCAGGGCGGGATCGTCCGGCGCCAGGCGGAGCGCCTGCGTCATGCTTTGTCTGGCCGCCTCGGGCTCACCCAATCGCATGAGCGCCAGTGCGCGCAGGCCGAGCGCATCAACCCGGGCCGGATCAACATCCAGCACGCGATTGGCTTCTTCAAGCGCGATCGCATGATTACCCTCGGCGAAGTAAGCTTTTGCCAGTTCTAGACGAGCACTCGCGCGACGCTCAATATCCGCAGCGCTGCCCGCGTCGCGTGGCACAGTGGTACACGCCGCGAGCGACAGCAACGCCGAAAAAATAATCCAGAGTTTCATCGATGCTTTAACCGGGAATCTCAACAATACGTCCAAAATCGGGGCCGTACTTTTGCTGATACGCATGCATTCGCTGTGTTCTTTCCAGCAGCCGCGTACGATCTTGTACATCGCCCGCGAGCTGACCGCAAGCGGCATCAATATCATCACCACGTGTCTTGCGAATCGTGGTTACGATGCCACCCTCCATCAAGATGTTCGCAAAAGCCTTGATGCGCGGATTGCCTGAACGACGCAAACCAGACGAGGGAAACGGATTAAATGGAATCAGGTTGAATTTGCAGGAGACATTACTCACCAACGCAAGCAGCTCGCGCGCGTGCGCGTCAGTATCGTTGACACCATCAAGCATGCAGTACTCGAAGGTGATGAAGTCGCGCGGTGCAAATTCCAGATAGCGCTTGCAAGCCGCGAGTAATTCAGACAACGGATACTTGCGGTTGAGCGGTACCAAATCATCGCGCAGCGTATCGTTCGAGGCATGCAAAGACACGGCCAATGCCACTGCGCAGTCAGCAGAGAGTTTATCCATCATGGGCACAACACCGCTGGTCGAGACCGTCACGCGACGCCGCGACAGACCGTAGGCGTTATCGTCGAGCATGAGTTTGAGCGCTGCGACTGTTGGCTCATAATTCAGCAGCGGCTCACCCATACCCATCATGACCACGTTAGTGATCTGGCGCTCACCTTTGGGGCCGGGCGCAATGCCCTTCTCGCGCCGCAGTGTTCGCTCGGCCATCCATAGCTGCCCGACAATTTCACCAATGCTTAGATTTCGCGAGAAGCCTTGCTTACCGGTAGAGCAAAAACGGCAATTTACTGCGCATCCTGCTTGAGTAGAGATGCACAGCGTGCCGCGATTGTCTTCCGGAATAAATACCGTCTCTACTGCATTCCCATCGCCGACATCGATCAGCCACTTGCGGGTGCCGTCGGATGCGGTACTGTCGCTGATGATGGCAGGCGCCGCCACCGTTGCGTGGCGCTTGAGCTTTTCACGCAAGGATTTGGCGAGGTCGGTCATCGCGTCAAAATCAGCCTCACCAAACTGATGTATCCAACGCTGCAATTGTTTGGCACGAAACGGCTGCTCGCCCAGATCACCGCACCATTGGATGAGTGCGGCGGGATCCAGATCCAGCAGGTTGGTCAGTGCCGCCATGAATGCCTCCCAAAACTCCTTGCGGCCGATGGGAAATTCGACCGCCGATACGCGCGCCTTGATACAGCCTTGGAGCTGACGCGACCCGAGTGAATGAGATCAGCGAGAGTAAACGTTCAAGCTCGGGAAAAAATAAGCGATTTCAGTTTTTGCTGTGTCCGGGCCATCCGAGCCATGCACGGCGTTGGCGTCGATCGAATCAGCGAAATCAGCACGAATTGTTCCCTTGTCGGCTTTCTTCGGATCGGTCGCACCCATCAGATCACGATTTTTCATAATCGCGTTGTCGCCCTCAAGCACTTGCACCATCACCGGACCGGAAATCATGAAATCAACCAAGTCCTTGAAAAACGGACGCTCGCGATGAACAGCGTAAAAACCCTCTGCCTCGGCACGCGACAAGTGAATCATACGCGCGGCGATCACTTTCAGGCCTGCGTTTTCAAAGCGGGTGTAGATCTGTCCGATGACATTTTTGGCTACTGCATCCGGCTTGATAATAGACAGGGTGCGCTCGGTGCTCATCTAGAAAACTCCAATAAAATGAAAGGGTTAAGGAATTAGAAGGACTCATTTGATAACTTTCGATTTTAACATGAAAGCGTCTCTTTCAGACCGCCGTAGCGGCACAGTTTCATGTTTGACGGCGTTGACAGCCGGATGCAGTCCGCTTCGAAGTAAGGTAAATTATCGAATTGACAGTCAGCGCCACTCGCCGGCTGTTATCAAACTGAACATGGAGGTCAAATGAACCAACCGCTACCCACTCAATACGGCACGCTTGACGACACTCTGGTCGTACGCCACCGCGTATTGCGCAACACCTACTGGCTGCTGGCGCTGTCCATGCTACCGACGGTGCTGGGTGCTTGGCTTGGGGTGCAGATGCACTTCGCGCTGTTCGCAAGTAGTCCCATGCTGAGCTTCATTGCATTTCTTGCTATTGCCTTCGGCTTTTTCTACGGCATAGAGCGCACCAAGAACTCCGGCATGGGCGTGGTCCTGCTGCTGGGTTTCACGTTCTTCATGGGGCTGATGCTCTCGCGAATGATCGAGCACATCCTTCATTTCGCCAACGGCCCGCAACTGATCATGACCGCCTTCGGTGGTACTGCTGTGGTGTTCGCGGCGATGGCGTCGATCGCCACCACCAGCAAACGTGATTTCTCCGGCATGTCGAGCTGGTTGTTCGCTGGCGTGATCGTGATCTTGCTGGCAGGCGTCGCCAACATTTTTCTGCAAATGCCGGCGCTACAAATCGTCATCTCGCTGGTGGCGGTGGTGATCTTCTCCGCTTACATTTTGTTTGATGTGCAGCGCATCATCAACGGCGGCGAGACCAACTATGTGAGCGCAACGCTGGCGATTTACCTCGACCTGTACAACGTTTTTGTGAACCTGCTCGCATTGCTGGGTATTTTCGGTGGTGAGCGCGAGTAAGCCGTACCAAGCACCAACAAAAACGCCGGCCCGGAGCCGGCGTTTTTTATGCGTGATGAGGTGGCCGTGGTGTGATGAGGTGGCCGTGGTGTGATGAGGTGGCTGTGGTGTGATGAGGTGGCTGTGGTGTGATGATGTGGCCGCTAGTTGTGGTAACCAGTGGCAGTTACGATCAGCTCGGTCGATCAAACACTGCTATCGACTCTACATGCGCAGTTTGGGGAAACATATTCACGATACCCGCCTGTCACAGTTGGTAGCCGCCCACATTTACCAGCATCCCTGCGTCACGCGCCAGCGTAGCGGGATTGCACGAGACATACACAATACGCGCGGGTTGCACATCAGGCGCCTGCTCTTTTGCTTCAGCGATGGCCTTGCACACCTCCATTGCGCCCTCACGCGGCGGGTCGATCAGCATGCGATCAAATTTTCCCAACGCGCGCAGGTCGTCCAGCGTAAATTCGAACAAATTACGGCTGGAGAAAAAAGTTTTTTGATCCAGTCCATTCAACTTGGCATTACTCACTGCGCGCTCAGTCAGCGCAGAACTTCCCTCGATACCCAACACCTCCCGCGCTTGCGTTGCCAGCGGTAAGGTGAAGTTACCCAAGCCACAAAATAAATCTGCCACCCGATCAGTCGGCTGAACCTGCAGCAAGCGCAGCGCACGCGAGACAAGCACGCTGTTGATCTGGTGATTCACTTGAGTGAAATCCGTTGGCTTGAACGGCATTATCACGCCGAACTCAGGCAAGCGGTACTGCAGCGGGTGCTTTTGCGGATACCAGGGCATCGCCGTATCCGGCCCCTTGGTCTGTAACCACCACTCAATGCCCCACTGGTCGGCAAATGCTTTCAGCAGGTGCTCATCTTCGTTTGATAGCGGCGCCATGATTCGCAGTACCAGTACGATCACCTGCTCATCCTGATGCTCAAATTTGAACTCGGCTTCGCGCTCACCAACAGCCAACTCGATCTGCGGTAAACGATCACGTATCGATAGCGAACCGATCAGGCCACGCATCGGCTGCAGCATGGCAGACACTTTGGGCGGCAAGATCTCGCAAGTACGCATGTCAGCGATAAAACTCGATCGTCTTTCATGAAACCCGATCAGCACGCCGCCTTTTTTTTCAACGAACCGCACCGATAAACGCGCGCGGTAGCGATAGCCCCAGTCCGGGCCATGGATCGGTCGCAACACATGATGCGGCCGGACACGGCCAATATGAAACAAGTTATCTTCGAGCACACGCTGCTTGATCGCGACCTGCGCCGAAGGATGAAGATGCTGCATCGCGCAGCCGCCGCAAATACCAAAGTAATGGCACTTCGGCGAAGTGCGTAGCGCAGACGAGCGCAATAACTCGGTTAACTCCGCAGCCTCCCACTTCGGTTTGCGGCGATACGATGTAAAACGCACCAACTCGCCAGGCAATGCGCCCTCGACGAAGATCACCTTGCCGGGCGAACCATCCTCATTCGGTAGATGGCCAACGCCACGTGCCTCCATATCGAGCGACGCGATCTCGAGTGTTGGCGTCATAGCAGCGCGTCCTTCCTCACACCACGCGCAGCAATCAGCTGCTTGAGACGCGATAAGCCGTCGTGCTGAATCTGTCGCACGCGCTCGGGGGAGACGCCGAGTTCTTCAGCTAGGGCTTCCAGGGTTGCCGGCACACCGTGATCCAACCCGTAACGCCTCAAAATCACCATGCGGTGCTTGATCGGTATCGCATCGATCCATCGGCGTACCATCTGAACCATTTCCTGTTGCTCTACCTGCAAATCAGGCGACTGGCCGGCCACATCCGCGACCAGATCCAACACGCTGGCCTGCGCATCATGAGCGATTGGGATATCCAGCGACGACACCGGCTGCGCCATGCCGAGAATATCTCGCACCTCATCCACGCTGCGCTCAACCAAGTGCGCGATATCTTCCAGCCGCGCATCGTGCTCACCATCCATGCGCGATTCAAGGTGGTACTTGGCTCGCAATACGGTGTTCAGCTCGCGCACTCTGTGCACAGGCAGTCGGATCATGCGCACCTGGCTCATGATCGCGCGCTCGATACTTTGCCGTATCCACCAGGTCGCGTAAGTTGAAAAACGGAAGCCGCGCTCGGGCTCAAACTTGCCAATAGCGTGCATCAAACCGAGATTGCCCTCCTCGATCAAATCAAGCAAAGCCAGCCCCCGATTGACATAGTGCTTGGCAATCGACACCACCAGCCTGAGATTGTGCTCGATCATGATCTGCCGCGCATCGAAATCACCTTGCGCGGCGAGCGTCGCGTAGTGACGCTCTTGCGATGGTGTTAGCAGGGGACGCGTACCGATACGGTTGAGGTAGTGCTGGGTAGTGTCGCTCGATAGCTCAGCATCCAGCAGCGAGCGAAACTCTTCAATGGGAACATGAGCGGCCTGATCTTCTTCAACCGGGTCGGCGTGCTCTTGAACACGCTCTTCAACACTCGCCGGGTCGGCGTGCTCTTGAAAACTCTCTTGAACGTACGCTTGATCGCTCAAGCTGGACTGATCCATACGCGAATGGCCAACGAGCTGATCAAGCGGCGTCGAACCCGTGTGCCCAGACGAATCAGTCATTTAACGACTCTGAAGAAACCCCATCGGATCAACTGCCTTTCCGAGTTGCCGAATCTCGAAATGCAGCCGCACCGACTCTGCATCTGAATCACCCATCTCGGCAATGCGCTGCCCTTTGGCGACCGTCTGGCCTTCCTTCACCAAAATCACTTTGTTGTGGCCATAAGCAGAGACCAAGCCATCGCGATGATCAATGATCACCAGGTTGCCAAAGCCGCGCATATTGTTTGCATACAAGACGGTACCTTCGCCAACGGCAACGATCGGTTGACCTGGCTGCCCGGCAATATCGATACCCTTGCGGGATGCATCAAAACTTCGAATCACCTTGCCTTCAGTCGGCCAAACGAAACGCCCCGCCGTAGGCGCAGTAGCAGTGGCAGTAGCGTCGGCTGGCTTACGCACATCGTTCAATGCCTTGGCCGGCTCACCACGCTGCAACTCAGACCACGCCTGATCAGAGTAGGCGACCTTTTTACCTAACGGCCCGCTCTTGGTGCCGCCGGCAGGGCCCGGCGCGCGGGTCGGGTTCGCGCTGGCTGCATTCGCGCTGGCTGTGTTTGTATTGCTTGACGCACCGCTGCTGCCCGCTGTGTCAAGTGAGCGCATCTCCATCCCGGTATCGGTCGGCACACTTGCAACCCGATTATCTTCAGGCGGAATAATGCGCAGCTGCTGGCCAACGCGGATATCGTCGGGGTTGGTCAATCGATTCCAGTCACCGAGGTCGCGCACCGGCTGGTTGAATTGCCTGGCAATTTTTCCAAGCGTGTCGCCCTTCCTGACAGTGTAAAAACCAGGCGGATCTGCGGGTTCAGGTGCAACAGCAGCTACCGGCGCCGCTGCGGGCTGCGTACTCTTGGGTTTGGCGCGGTTTGAGGTGCGGTCATCAATAGGCGCATTGGCCGGCATCTCCGCGCACCCGTGCAGCAACAGGGCAAAGCCGAGTAGCGAGATCAGTGTGATCGTGTTGATCCTCATCGTGGCTATTCCAACGGACTGTTTCAACGGTTATGACGCTAACCAAAGGTACCGGGTCGCATCGGCACAAAGTGACAAGGCTCGAGCAAGTCAGCCACCCACTCGTTGGGTTTGGTGCGCACCACTAACTTGAGCCGCTGCACACGTTGGCCGACCGGTGCAATCAGTCGCCCGCCCAACGCCATTTGATCCAAGAGTGCCTGCGGCACATCCAAGCCTGCCGCTGCCAGGATGATGCCATCGAATGGCGCGCACTGCGGTAGTCCCAACATACCATCGCCATAGTGCAGCCGCAGGTTGGGAATGCACAGCGCACGCAAGTTGCTGCGGGCGAGCTCGTGCAGCGGCCGCATGCGCTCAATCGAGTAAACCTCACCGGCCACCTGCGCCAACACTGCTGCCTGGTAGCCACACCCGGTGCCAATCTCAAGCACCCGCCCCAACTTACCGTCGACCCCTTCACGCATCACCTCGATCATGCGCGCGACGATCGAGGGCTTGGAGATAGTTTGGTGGTAGCCAATCGGTAAAGCGGTATCGACATAGGCCTGCGAGGCGAGCCCGGGCTCCAGGAAAAAATGACGCGGCACGCTTTCCATGGCCGCCAAAACTGCTGCATCTTTGACGCCCTGCTGTGCAATACGGCGCACCATGGCTTTACGCACCGCCTCAGATACCAGCGGCGCATTGACAGCGCCATCACCCATCGCAGCCGGACGCTGCGGCTTGCTAACAACGGTCGGCATAACGGTCGGCGCTGGTAGCGGCCGCGCAGCAGCCGCGCGCTCATTAATATTACGGGTTGCGGTTTGTGTGCTGCGGGTCCGGTGTTCTGCGGCCTTACTGCGACCCGACAGGCCGGTAACAAAATCCAGTGTCAGTGGAAACCGCTTTTTCGGTTGGCTTTCACTTTCGCTCATCCGATCACCGTCTGCAAGCGTTGCAACTGAGGACCATGCGTCAGATCGATTTGCAACGGCGTCACCGAGACCCAGCCCTGCTCAGTCGCATGAAAATCGGTACCCTCGCCGGCATCTTTCGCCTTACCTGCCGGACCAATCCAGAAAATCTCATTACCGTGAGGGTCAGTCGAGCGAATCACTGGCTCTGATTGATGCCGCTTGCCCAGCCGCGTCGCCACCACTTTATTGAGCGTGTCATACGGGCGGTTTGGAATGTTCACGTTCAGCAGAAAAGGCTTGCTCAGCTCGTCAAGCTGTCGCTGCACGATATCTTTCGCCAGCCGCGCGGCCGAGGCCAATTCCGCCCAGCCATGATCGACCTGAGAGAAAGCGATCGCCGAAATTCCGAACAAAAAACCTTCGGTAGCAGCAGCAACGGTACCGGAGTACAGCGTGTCGTCGCCCATGTTCTGGCCTTGGTTAATGCCCGACACCACGAGATCAGGTCGCTCAGCAAGCAAGCCGGTAAGCGCAATATGCACGCAATCGCTCGGTGTGCCGTTGATGGAGTAGTAGCCCTTGTCGGACTTCATCACGCGCAAGGGACGGTCGAGCGTCAGTGAATTGGATGAGCCGGAGCGATTACTGTCGGGTGCCACCACCACGATGTCAGCAATCGAAGAGAGCTGATCAGCGAGGGCATTGATGCCGGGGGCGAGGTAGCCATCATCATTGCTGATCAAGATTTTCATCGCTGCGATTTTACCTTAACGCATCCCCGACACGGCACCGCTTTGATACCGCTCAACACGGCGGGCCGAGCAAAAAGCTCTCTACTTGCTTGAGATCGCGCGTTCGTGCGAACGGCGGCAGACTCTGCCAGATTCGACGGCCATAGGGTTTCGAGATCAGGCGCGGATCACAAATCATGAGCACGCCACGGTCATGCTCATCCCGAATCAAGCGGCCGGCGCCCTGCTTGAGCGCGATTATTGCCTCAGGCAGCTGGTGATGCATGAAACCATTTTGACCACGCCGCTCCATCTCGGCGATGCGCGCAGCAAGCACCGGGTCGTCGGGTGGTGCAAACGGCAGCTTGTCGATGATAACTACCGACAAAGCCTCACCGCGTACATCAACGCCTTCCCAAAAACTCTGGCTGCCGACAAGCACCGCGTTGCCGGCACTACGAAAACGCTCGAGCAATTCGGTGCGCCCCAGCTCTCCCTGAATCAGTAAAGGCCAGGCCAACTCTCGCTCGGCGATCAGGTCGCGCAGCCGTTCGCCGGCGCGCCTGACAGCTCGCAAGGTGGTGCAGAGCAAGAACGCACGACCGCCGGCCGCCTCGATCACCGGCAACGCGGCATCGACTACCGCCTCGGTGTACGCCGGTGAATTCGGGTCGGGTAAATCGGTAGGTACATACAGCAATGCCTGACGCGCGTAATCGAACGGGCTCGGCCAACTCTTCGCCGTAGCAAGCTCTAAGCCCATTTGCGAAGTGAAGTGGGAAAAGTCATTTTTTGCCGCCAGCGTCGCCGAAGTAAAAATCCAGGCGCGTGGCACACCTTCGCGTTGCTTGTTGAAGATCGGTGCGATCGACAGCGGCGTTCGGTGCAGCTGTACGCTTTGCGAAAATGCTTCAACCCACAGCACATCCGCCTGATCAGACGCATGACTGGCAGAGGGGTGCCAGCGTCCCAGTGTCAGGCTAATCTCGGATGCGCGCACGCGGCACTGCTCCAGCGTTTCGGCGCGCTCGGCCTGTGCAGCAAGCACCTCGGTCAGATGCGACAGCATCGCTTTCATATGCTCCAGCGCCGGAAAAAATGCACTGCTTTGGGCGATCTGCGCATAGGCCAGCTTTGCGCCCTCCACCGGCAAAGATAGCCGTAGATCACGCACCGCTTTCTCCACGCTGGCGACTTGTGCACCCCAATCCGCGCCATCACGGGCGTGGGTCAGCCCCTCGGCAAGTACATCGCGGCATAGCTCCATCAGCTGGCTGGTCGATACCGTCTCGCCAAAAAACAAGGTGGCGGTATCGGGAAGCTGATGCGCCTCATCAAAAATAATAGTGTTCGCGGTCGGCAGTAACTCGGCAACGCCGGTATCTTTGAGCGCCACATCCGCAAAAAACAGATGATGATTCACCACCACCACATCGGCCTGCTGCGCTTCGCGCCGTGCTTTCATCACGAAACAATCCTGGTAGTGCTTGCACTCCGCACCAACGCAGTTGTCTCGTGTTGAGGTCACTAAATTCCATACCGATGCGTTCTCGGGTACGCGTGACAGCTCTGATTTGTCGCCGCTACTCGTGGTTTTTATAAAGCGACCAATCTCGCGCAAATAGCCTACATCTTCACGCGCAGTCAGGCGTCCGTTTTGCTGCGTACGCTCGAGATGAAAGTGGCAGACATAATTCGCGCGGCCCTTAAGCAGCGCAACACTCACTGGCGCATTCAAGGCCTTGCGCACCACCGGTAGATCACGCAAAAACAGCTGGTCTTGCAGATTACGGGTACCGGTCGAGATAATCACCTTGCCACCCCACAGCAACGCCGGAACCAGATAGGCAAATGTTTTGCCGGTACCGGTGCCTGCCTCGGCCAGCAGTGTCGATTGCGTTGCAATCGCCTGCGCCACTGCGCGTGCCATATCGGCTTGCGACTGCCGGGGCCGGAAATTCGGAATCTGCTCGGCTAATTTGCCGTTTGCATCAAACAGCGCAGTAAGCTCGGCATCGTGGACGCCGACATGCTCGCTGGTGACAGGGACGTCGCTCAAAATACGATCAAACGTCAGGCGGGAATATCCGGGACCAGCAACATCTTCAGCTGCAGAATCTGGTCTTTCAGCTGAAGCTTGCGCTTCTTCATGCGCGAGAGCAGCAAGTCATCCCGGTTAGGTAAATCAATCAACCGCGCAATTGCCTCGTCGAGATCGCGGTGCTCAATCTCTAGCATGACTACGCGCGACCGTAGCTGATCAGGGTCGAGGCTCATTGTCAGATGCCGGCGCAGCGGGTTGAGATGATGGCCCGGACTTAACAGCATCGGCGGCATTCGGCTCGCGCGACGAATCGGCCGCTTCCGGGCTGTCGGCATTACGCGCCTTACCTGTAATTGGAATCGACTTGGCGCGTTGCTCGGCAGCGCGGCGCTCACGATCGGCTACCGCTCGATCGCGCTCAGCTGCACGCTCGCGTCGCAACAACGCATTCGCCTCGACTTCGATTCGCCGAACCGCCTTGCTTGCACGCCTCTCGCTCTCGCGAAGCTCGATCAAACAAGACGATGTAAAAAACTGCGCGTAGCATTGCGCGCGCTGTCGGGCTACCCGTCGCTCGATCTCGCTGCGCGCTGCCGGAACCAGCGCAAGCGCCTGATTAGCGCGGTCAACCGAATCGATAGAGTCAGGCGGAAACTGCGTCGCCAGTGCCTGCTCGGCAGCACCGCTAGAATCAAGCGGCTGCGCCGCAGCGAGCGCACAGATCGCAAACCCCATCAGCAACGCAGCAGGCGCCGCAAGAATTTTTCTCAGTGCCAAACAATATCCCGTTTCGTTTAATCAGCAGCGTGCTTGACCATCATGGCCGCCGACTTACGCCGATCACTCTCTTTATACTCGCGCGATTGCATCTCGACGATGCGCGAAACCGAGCGCTGAAACTCAGTCGCAAAACTACCCTCGGTGAATAACTGCTCCGGTGCCACCTCTGCAGACATCAGCAACTTGATCCGGTGGTCATACAGCACATCCACCAGCCAGGTAATCCGCCGCGCCTCCGAGGCCATCTCGGACGACATTTTCGGTACGTCCGACAAAATCGCCGTATGAAACCGATGCGCAATCTCAAGGTAATCATTCTGTGAACGGGCAGTGCCACGC
>VERA01000046.1 GCA_018882935.1 Burkholderiaceae bacterium | reverse complement strand
TAGGTATTCATATCGCAGCGCCCGGCCTTGGTATTACGCAAGGCGATACCATCGATAGCATGGCGCGTGATCGCATGAGCACCGTGTACATGCCGGGCGATAAAATCACCATGCTGCCGGATGCCTTAGTTGAGCAGTTCACACTGGCAGCAGGCGATGCGCGTGCTGCGCTATCGCTTTACGCAACGCTGGAGTCACAGTCATGGTCAGTTACAGCCACTGAGACGCTGATCGAGCGTGTGCCTATCGCTGCTAATCTTCGGCACAATGATCTGGATGCAGAGGTAACCGAGCAATCACTCGCCGATGGCAGCGGTGATTACCCCTACAAAGATGAGATCACAACGCTATGGCAGTGGGCGCAGCAGCTTGAGGCAGCTCGGATGCTCAAGCGCGAGGCATTCGGTTTGCGGCCGGAGCAGGTGAATCGGGTTGACTTCAATTTTTATGTTGATGACGATGTGGTTACCATCACGCGCCGCAAGCGTGGTGCGCCGCTCGACAAGATCGTTGCCGAGTTAATGATCTTTGCGAACAGTACCTGGGGCAAGCTGATGCATGAGCATGGCGTGCCGGGTATCTACCGTGCGCAAGGAGGTGGTCAGGGTTGGAATGCGCGTATGCAGGTGCGTATGCAAACCCATGCCGCGCCCCACCAGGGCTTGGGCGTTGATCAGTACGCATGGAGCACTTCGCCACTACGTCGCTATACCGATCTGGTCAATCAGTGGCAGATCATGGCCTGCATACGGGGAGGTGTGACTGCACCGCTGGTGGCACCGTTCAAACACAAAGATGCTGATTTATTCGCCATCGTCTCTGCATTTGATAGCGCTTATTCAGCCTACGCTGATTTTCAGTCCACCATGGAGCGTTTCTGGTGCCTGCGCTGGCTGGCGCAGCAAGAGCTCAAACAGGCAGAGGCGGTACTGCTGAAGGATGATGTACTGCGCTTAGTCGATATACCGTTAGTGATAACTATGCCTGGTGTTCGTCATGCGCGTGGTACGCAGGTGAAGCTGGAATTGATTCAGTGGGATGAAGTAGACCTCACGGTACAAGCGCGCGTACTGGAAGTGGCTACTGTTTCGGCGGATTTGGCCGACGAGATTGCGCTCGAAGAAGCCGATGCCTTGCAGGAGGAAGAACAAGCTGCCGAGCAAGTCATTGATTCAGACAATGGGCCAGTGATGGATGCGTCAGCTGCTTCTGGAGAAGAGCCTGTACCTGTCTTGTCAGATCAAGCCGCGACAACGGCGCAAACAGCGCTACCCGAGAGCGGTCGCGCGAGTGACGATCATCCATGATCAGCCGCGATAATCGCTTGCTGCTGATTGGCATGGGCGCATCAGTGGTGTTGCACGTGGCGTTGCTGGCAATGCACTTTGATCCGGCGGCGTCAGATCGAGCACGTCCTTTCACTACCGGATTGTCGGTCATTCTGGTGAATGCCAACAGCGACCACGCGCCAATGCAGGCCGATGCGCTGGCGCAGACCAATCTTGACGGAGGCGGCCAATCCGAGGCGGGGCGGGCGCGCTCGCCGCTACCGAATCTGGGGAGTATGGATGACCGTACTCAGCTACAAGCACAGCGACAACGTGTCACGGAGCTTGAGCATACACAGCAGCGTTTGCTGTCACAGCTCGGGCAGCGCCAGCAGCACGTAACCCCGATTGGCGAGCCGCATGAAACCACGCAAACTGATACGCGCGATGTGCGCTCGGTAGAGCAGATACAGGCAATGGCAAGGCGCGAGGCCGAGATAGCGCGCGACGTCTCTGACTACAATAAACGACCGTTAAAGACACAGCTTGGTCCCTCGACGCGTGAAGTTACTCATGCGCTCTACTACACCGCGCTTCAGAAAAAAATCGAGCTGACCGGAACCTTGAATTTTCCGCAGCGCGAAGGAAAAAAATTGTACGGTGAGTTAATTGTTTATATTCCTGTGTATCACGATGGCAGCTTGTATACCAAGGAAGGTGGCCCACGTATCGAGCGCAGCTCGGGTAATGCGGCGTTGGATGCAGCCGCGTTAAATATCGTGCGGCAGGCAGCGCCGTTCGGGCATTTTCCGGCGACCCTGATGAAAGATGGTCGTGAGCGGGTGTGGGAGATCATCACGCGCTTTTCATTCACGCGGGATGAGCAGCTTGAAACACAGTCGGTGAGCAGGTGATCGTATGACAGACCACTACGCAGTCATCGGCAACCCGATCGCGCACAGCAAATCGCCGCAGATTCATGCGCAATTCGCTCAGCAGACTGGCCAACGTATCGATTACCAGCGGCTACTCGCACCGCTTGATGGCTTTGCTGACACTGTGCGTCGCTTCATCGATAGCGGTGGTCGCGGTGCCAACGTGACTGTGCCCTTCAAGCTCGAGGCCTATGCATTGGCAGAGCAGCGCAGCGAACGCGCACAGGCAGCAGGCGCGGTGAACACGCTACTGTTTGAGGCCGGCCGCATCACAGGTGATAACACCGACGGTGTCGGTCTGGTTCGCGATATCAGCCTGAACGCTGGCGTCATGATCAAGGGCAAGCGTGTGCTTTTGATTGGCGCAGGTGGTGCGGCGCAGGGGGTGATACTGCCGCTGCTAGAGCAGCATCCGCAATCGCTCACCATCAGTAATCGCACCCTGAGCAAGGCAGATGATCTGGTGCGTCAGTTTGCTCATCCGGCATTACACACGTGCGCGATAGATGCCTTGAGCGAGACCTATGACATTGTGATCAATGCCACCTCAGCGGGTTTGTCCGGTGACTTACCGCCGCTTCCTGGCGCCATATTTAATTCAGCCAGCTTTGCCTATGACATGCTGTATGCCGCGCAGCCAACGCGATTCATGCAATTTGCGCAGCGCCATGGTGCGGTAACGCGCGATGGCTTGGGCATGCTGGTAGAGCAAGCGGCCGAGTCATTTTATGTCTGGCGCGGTGTGCGGCCTGATACCGCACCCGTCTATAAAAACCTGCGCGCACAAGTATGAGACTGCGGCGTGGTTGGTTGTTTTGGTTGCTTGGCGTGCCGGCCGCGCTGATGCTTCTGCTGCAGCTTTGGTACTTTGTTCAAGTATGCTGGTGGGTGAATCACAACCCAAGCTCCACCGCGTTCATGCGTGAACAACTTGGCCGGCTACGCGAGAAGAACCCCAAGGCAGAGCTGCAGCATCAGTGGGTACCGTACGAGCGTATATCGAATAATCTGAAGCGCGCGATCATTGCTTCGGAGGATGCCAACTTCGCCGAACATGAAGGCGTTGACTGGGAAGCGCTTCAAAAAGCCTACGAAAAAAATGCCAAGAAAGGCAAAGTGGTGCGGGGCGGGTCAACTATCACCCAGCAGCTGGCGAAGAACTTATTCCTGTCAAGCGAGCGCAGCTATGTGCGTAAGGCACAAGAGATGTTGATCACTTTCATGATCGAGGCCGTGATGGACAAGCGGCGAATTTTCGAGATTTATCTCAATTCAGTTGAATGGGGTACCGGTGTGTTCGGTTGCGAAGCAGCCGCGCGCAAGTACTTTGGTGTACCGGCAGCCAAGCTCGGGCCGGCAGAGGCAGCGCGACTGGCAGTGATGTTGCCTAACCCACGGTTCTTCGGGCGGCATCTTGATTCCAACTATCTCAACAAGCGCTCGGCTCTGATACTGACGCGCATGAACAGCGCTGATCTGCCGTAAGCTCCTTGGCGGGCGAGGGAGTCGTGCCCGGGGCAGGCGCCATCGCGCTGAATGATCGGCCAGAGGCGAAAGCCTTACCGTAGTCCCGCTGTAAATCCTCGCCTTAAGCCTTGCCTCATCTCCTGTAAAAAAGTAAACTTCTACTGTTTTTAACAACGGAGACTCCTTTGGGCAGTCCCATTTCGACTCACCGGCCGGTATCGGTCGCATTCCTCGCAAGCTGACGCTTCTTCTCGCGCGCCGCTTGCCGGATTCGGGTGAGCAGGCGTGCATGGCCAAACCTTGGCCACGCTCCCTAACGTATAAAGCAATCAACCTGTAGCGCTCGCGCTGCGGCCATGCCACATCTATGTGGTGGGGGAAGCGAATGATTAATGTATTTGTGCTGCAAAACGGCCGGCTTAGTCAGGTCAACATAGAGTCGCGCGACGATCTCGAGCGTTCCACACCGATCTGGGTTGACCTCACTGATCCCAGCGATGAAGAGCGCGACTGGGTGCGCAGTATCTATGGCGTGACGCTGCCTGATGAGGACGAGGTCAAAGATATTGAGGCCTCCGCGCGCTACTACGAGGGCGATAGTGGTGAGTTGCACCTGCGCTCTGATTTTCTGCTGGAAGAAGACGAGGGCGAATCGCGCGTGGTCACCGTGGCGTTTATTCTCGCCAAAGATATGCTGTTCTCGATGCATAACGACGACCTGCCCGTATTTCGGCTGGTGCGTATGCGTGCCCGTTCGCGTCCGGGCTCGATTGGTGATTTTAAAGATGTACTGCTGGATCTATACGCGACCGACGTTGAGTACTCGGCCGATGCACTAGAGGGTGTTTACCAAAATCTGGAAGAGGTTAGTCGTAGCGTATTGCAGAAAGAATTTAGTGATGCGGATGCAGCAGAGTCGCTGTCAGCCATGGCACGCGAAGAGGATTTGAACGGACGTATCCGGCGCAACATGATGGATACCCGACGCGCGGTCAGCTTCTTGATGCGCGGTCGACTGCTGAGTGCTGAGCAGTTTGATGAGGCGCGTCAAATTTTGCGTGATATTGAATCACTCGATGGCCACACCGCGTTCTTATTTGAAAAAATCAACTTCCTGATGGATGCTACGGTGGGTTTCATTAACATCAACCAGAACAAGATTATCAAGATCTTCTCGGTGGCGTCGGTCGTGTTCTTGCCACCAACACTCATCGCGAGCATCTACGGTATGAATTTCCGTATCCTGCCCGAGTTGAACTGGAGCTTTGGCTATCCGTTTGCGATGTTGCTGATGATCGCGAGTGCGATTACACCGTTTTGGTATTTCAGAAAGCGTGGATGGTTGAGATGAGGCTTGTATAAATTTCAGATCAGGCTTGCATGAATTGCAGATGCGGCTTGCATGAATTGCAGATGCGGCTTGCATGAATTGCAGATGCGGCTTGCATGAATTGCAGATGCGGCTTGCATAAATTTCAGATCAGGCTCGCGGAAATTTTAGTGAGCGCCCGGGACTTGGAAAAATCTGCAGACCTCAAACAGGTCATCCCGGCGCAGGCCGGGATCCAGTTTGAAATTAATTGTTTTTTGAATCAGCTATTCAGTTTTGCAAACGCCCCACGCGCAGCTGAAATCGTTTCATCAATCACCGCATCATTGTGCATCGCTGACACAAAGCCGGCTTCAAAAGCAGACGGCGCGAGGTATACACCTGCATCCAGCATCGCATGGAAGAATTGGTTGAAGCGCTCTTTGTTGCCAGCCATGATCTGCGCATAGTTTTCCGGCACACGCTCGCTGAAGTAAATGCCGAACATGCCGCCAATGGCATCCGCACTGAAGGCAACGCCGATCTCTTTTGCTGTTACTGAGAGACCATCCACCAGTTTGCGTGTTTGTGTGCCGAGATTTTCATAGAACCCCGGCTGCTGAATGATTTTCAGCGTGCTCATACCCGCAGCGACCGCCACCGGGTTACCAGACAAGGTACCGGCTTGATACACCGGACCAAGCGGTGCCAAGTGTTTCATCATATCGGCGCGGCCGCCAAACGCTGCCACAGGTAAGCCACCGCCAATTACCTTGCCGAGCACGGTCATGTCTGGTTGAACACCGTACAGCGACTGCGCCCCACCCAGCGCAACGCGAAAGCCCGACATCACTTCATCAAACATCAGCACTGCACCATGTTGCGTGCAGAGGCGACGCATGGTTTGCAAAAATTCAGGTGTCGAGCGCAACAAATTCATATTGCCGGCGACGGGTTCGACAATCACTGCGGCGATTTGCTCACCCATCTTGCTGAACGCATCTTCCAGTTGGGCGCAGTCGTTATAGTCAAGCACTATGGTGTGCTTGGCGAAGTCAGCCGGTACACCCGAGGAGGTGGGGTTGCCGAAAGTGAGTAAGCCGCTGCCGGCTTTCACCAACATGGAATCTGCATGGCCGTGGTAGCAGCCTTCAAACTTGATCACTTTGTCGCGCCCGGTGACACCACGCGCGAGCCGCAGCGCGCTCATGGCCGCCTCGGTACCCGACGATACCAAGCGCACCATTTCAATCGACGGCACCAGCTTGCAGATTTCTTCTGCCATCAGGATCTCGCCCTCGGTCGGCGCACCAAACGACAGGCCATTGGCAGCAGCAGCTTGTACTGCCTTGATGACATCAGGATGAGCGTGACCCACAATCGCAGGGCCCCAAGAGCCGATGTAGTCGATATACCGCTTGCCGTCGGCGTCCCAGAAATACGGCCCTTCGGCGCGTGTGATAAAGCGGGGCGTACCACCCACCGAGCGAAATGCGCGCACCGGTGAATTAACGCCGCCAGGAGTTGAGCGCTGCGCGCGTTCGAACAAGCTTTCGTTATGAGACACGTTCACCTCTCTCTTGATCAATAGCGTGTGGGGTCAAATTATTTTGCGGCGACATCAGGCTCCGGCTCACGCGACCAGAAGTAACGGTCTGGTACTCGTTTGCCCATACCAAGGCGCAGCGCATTGCCGAGTGCGGCGTGGGTAAATTCCTCAGCTTCCAGCACAGCCTCGGGAACATCAACACCATTTGCCAGCATCGCACTAATGGCTGCAGAAATGGTATTACCTGCGCCGACAAAAGTGCCGAGCAGTCGTTGCCGCTGATCGCTGCGCACCAAGCCATCACCACCGAATAGCAGGTTGCGAACCTGTTGCGCCTCGCCCGGCACACCCGTCACCAAGACAAACTCGCAGCCGAATTCAATCAGCTGCATCGCATCAATCTCCAGCGTGTCTTCATTACTGGGTTCGCGCCAGGTCTCAGCGACACGCGCCAGCTCATCTGCCGACAGTTGCACCAGCGTGGCTTGCGGAATCAATAGCTGGCGTATCGCCAGCAGCATATCTTCATCGTCGCGCTGCTGCGGCAACAGCGAAGAGAAAGGATCAAGCACCATCGGCACTTGCGGATAGTCGGAAATGATCTCCGCAACCACGGCGATGGTCTCGATGCTATCGAGATGGCCGAGCTTGAATGCCGCGACGGGAATATCTTCGAGCAGGGAGCGGGCTTGATCAGCGACCCAATCGGCATCGATTGGATTTACATCTTCGACTACAGTGGTGTCGGCAATCAGCAGCGCCGTGATCACGCAAACAGTGTGGCAGCCAAGTGCGCCGCAGGTGGCAAGATCAGCCTGGATGCCGATTGCACCGACCGGATCAGCCACGCCAAAGCTCAATACCACCGGTGATGATTGGATTTGCACGAGGAAAGCATTAACATAGTCCGCTGAGCATTTTACTTTAAGGGCCGTGCCGTGAGCGATAACAAGAATACCGAACAAGAATACAAGACATGGATGTGCCTGATCTGCGGTTGGGTCTATGATGAAGCCGCTGGTTTACCCGATGAGGGCATCGCGCCCGGCACCCGCTGGGAGGATGTGCCCATGAACTGGACCTGTCCGGAGTGCGGCGCACGCAAGGAAGATTTCGAAATGGTCGCTATTTAAGCGAGCAACCGCCCGGTAATTTCTCGGGGCGAGGGGCGAACAAGCCACTCTGAGTTTCGCAGATCGCCCAAAGAATTGTTTATCGCGCAGTTAATGCAAGCCACTGTCGCCAAAATGACGACAGTGGGGCAAGTTTGATTTTTCCTTGTTTGAAGGTGTTGCTCTTTTTGTTACAGTCCGCGCCGTTGCCTGCAAATCTGGAGCGGTTGCGCGATGGGAGCTTCACTGGATGGACCGCAAATTCTGGTCATTGATGACAGCAGCACGATACGTCGCTCTGCTGAGATTTTCCTGACCCAGGCCGGTTACCCGGTCATTCTTTCCGAAGATGGTTTCGAGGCGCTTGGCATGATTGTCGAGCGCCAACCGGCACTGGTGTTCTGCGACATCCTGATGCCGCGCCTCGATGGCTTTCAAACCTGCGCACTGATTCGGCATAGCAAGCGGTGCTCGCACATACCGGTGGTGATGCTGTCGTCGCGCGATGGCTTGTTTGATCGTGCACGTGGCCTGCTCGCCGGCGCCTCCGATTACCTCACCAAGCCGTTTACCAAAGAAAGCCTGCTGCAGACAGTGCGCACATATGCACTGCTTGCGCCGGCTGTTACCTGATGCTCGTTTTTTCCTCTCAAGCTCACCACTATGTCGATCAAGCATATTCTTGTCGTTGATGATTCACCGACCGAGCGCCATTTCATCACCGACTTGCTGAGTCGGCACGGTTACAGCGTCACTACTGCGGATAACGCCGAAGCGGCAATGCTGAAAATCAAGGCGCAGCCACCGCAGCTGATTTTGATGGATGTAGTGATGCCGGGCTTGAATGGCTTTCATGCTACGCGCCAGATCGCGCGCGATCCGGCTACGCGTGACATCCCCATCATTATTTGTAGCAGCAAGCACCAGGAAACCGACCGCATCTGGGGTTTACGCCAAGGCGCTCGCGAGTATCTGGTCAAGCCGCTTGATGCCGATACGCTGCTGCAGAAGATCGCAACGCTATCGCGCGCATCCAGCTAGCACGCGTGGCAAGTTCAATCAGTCACCGGCTGGGTACCTTACAGGGCTTTCAGCAGCAGCTCGCCGAGCGTCTGCAGCGAGCGCAACAGTCATATCGCAGCACGCAGTCCTATCTGGCATGTGCTACCGGCGACCAGCGCTGCTTGTTCGATCTTGTGCATACCGAAGAGATGCTGGGCAGCGAGCAGCCGACGCCGGTGCCGTTTACGCACCACTGGTTTCTCGGCTTGGTGAGTCATCGCGGTCAGCTGATAGGGGTGATCGATCTGGATGCTTTTGCCGGCGCTAATCCACGGCCATGGCAGCGTAAGGATCATCTACTGGTTTTATCTGGCGCGCTACCGATACGGTGTGCAATTCGCGTAAGCCAAATGATCGGTGTGATTGATCGCGCCCAGCTAAAGCCGGAAGCACCTGCGGTGACGCCAAGTATTTGGGCGCCGACCCGTTTTGTGCATGCTGACGGCAGTCACTACATTGGGATTGATTTGATCAAGCTGATGGCATTGCCCGCATTTCTTGACATTGCTCGGTACCCAGCCTGATTCATTCTCTTGTTCGGAGCGCTGCATGGATCCTGATAAACGGCTCGACCCTACTACTTTTTCTTCTATATCTTTGAGACCCTCCCGGCTCGCTGCATGGTGGCATTCCCTGCGTTGGCGAACGCGGCAATCAGCATCAAGCGGATTCAGTCGCCTCGGGCGTTGGCCGCTACCAGCCGTACTACGTACGCTCAAATGGTCGCTGGCCATAGCGTTAGTTATAGTTGCTGCGCTAGCCTGGTTTTATACCAGCGTCACACTCACTGCGGCGGTACAGACGCAAATGGCGAGCGAGCTACTGATGCATTCGCAGCGTCTGGGTAAGGCAGCGCCGAATGCGATTCAAGGCCACCGGGACGCGTTTCGTCAGCTCGAAGACAGTCGCACCGAGATAACACAAGCGCTCGATAGTCTGGCGCAAGGCGGAGACTGGCAAGGTCACGGTCTACCGGCCGCCGATGACGCGCTGAAACTACGCATCGATGCGATTCGGTCGGTATGGCGGCGCTCTTCCGAAGCCTCCGCGCAGTTGCTTGCGCTTGAGAAGCAGCTCACCGGTTTTCGTGGCACCTTACACAAGCTGAACACCCTCAACCCCGTGCTGCTCGAGCTGAGCGAGCAAGTGGCAACGCTGCTGGCGCAACACGGCGCCTCACCGCGCGAGATTGCAGCTGCCGGTCAGCTAGTCATGCTGACGCAGCGTCTTGGAAAAAGCGCGAATGAATTCCTGACGCCCGATGGTATCAACCAAGACACCGCGTTTCTACTCGGTCGCGATGCAGGTACGTTTAATGACATCGTGCATGCCTTCCTTGAAGGTAGCCCGGCACTGCGCCTGCCTGCTGTCACCAATGCCGATGCGCGCGGACGCCTGGCCGAGTTAAGTCAACAATTCGCGCTGTATCAGCGTGAGCTCTCAGGCATTCTCGGCAATCTGAAGCACTTCATTGCCGCCAAAGAGGCAGAGCGCCACATATTTGCCGACAATGAATCGCTGCGCGAGCGTTTACTCGCGCTACAGCAAGACTATCGCGGTAGCGAAGATGCTGGTGCGTTACGCTGGGCACTCGGTCTGTGCGCCTTGCTTTGTGTCTCGCTCGGATTAGCAGTGGCGGCGCTACAGCTTCAGCAGAGCAGGCAACGCGCCAATCAGGCGGAGCAAGCGCGGGCGCAGTCAGAGCAGCAAAAGCTAAAAGCACTGAGCGACGAAGAGCAAGCGCGACGCCTGAACCAGCAGAATCAAGCCGCCATACTGCGCTTGATGAACGAGTTGCAAGAGGTCGCCGAGGGTAACTTGACCATACAGGCCACAGTCTCCGAGGACATTACAGGTGCGATCGCTGACTCGGTTAACTTCACGCTTGATGAATTGCGCCGCTTGCTTGGCAAAGTCAGGGCGACTGCGCAACAAGTTGCCAGCGGCTGTACCACTGCACAAGGCATTTCAGGCGACTTGCTCGAGCTAGCGGCACGACAATCACAAGAGATACAGCAAACCGGGCAAGCAGTACTGCAAATGGCGCAGCAGATTCATCAGGTTTCGCGAGCGGCCAGTGAATCAGCCGATGTTGCGCAGGCTTCGCTGAACGCTGCCGCTCAGGGTGAGAGCGCGGTACAGGATGCGATCGGCAGCATGCAGCAGCTGCGCGAGCAGATGCAGGAAAGTGCGAAGCGCATCAAGCGACTCGGTGATTCTTCACTCGAAATTGGCGATATCGTTGATCTGATTTCCGGTATCACCGAGCAAACACAGGTGCTGGCATTGAACGCCGCTATTCAAGCGGCATCGGCTGGTGAGGCAGGGCGCGGCTTTGCTGTAGTGGCCGAAGAGGTGCAGCGGCTCGCCGAGCGCTGTGGTGATTCGGCGCGCCAAATCGCGCAGCTGGTCAAGACTGTACAAGCTGATGCGCAGGAGGCTATCGCAGCCATGGAGCGGTCAACGCAGCGGGTAGTCGACGGCGCGCAGCGCTCTGACAGTGCAGGCGCGGCATTGGCTGAGATTCATCGCATCTCGCAGCATCTGGCCGATTTGATTCGCGGCATTTCGGCCGCTGCAGGCGAACAAACCAGCTTGGCTGATCATGTCGCTCACAACATCGACAGCATTCTGACCGTGACCGAGCATACCCGTCAGGGTACGCAAATGACGGCGGCCTCGGTAAGCGAGCTGGCGCTGCTGGCCGACGAGTTGGGCGGTGCAATCAATCGCTTCCGCATTGACACGTGATTCCGACGCCTGATTCACAGTGGAAAACAAAGTGACCGATCTGCACTGCCGCGACGCATCTGCGGCAATGCCGTTGACGAGTCTTGCGGCGCTGGCGCAAACCACAGAGCACTGCTTGGGCGAGCTTGCAGCGCTCTTGAGTGAGGTAGAGAGCTCGGGTCTGAGTGACAGCCATACGGCAGCGCTGATCGATGCAGCGCGACGGCTAGCTCAGTTGCAGGGTGCGCTTGAGCTGATTGATCAGCCTGGGTTGGCCGCTTTGACAGCCTTGGTGCGAGAGCAGCTGATCAACGCTGGCCAGCCGGCTACTAATGCGCCCCACCCAAGCCGATTCATTCTGCAGCGGTTTCAAGTTTTCATCAGAGCGGCACTGCGCGCGCTGCTGCGTGGTCAAACGCTGAGTACTGGCGAGCTGATTCACTACTGGCATCAACAACTCGCGGTGGGTGGGCCATCAACACGGCAAGCATCCGCATTACTCGTGCTGGATATCGATCAACATCTTCTGTCTGATTTACCGTTAACAGAGCTAATTGATCAGGCCCATACCGACTCGGCCCATACTGATCCGGATCAATTGCTGCTGACACTGCTGCGCGCGCAAGATGATCAGGCTTTGCGCGCCGCTGCATTGCCGATTGCTGCCCTGTTTGCTGCGGCTGCCACCACCTCGCTCACTGACGAGCAATGCGCGTACTGGTTAGCGATTCAGGCTTGTTTTATCGAATTCGCGCATGTGGGTGGCGACCCGACACCGATCAAGAAAATCGCTGCAGCTGGTGTGCGCTTGCAACGTCAGCCAATAGGTGAGCACAAGTCATCTGCTGATGCGCTTGGTTCGCTCGCGCGCGAAGCGCTTTACACCTTGGCGCAACACCCACGACATACCCCGCTGGCACTCGCAGTCGCTAAAGTCTTTCGTCTTGAGCAGCAATTTGCTTTACCTGAGCATCGCATCATCGCTGATGTGACTGATGAAAATATATCAGTGGCATTGCACCAAGCACTGGATGTCATGATATCGGCGATCGAAAGCAACCCGGCATCTATCGAAGATCCGGTGATATGGAAGACATGGATCGAGACCGCGCTCGCTTCTGAGTTTTTTACTGCGGCAGCTGCTGACTTGCAAGATCTCCTTGCGCGCATCGGATCTGCGCCACTACAACCCCTGCAAGCCGAGGGCTTGGCAGCCGGCCTGTGCTGCCTGAAAAAAAGTACACGCGGCTGCGCGATGCTAGCCACTATCCGGAGCATGAGCGGCTTGCTGAGTAGTGAGCAGCCCTCTCAGCACCTGGATCAATTAAGCACGCAAGCACGCGCTGACGACGCGCATGACTTATACCAGGCACTGGTAGCGACCATGCAAACCGATATGGCACAGGTTGAGCATGCGCTCGAGGTCGAGTCGGCTTCGGATACTACAAATGCGTACAAAACCGCTACCTTGGTCTTGACGCGGATTGAGGGTGCGTTGAACCTGCTCGGTGCAAGCGCCGCGCGTGAGTACCTTGTTCAGCTACGTAATTCACTCACTCACTTCACCGCTCATACACTGAAAGATGAGACTTTCGTACAGCAGTGGGTATTGCTTCAGACGATGCTTGCAGACCTTCCTTGGCAGCTAGGGCTACAAGCAGAACAATCGCTGCAAGGCAATCACATGCCGCTACATGAGCAAGCAGCACCACTTGAGCAAGCAACGCCACTTGAGCAAGCAGCACCACTTGAGCAAGCAGTATCAGTTGAGCAAGCCGCATCACTTAAACAAGCAGCGCCTATTGATCAAGAGCTGCCGCCTGAGCAAGTATTCACTAAAGATGAGGCGCTCAATAGCGATCAACCTCCGCAGGACCTGCTATCTCTGCAGCCTCAAGCACAACTTGACGCGATTTTTATCGACGAGGCGCACACGCTTATTCACGCCATGCGCGACTATGCCGCTGCAGCGGATACGCCTGGCTTGTCACACGCTACGCATACATTGGCAGGCTGCTCTGCGACCGTGGGCTTGAGTGGCTTGGCGGAACTGGCGCTTGCATTGGAATCCGCATTGGAGCATGTGCAGCTGCATGGATCGGCGCTGCAGGCGTCGTTGATTGATACGGTGTTGGATACACTTTCCCAGATGCTTGAAAATTTTGCGAGCCATGGCGAGCGCGGTAACGCCTTGTCACTGGTGCAGTGCTTGCGTGAGTCGATGGTACCTCCCACAAGTGATATTGCAGCCGGCATCGCTCAGCACCTGTTGGCTGAGGAAGTCACGCCCTCACCCAGCCCATCAGAGGAGCATGACGAGCTGTATGAGCTATTCAAGTTGGAGGCCGCAGATTTACTGCCACAACTTGAGCAGTCGCTGCGGCAGTGGCAACAGCAGCCAGACGATCTCACGCAGGCGATGCAGTTGCTTCGGGTATTGCATACCCTGAAGGGCAGTGCACGTATGGCTAGCCGAGACGATCTCGGCGAGGCGTTTCATCAGGCCGAGACGGAGGTGGCGGAACTGCAGCGGCAAGCGCCAGCTAGCCTCGCACCCGCAATCCTCTTGCCCTCTATCGTCTCACTGCTTCATCGGGTTGATCTCTGGACCTACACCTTGACTCAGCCAGCCAGTACGCGGCTTGATCATGCCTCAGTCACTGGCCTGTCTATTGATCACATAGCGGGTGTGGAAAGTGCCGCGGATGTAAGTGCTCAAGAAAAATCAGCTGAGCCGTCAGTATTACCAAGCACGGTGGGTGCATCCGATACGACTATTGCGCCGCTCGTACCAGCCAAAGAAAAACGATCGCAGATGCTGCGGGTACGTGCAGACCGCTTGGCGCAATTCGCCGACACCGGCGCCGAGTTATGGAGCGGGAATGCGCACCTGGGCGAATTACTGCAGGTACAGCGACGTTCATTAACAGATCTTGCTGAAGATATTAGTCGTCTACGGACGCAATTACGTGAGCTTGAAATTGAGGCAGAGTCGCGCGTCGTGGCGCACGCAAGTCAAACGGTCGTATCCAGCGTCGCTCCGCCTGAGTTTGATCCGCTCGAGTTTGACCGCTACACCCGGCTGCACGAGCTGACGCGCATGATGGCCGAGAGTGTGACTGATTTGGTTGGTGTGCAGCGTAGCCTATCTGGTCAGCTTGAGCAGTTGAGTAACACTACCGCTGAGCAGCAGCGTGATTTACGACGGCAGCAATCTGAATTACAGGCGCTGCGTTGCCAGCCTTTGCACACTGCCGAGACACGTTTACGGCATGTACTGCAGCACTCAGCGCGTGAGCTCGGTGCTGAGGTTGAATTAATGCTTCACAACGGTGATGTCGAGATTGAGCGTGTTCTGCTCGATCGATTGCTTGGCCCGCTCGAGCATCTACTGCGTAATGCGGTAGTGCATGGAATTGAGCCGGCATCGCAACGGCAAGCGCTGGGCAAGCCGGTCACTGGCCGGGTAACGATAAGCGCAACGGTGACCGGAAATGAGCTGCAGCTTGTGCTGACGGATGATGGACGCGGCCTGGATTTTCAGCGAATTCGACAGCGTGCAATCGATGCGGGTCTGCTAAACGTCGGTGATGACCCTGATCAAGACGCGCTGAGTGCACTGATTTTTGCGCCGGGATTATCGACCGCAACCAACTTAACCGCGTTGTCGGGCCGCGGTATTGGCATGGATGCGGTACGCGCCGAATTGACCGCTATGGGCGGACAGATTGCAGTCGAGAGCGAGGCAGGTCAGGGTTGTCGTTTTACCTTACGGCTTCCGATGGGCTTGGCGAGTGTGATGGTGGTGCTGGCGCGCGCAGGGCAATGGCGCGTTGGCTTGCCGGCGGCACTGGTAAAGCAGGTGCTTCAGATACCTGCAGACATTAGCCGTTCTGAAGGGCAGCAGCAGATCGACTGGCAAGGCACGCTCTTGCCTTTGCGGCGGCTCGGCGTGATGTTGGGCGATACCAGCACAGCGCCCGATCGGGGGGCGGTTGCGCAGAGTCGCGTGCCCGTGATTATCGTTAGCGAGGGCGATCAGACGATGGCGATACAACTCGACGCGATGGAGGGGCAGCGTGAACTGATCGTCAGGCATCCGGGGCCACAGCTGTCTCGGGTGCCGGGTCTGGCAGGCGCCAGTGCGCTGGCGGATGGCGCAATTGTTTTAGTTATTCATCCTTTCCGTTTGCCGGATGTCACGGCGTTGGAAGTGTCGGTTGTACCAGAAGTGCGTAAGCCGACGGTACTGGTCGTGGATGATTCACTCACCGTTCGTCGTGCCAGCCAGCGCTTCCTTGAGCGTCACGGGTATACAGTCGCCTTGGCACGCGATGGCGTAGAGGCGCTGGCATTTCTGCAGACGGCATCTGTGGCACTGGTGCTGCTGGATATTGAAATGCCACGTATGGATGGTTTTGAATTACTTGGCATACTGCGCGATGACGCACGTTGGCGAACATTGCCAGTGATAATGATCACTTCGCGTATGGCAGACCGGCATCGCGAGCGTGCCTTGCAGCTAGGTGCTACT
Organism: Burkholderiaceae bacterium; assembly: GCA_018882935.1. Lineage (GTDB taxonomy): Bacteria > Pseudomonadota > Gammaproteobacteria > Burkholderiales > Burkholderiaceae_D > Pernthalerella. Next base: position 3,256 of record VERA01000046.1, on the reverse strand, counting down.
GCGTACATGGGCAAGCCGTATTCCGAACAAGCGCTGCTCACGCTGCTGACTCAAATCATGGCAGAGCCGGTGCCCTCAGCGACCAGAGATGATCAGGATTTTTTCACTACCGCATAGCGCGCCAGTGTTTTTTTTCTAGCTTCATCATGCTGAACAACAGGCTCGGGATAGTTTTTGCCCAGTGATACACCTGCCATATCCAGCGCCAGGCTTGGCGCCAGCCACGGCGCGTGAATTTGTTTTGCATCCAGCTTATTCAGTTGCGGCAAATAGCGCTTGATGAATTTACCCTCGGTATCAAATTTTTGTGATTGCGTGATCGGGTTAAAGATACGGAAATAAGGTTGCGCATCACAACCCGATGAAGCTGCCCACTGCCAGCCGCCATTATTGGCCGACAGATCAAAGTCATTCAGCATGCGCGCGAAATACGCTTCGCCACGCCGCCAGTCGATACCCAAATCTTTAATCAAGTAGCAAGCAGTCACCATGCGCAAACGGTTATGCATATAGCCGCTGTGGTTAAGCTGTAGCATCGCCGCGTCTACCAGCGGGTAGCCGGTGCGGCCCTCACACCATGCGGCAAACAGCTCATCAGCTTGCGGGCCTTCTTCCCACGCGATCCGGTCGTACTCGGCTTTGAACGCAGCGCCCTCAGCCACTTTCGGGTGATGGTGCAAGATCATGAAATAAAAATCACGCCACACCAGCTCGGCCAACCACACCGCTGCCCCATCGGCACGGGTACCGGAGCGGATCGCATCCATCGCATGTCGGGCCAGCGAACGCACGGAGACCGTACCGAAGCGCAGATGTACGGATAAATAAGAGGGCCCTTTCACCGCAGGAAAGTCACGTGCCTCACCATAGCGCGATAGCCGTGGCAGAAAATCATCGATCAACTGCTGCCCGCCTTGCATACCAGTGGGCAGATGCTGTGCGGCGAGATCGATATCATCGAATCCCATTTCGGCCAATGAGGGCATCCCGGGTGCGGGAGAGGGCAATGCGAGTTGGCCGCGTTTGGGCTTAACCTCGAAGTGCGGAATCAGTGAACTATCCAGCATGCCGGGGCTGGGCTGAAATTTCTTCAGCCAGGCATTTTTATACGGTGTAAAAACCGAAAAAGGGCTTCCCGCCAGCGACAGTACTTCATTTTTTTCAAAGATCACTTGATCTTTGAAGCTGAAAAATTGTCGCTGTTGCTTGCCAAGCGCATCCGCCACCTGTTGGTCGCGCTGCTTGGCATAGGGCTCGTAATCATGATTGCAGAACACCGCATCGACGTTCAGCGTTTGCGCCAGCGCCGGGATCGCCTGCGCCGCGCGCGCGTGCTGCACAATCAGCCCGCCGCCATGCTGCTGCAGCTCTGCATCCAGCTCGCGCAGGCTGGCATGGATAAATGCCACCCGCCTGTCCATACTGCCGTGGGCCAGCAGCGGGTCGAGGATGTCCTTGTCAAAAATGAAAACACAAAACACCTGCTTGGCGCTGGCGAGTGCATGGTGCAGCGCTGCATGGTCGAAGCTGCGCAGGTCGCGCCGGAACCAGACGAGCGCGCGGTCATAAGTGGTCATGAGGTAATCGGGTATCAGAATGATCGATAAGCCGATCAGTGTAACGGTGCTGCGGTCACCGCGTGCAATGCTGCTAAAATGCGCGCTATGGCCAAGCAAGGCAAGCCGCACTCCGCCAAGACCACCGCGCCAGCCGCGGGCCGCGTCGATTTTTTTCCGAACTTACCTGATCTACAACTCGCCGATCATTTTTTGATCGCGATGCCGTCCATGCTCGACCCGGTGTTTGGTGGCACCGTGGTTTACTTGTGTGAGCACAATAGTGATGGCGCGCTCGGCATGATTATTAACCGACCGACCGACATGACCATGGGCGTGTTGTTCGAGCGCCTTGAGTTGTCGCTGGAGATTGGTACGCAGAACATGACACGCTCTGGCAAGCCGGTGCTGTTCGGCGGGCCGGTACAAGTCGAGCGCGGTTTCGTCTTGCATGCGCCGCGCGAAAGCTACAGTTCGTCGCTGGTCGTCTCCGACGATGTAGTGCTGACCACGTCGCGTGATGTGCTCGAGCAAGCGGCGGCAGGTCATGGTCCGGATCGTTTGATTATTACCCTTGGCTGCGCCGGTTGGAGCGCAGGCCAGCTGGAAGAAGAAATTTTGCGGAATGGCTGGCTCACAGTGAAAGCCGATCCGTCGATTTTGTTTGATGTACCTATAGAAGAGCGTTTTTCGGCGGCGATGCATTTGCTCGGTTTTGATCCCGCTGATCTGGCGGGCGAGGCCGGCCATGCATGAGTACCGTGATTGCATTTGATTTCGGTTTGAAGCGCATCGGTGTCGCGGTTGGCAATACTGTGTTGCGTCAGGCCACACCGCTGGCAGTGATCGAAGCCGCGCGCAACGAGAATAAATTTGCCGCGATTACGCGCTTGCTGGATGAATGGCAGCCGTCAACACTGGTGGTGGGTTTACCGCTGCACCCGGACGGTGCCGAGCATGAAATGACGGTGCGTTGCCGACGTTTCGCCAACCAGCTGCACGGTCGTTATGACATTCCTGCAGTACTCATAGACGAGCGTTACAGCTCTGCAGTACTGTCGCAGCGACGTGGTGAGCATATCGATAGCGAAGCAGCAGCGCTGATCTTGCAACAATACTTTGATCAACATGAACCCAACTGAACTGGATGCCGAAGCCCTGTACGCGCAACTCGAAGCGCAGGTGCTGTCTGCTTTGCATGGCGAGGGTGAAGTTGCTGTGGTTGGTATTTACTCCGGTGGCGCGTGGCTGGCCGATCGACTGGCGCGTCGCCTGGGTAGTTCAGATAGTGGCTATGTCGATGTCTCTTTTTACCGTGACGATGTCGCCGAGCGCGGCTTGTCGGCCGAGGTCAAGCCGAGTCAGATTCCTTTTGAGGTCGAGGGCGCCACGATCTTGCTGGTCGATGATGTGCTCTACACCGGTCGTACCACACGCGCGGCGATCAATACCTTGTTCGACTACGGGCGTCCGGCCAAGATCATGCTGGCGGCGCTGGTCGATCGCGGTGATCGCGAGCTACCAATAGCCGCTGACTTCGTTGCGCACACCGTCAAGCTGGGTGCGCATGAGCAGCTGGTACTGCATAAAGATAGTGAGGGCCGATTTAGTCTGACGGTGGAACATGTATAACCCGCAACTCAACAAGCATGGCGAATTACAGCACTTGCTCACTCTGGAAGGGCTACCCGCTTCCATCA
>VERA01000127.1 GCA_018882935.1 Burkholderiaceae bacterium | reverse complement strand
CCCAGCAAAAAACTCCTGGATGCCGGCTTACGCCGGCATGACCAATTGGGCTGTCTACCTCATCAATCGGCACGTCTCGTCTTTACTCGTCTGACCATTGAAAGCCTAGCGTCATCGGCGCCAATGGTTCATCCATTTTTCTAAAACTCATGCTTGCGTGGATACAGGGCCCCAAGTACGCGCGGCCCTCTGGCGCCTGTGACAGCCGGTAGGTTACCGGGCAGACCATCGCAGAAGCGGGCTGCCAACCACGCGAAAGCGGTCGCCTCGACATGCATGGGCGCGATACCCAGCGTCTCGGTGCTCATCACCGGTTTACCGAGATCAAGCTGCAAGCTGCGCATCAGGTGCGTGTTGAACGCACCGCCGCCGCACACATACACCGCATCCGCATCAGGTGCATCGCGTTGTATGGCATCGACGATGGTGCGGGAGGTGAATGCCGCCAGGGTCGCCTGAACATCCACCGGCGCTTTGTTCGCGAAACGCGCCAGCCGCGCATCCAACCACTCCGGGTTGAATAAATCACGCCCGGTGCTTTTCGGTGCCGGCGCCGCGAGATAAGGCTCGGTCAACATATCGGCCAGTAGTTCAGGCACAGGTCTGCCCGATGTGGCCCAATCGCCGCCGGGGTCGTAGGGGGTGCCTAAATGCGTACTGGCCCATGCATCCATCAGCACATTGCCAGGGCCGGTGTCATAGCCCAGTACGCTACCCTCAGCGTGCAATACGCTCACATTGGCAATACCGCCGATGTTGACCACGACGCGCGTGCTACTTGAGCTGCCAAATACGGCCTGATGAAACGCCGGCACCAAGGGCGCGCCCTGCCCACCCGCTGCGATATCGCGGCTGCGAAAATCTGCAATCACATCAATACCGGTCAACTCGGCCAGCAGCGCGGGGTTGTTTGCTTGCCGGGTGAATCCCAGATCAGGCCGATGCCGTAGGGTTTGCCCATGTACACCAATCGCTTTAATTGCGTCGGCCGAACAGCCGCTATCGCTCAGTAGTTGCTGTACGCACTGGGCGTACAACTGCGCAAGCTGATTCGCCGCTACTGCCTCGCGCTCGATTTCGTTCAGACCAGCGGCTTGCAATGCAAACAAGGCCTGGCGCAAAGGCTCGGGGAAAGGCACATAGGCTGCGTGTAGCGCGCCATCGAAGGCGGTGAGCACACCGTCAACACCGTCCAGGCTGGTGCCTGACATCAGGCCGATATAAAGCGGGGCAGACATAGTCGTGGATAAGTCGACGGGACGATAGTAATAAATAAAGCGTTTTACGCTCAGCAAACAGAACGGCAAACAAAACAGCCAACCATGCGGCAAATCGACCGTTACCCCGTTTTGCAAACGACAAGCAGTGTATCGCTGATCAAGCACGCGCAACACAGTCCGGTCACCGTATCGCGGAAAATTTGGCGTGACCCGTTCACGACCAGCGCAGCGGCAGTATCTGCAAGTGAGCAGCCAAGCAGGAGTGATGCGCGCAATCCGCTAAAATCGCGGGTTTCCGCGCTCTTGAGCGCGCTCATTCATTATTGCGTGCTGCTCGGCCGCCACCCGCGCCTGATCACAATGGAAAAGCCGCGCGTCATGACCCAACCCGAATTCGTATGAACACCAACGTCACCCCCGATTCATCAACACCAGCCGCTGCGCCGCAGCTCCCTCTCTCCGATGCGGTGAAGGAAGCGCTTGCCATTGTTAAGCGCGGTGCTGAAGAGCTGCTGATTGAATCCGAGTTCGCACAGAAGTTGGCGCATTCAGAAAAAACCGGTCAACCGCTGCGCATCAAGCTCGGCCTTGACCCGACCGCACCGGATTTGCATCTCGGTCATACCGTGGTGTTGAACAAAATGCGGCAGCTGCAAGATCTCGGGCATACGGTGATTTTTTTGATCGGCGATTTCACGTCGATGATCGGCGACCCTTCCGGTCGCAATGTCACTCGCCCACCACTGACGCGCGAGCAAATCGAAGAAAACGCAAAAACTTATTTTTCGCAGGCGAGCCTGGTGCTGGATCCGGCACGGACCGAAATTCGTTACAACTCCGAGTGGTGTGACCCGCTGGGTGCGCGCGGCATGATTCAGCTGTCGGCACGGTACACCGTGGCGCGCATTCTGGAGCGTGAAGATTTCACTAAGCGGCTGAAAGCCGGCACGCCGATCTCGGTACATGAATTGCTGTACCCGTTGATGCAAGGCTATGACTCAGTCGCGCTGAAGTCTGATCTGGAGCTTGGCGGTACTGATCAGAAATTCAATTTGCTGGTGGGACGTGAGCTGCAAAAAGATTACGGCCAGACACCGCAATGTATTTTGACGATGCCACTGCTCGAAGGACTGGATGGCGTCGAGAAAATGTCGAAATCCAAAAATAACTACATTGGCATCACCGAACCCGCCAACACCATGTTCGCCAAGGTGATGAGTATTTCTGATGTTGCCATGTGGCGTTGGTATGACTTGTTATCGTTCCGCTCGCTGGCCGAGATCGCACAATTTAAGAAAGATGTTGAAGGCGGGCGTAATCCGCGTGAAATCAAAGTACTTCTCGGCCAAGAGATTGTAGAGCGCTTTCATTCGCGCAGCGCCGCTGAAGCGGCGTTGGCAGATTTTGATAACCGTGCGCGTGGCGGCATTCCAGATGAGATTCCTGAATTGGCGCTCAGTGGTGCGCCGCTCGGTATCGGTCAGTTATTGAAGCAAGCGCAGCTCTGCCCCTCAACGTCCGAGGCGCTGCGCATGGTGGAGCAAGGGGGCGTACGTATTGACGGCGAGACAGTCAGCGACAAAGGGCTCAAAGTTAATAGCGGCACCTTCGTACTACAAGTTGGCAAACGCAAGTTCGCGCGTGTGACACTGTCGTAAACCAACAATGATCGGTTTATTACAGCGGGTATCCGAGGCGAGTGTGCGCGTCGATGATGCGATTGTGGGTCGCATCGATCAGGGCTTATTGGTGTTGCTATGTGCCGAGCGCGGCGATACGCACAAAGAGGCCGATGCACTGCTGAACAAACTGCTGACCTATCGCGTCTTCGGTGATGCCGAGGGCAAAATGAACCTGAATGTGAGCCAGGTGAATGGGGGCTTGCCGCTGGTGCCGCAATTCACACTCGCCGCTGATACACGTTCCGGCACACGACCGTCATTCACGCCGGCTGCACCGCCAACAGTAGCGAATGAGTTGTTTGATTACACCGTGCAGCGTGCGCGTCAGGTACATCCGCAGGTTGAGACAGGCCGCTTCGGTGCCGATATGAAAGTCGCACTGATCAATGATGGTCCGGTGACCTTCTGGCTGCACATTGCACCTTCGGTTTGAGCATCATGCAAATCGGCCCCTATCAGCTGCGAAATAATGTATTTGTCGCACCCATGGCCGGTGTAACTGATCGACCGTTTCGTCAACTTTGCAAAGAGATGGGTGCGGGTTACGCCGTCTCTGAAATGGCTGCGTCAAATCCGCGCTTATGGGCCACCGATAAATCGACACGTCGCATTAACCACGAAGGCGAGATGGAACCCAAGGCGGTGCAAATTGCCGGCGCTGATCCGCAGCTGCTGGCAGAGGCCGCGCGCTTTAATGTCTCACGTGGTGCGCAGATCATCGATATCAACATGGGCTGCCCGGTAAAGAAGGTCTGCAACCGCTGGTGCGGCTCGGCATTGTTACGTGATGAGCCACTCGTCGCCGAGCTGCTGAATGCGGTAGTGACTGCAGTCGACGTCCCCGTTACTTTGAAATTCCGCACGGGTTGGGATAGAGATCACAAAAACGCTTTAATCATTGCGCGCATTGCTGAGGAGAGTGGCATTGCCATGCTGACACTGCATGGCCGCACTCGGGCCGACGGCTACAAAGGTGAGGCCGAGTACGACACCATCGCCGCGGTGAAAGCCGCAGTACGCATACCCGTCGTTGCCAACGGCGATATTGATAGCCCGCACAAGGCAGCACAGGTCTTGCGCATCACCGGCGCAGATGCAGTCATGGTCGGTCGCGCCGCGCAGGGCCGGCCATGGATTTTTCGGGAGATTGATCATTACCTGCGCACCGGCGAGCTACTGGCATCGCCCGCGATCAGTGAGGTGCGTGAGCGTATGGCGCAGCATCTACAAGCGCATTACGCGTTTTATGGCGACTATTTAGGAGTGCGTACCGCGCGAAAACATATTGGTTGGTATGTGCGTGACTTGCACGGTGGTGAAACATTCAGGCAACGCATGAACCTGATCGATGACTGTGTGACGCAACTCGCGGCAGTCGACGCGTTCTTTGAATCGCAGTTAGCCCTCGGCGAACGGTTACAATATGCGCCCGCTGCAGAGCCGTTAGCCGCCTAGCAACACCTCTCCGTACTGCGACATACCATGAGCAAAGACCACATCCAGGACGTCGTTCGCAAAAGCCTTGAGAAATACTTTCGCGACCTGGGTGAGCAGGAGCCGCATCATGTGTATGACATGGTGGTGCTGACCGTCGAGCGACCGATGCTGGAA